>LUZC01000062.1 GCA_001603505.1 Bacteroidales bacterium Bact_11 | reverse complement strand
GACGGCAACAGCAAGAAGGTGCAGGGCTCGCTGGGCCTGGGCCTGCTGACGAGCCGCCTGCACCTGGAAGGTCCGCTGGTGAAAGACCGCACGACGTTCATTCTCGGCGGCCGCACTACGTATTCCAACTGGATCTTCAATCTGTTGCCGGCAAACAGCAACTACGCGGGCGGAAAAGCTTCGTTCCAGGATGTCAACCTGGGCCTGAGCCACAAGATCGACGAACGGAACACCCTGCACGCCTACGGTTATTTCTCCCGCGACAAATTCAGTTTCAGCCACGACACGACGTTTCGCTACCGCAACATCAACGGGTCGGTGAAATGGCACAGCATTCTCAGCGACCGACATTCCTTTACGCTGACAACCGGTTACGACAGCTACCATTACGGCATTGAAGACCAATACAATGCGTATTCCGCATACACGCTCGCCACGTCGGTCGACCAGTATTTTGCGAAGCTGAATTTCAAATCGACACTCACCGAAGCCCATACGTTGGGCTATGGCTTCAATGCCACTGTATACGACCTCAATCCCGGATCGCTCCATCCTTCCTCTGAAGAGTCGCTGATCAAATGGCAGGACCTCGACCATGAAAGAGCCCTCGAAGCGGCGCTCTATGTGAGCGACACCTGGGTGATCGACGAACACCTCTCGGTCGACGCGGGCCTGCGCTGGTCGCAGTTCGTGCGCCCCGGTGACAAAAAGTTCCACGGCGGCCCGGAGTTCCGCATTTCCGGCAAATACTCGTTCAACGACGTGACGAGCGTGAAGGCGGGCTTCAACACGATGCGGCAGTACATCCATATGATCTCCAACAGTGTCAACGTATCGCCTACCGACAGCTGGCGTCTGACGAGCGACAAGATCCGTCCCCAGACGGGCTGGCAGGCTGCGGCGGGCTTCTACCGCACCCTGCTCGACAACACGCTCGACCTGTCGCTGGAGGCATACTACAAGCGGGTGAAGCATTTCATCGACTATAAGAGCGGCGCCGTGCTGGTGATGAATCCCAATCTGGCCGACGACCTCATCGAGACGGAAAACCGCTCGTACGGTGTCGAGTTCATGGCCAAGAAGACGCTCGGCAAACTCAACGGCTGGGTGTCTTACACATACTCCCGCTCCCGGCTACGCGAGATGGAAGACCGCGGCATCTATACCATCAATAGCGGCAACTGGTACAACGCGCCCCACGATAAGCCGCACGATGTCAAAGTGGTGGCCAACTATAAGTTCACGCATCGCTACAGCATCTCGGCCAACCTCGATTATGCGACGGGACGCCCCGTCACCATCCCGGTAGGCCGCTACAACTATGGAAGCGGCATGCGGCTGGTGTATTCCGAACGCAACGGCTACCGCATCCCCGACTACTTCCGACTCGATGTGGCCATTATCATCGAGCCGAGCCACTACCTGAAAAAGCTGACGCACATGTCGTTCACCCTTGGATGCTATAATGTGACAGGCAGGAAGAACCCGTACTCGATCTACTACACGTCCGACGGTTACACCGTGACGGGCCATATGCTCAGCGTTTTCGCGACCCAGATTCCCTATGTCAACTTCAACCTGAAATTCTGATGAAAAATAGATCTTTCCTATATTTATGGGTTGTGCTGCTGGCGACCGTTTCGGCGTGTGTTTATGACTATGATCCCCAGATCGACGGTGAGGGCGGCTACATGATTGTCGAAGGCGACATCGTCATCGGTGACATCAGTTCCATCAAACTCAGCTATTCCTGGACACTGGTCGATACGCTCGCCACGTCGGAAGAGCGGATGACGGTGCTCTATGGGAGCAGGATGCATATCGAAGACAGCAACGGCGGCCGTTATGAGAACCGGATCAGCCTTCCTGCCGGTGCCCAATATGATCCCGCCACTTTTACTTCTCCTTATGGCAATTTCGACATGCGGACGGCCGACCCTTCGCTGGAGTACCGGCTGGTCATCGAGAACAGCAAGGGAACCTACGCCTCGTCCTGGGGGAAGGCCGTTTCCGGAGGCCAGATCGACAGCCTTTCGTACCGGATCAGCGAAGACCGCACTTCAATGGACATCATGGTGTCCACGCATTCTTCCGATTCGCAAGGCGGTTACTACCGCTGGAGCGTCAATGAGACCTGGGAGTATCACGCCATGACGAACGCCCTGTTCAAGTATGTCATTTCTTCTCCCGGCGTAGGAGAGGTTGTTCCCCTCCCGGAAGAAGAACGCACCTATCGGTGCTGGTCGAACAGCCGGCGTCCGGAAATCATGACGGGGACGACGATGGACCTGAAAGAAGACCGCCTGGTCGACCATGTGCTCTATACGCTGAACTACCAGGATGAGAGGGTGTCGGTGATGTATTCTCCTGAAGTTTTGCAAATGCGGATTCCCGAAGATGCCTATCGATACTGGGAGGTCATGGAACGCAATTCCCACGATGTGGGCGGGCTTTTCTCCCCCGAGCCCTCCGAGCTCCGCGGCAACGTTGTCAATCTCGATAATCCCGACGAAATGGTGCTGGGCTACGTCGGCGTGATGAGTATCATCCGCAAGAAGTTCTATGTCAACAACAGCCTGATCCAGTTCTATCATAATCCCAACCGGGACCGGCCGCAGCTCGATACATTGAGGAACCCGGCCGACTACTGGCTTGCCTACCATATGGGGAAACGCCCCGCGTACGAGGTGTTTGATGATAATTCCGGGGCTTGGATCGGTTATGAGTGGTGGCCCAGCCGCTGCCTGGATTGCCGTATGAAAGGCGGGACGTTGACCAAACCGGCCGACTGGCCCTATTGAAAAAGGAGGGAACGATGAAAAAGACAATGCTTATTCTGACGCTGCTGTGGATTTCGTTCTTGGCTTTCGCCCAGGGACGGGTGGTGGAACGAACCTTTGTCACGACAGACCGGGATAATTATATCGCGGGCGATATAATTTGGTATTCGGCCTTTTGCGTGGACGCTCGGCAGGGAACCCTTTCTCCTGTCAGTGCCGTGGGCTATGTGGAATTGCACGACGGCAAGACGATGGTGGCCTCGGCCAAGGTGTCGTTGCTCGACGGTCGTGGCGCTGGCCAATTGGCGCTCCCTGCCTCATTGCCGACCGGCAACTATCGGCTGATTGCCTATACGGCGCAGAACAAGGCCGAAAACGGCTACGATTATAATGGCTTGGCTTCGAAGACCCTTTCGGTGTTCAATGTGTTCTCGACTGAACGCGTAAAGGACGGTGTGGAGGTGGTCGAGCCGGAGGAATATGCCCGGCTCTGCGAGGAGGGATCCCCGATCAAGCCCGGCTCCGACCGGGAATCTCTGACCATCGAGTGGCGCAACGACACCCTTGTTCTGGTGAACTGCGGCGACAAGCCGGCGACGCTGAGCCTGTCGGTATCCCACGACGACGGCATCCTCCCGAACGGCAATCCGACCATCAGCGATTTCACGGCCGACTGCCGCAAGGTGGGCCCCCGCAAGTTCGACGACCAGGTCATTCCTGAATACGAGGGTGAAATCATCCGCGGCCATGTCACGGGTTTCAGCGAAGAGATGATGTCGAAGCTGGTCGGCAAATATGCCTTCATTTCCACACCCTCCGAAGAGTTCGACGTGTATGCCTCGGTCATCGATGAAAAGGGCCGGGTGGAGTTTTTTACGGGTAATATCTACGGAAGCAAGGAGTATATCTGTGAGATCGAGGGAATCGACCCTTCGCTCAATTGCTTTATCGAACTGGATTCGCCGTTCGTGGGTGCTCCGGTCGCTCCGGCCGACAAGCTTCCGATGAGCGCTTCGCTCAGGGAACAGCTGCTCGCGCGCAGCGTGGCGATGCAAGTAGAACGGCAGTTTACCGCCGATACGCTGCTCGACCCGCTGCCCATGCGTCCGGGCGCTGATTTCGGCGACGACGTCATCGAATATCCGCTCGACGACTACACGCGCTTCACCACAATGGACGAGGTGTTCGTCGAATTCGTACAGGAGCTGCGCGCCCGCCGCACCCGCGACGGTTCCCGGGACATCCAGGTCCGCCTCGAAGACGGCACGGAGTCCCGTTTCTCGCGGGCGAGGTCGCTGATGATGATCGATGGCGTACCTGTTTTCGACCAGGAGAAGATCATGGCGTACGATCCGCTCCTGGTGGAGGTGATCCGCATCTATCCGCACACCTGCTACATCGGCACCCGCGTTTTCGAGGGCATCGTCAACTTCGTGACGTACAAGCACAACCTGCCCGGCTTCAAGTTTGGAAGCAACGTCCGCGTGATCGACTACGACGGCGTGGCCGTTCCGACCGCCTTCACGGGCGCCGCGCTGGAGAGCGCCGACGGTTATCCGGATTACCGCCAGACCATCTACTGGCACCCGCTCCTGCAGCTGGCACCCGGACAGACGCTGGTGGTTCCCTGCAGATTGCCCGATTATAAGGGCCGTTTCACCGTGGTGGCGGAGGGCCTTTCTGAAGCGGGAGAGCCCCTGCGGGCCACGACTTCGTTTACCACGGAGTAAATTTGTTCAAAACTTGTTGGCAGTTAGGATTTTTTGTTCTATCTTTGCAACCCCGCAAAAAGCGAGGATACAAAACATAAATAATAGATTTACAACTATTTATGCCAACAATTCAACAATTAGTTCGCAAAGGACGCGAGGTTATCGTCGAAAAGAGCAAATCTCGCGCGCTGGATGCTTGCCCTCAGCGGCGCGGTGTGTGTGTCCGTGTGTACACCACTACGCCTAAGAAGCCGAACTCTGCGATGCGTAAAGTGGCGCGTGTTCGTCTTACCAACCAGAAAGAGGTCAATGCATACATCCCGGGCGAGGGTCACAACCTTCAGGAACACAGCATCGTGCTGGTTCGTGGCGGTCGTGTGAAAGACCTCCCTGGTGTACGTTACCACATCCTTAGGGGCGCACTTGATACCGCTGGCGTGGAGGGTCGTACGCAGAGCCGTTCCCTTTATGGCGCCAAGAGGCCGAAAGTCAAGAAAGCCGCTAAGTAGTTTTCATCACCTTTTTTAAATTCTTACACAAATGAGAAAAACGAAGCCTAAAAAGAGGATTCTACTTCCTGATCCCAAGTTCCATGACGTGCAGGTTACCCGTTTCGTCAACAACTTGATGCTCCAGGGGAAGAAGAGTATCGCGTATTCCATTTTTTACGATGCAATCGACATCATCGGCGAGAAGATGAAAGATTCTGAACAGGCTCCTATCGATATTTGGAAGAAGGCGCTCGAAAACGTCACCCCGCAGGTCGAGGTGAAGAGCCGCCGCGTGGGCGGTGCCAACTTCCAGGTCCCTATGGAGGTACGTCCGGAAAGAAAGATCTCCCTTTCGATGAAGAACATGATTGTCTTCGCCCGCAAGCGTTCCGGCCACTCCATGGCGGAGAAACTGGCTGCAGAGATTATGGCTGCATACAATTGCGAAGGTGCAGCATTCAAGCGTAAAGAGGATATGCACAGAATGGCAGAGGCCAACAAGGCGTTTGCCCATTTCCGTTTCTAAATCGCTCTTTGATCCGCGTTTGATGGCAAGAGACCTTAAATATACGCGCAACATCGGTATCATGGCCCACATCGATGCCGGTAAGACCACGACGTCCGAGCGCATCCTCTACTACACGGGCAAGACCCACAAGATAGGAGAGGTGCACGAAGGCGCTGCGACCATGGACTGGATGGTCCAGGAGCAGGAGCGTGGCATTACCATCACGTCGGCCGCTACGACGGCCTTCTGGCATTACAGGGGGGAACAGTACCAGATCAATCTGATCGACACGCCGGGTCACGTTGACTTCACGGTCGAAGTCGAGCGGTCGCTTCGCGTCCTTGACGGGACGATCGCCACTTTCTGTGCCGTGGGCCGCGTGCAGCCGCAGTCAGAGACGGTATGGCGTCAGGCGGACAAATACCATGTCCCCAAGATCGCCTACGTCAACAAGATGGATCGTACCGGCGCGGATTTTCTTGCCGTCGTGGAAGACATCAATGAAAAACTGGGCGCCCGCTCCGTTCCGATCTGCCTGCCCATCGGTGCCGAAGAGAACTTCGAAGGCATCGTGGACCTGATCGGCAAGAAGGCCTACTATTACGACGGAACCAGCAAGGAACTCGTCAATTACGTCGAGAAACCGGTTCCCGCTGAAATGGAGGCTGACGTAGAAGAGTGGCGGGGCAGGCTCATCGAATCGGTCGCTGAATACAACGACGAGATTCTAGAGAAGTTCTTTGACGATCCCGACGCCATCTCCGAAGATGAGATTGTCGAGGCCCTGCGGAAGGCGACGCTCTCCATGGCGGTCGTCCCCACCTGCTGCGGCTCGTCGTTCAAGAACAAGGGCATCCAGTTCCTGCTCGACGCCGTGATGCGTTATCTCCCTTCGCCGCTCGACAAGGGAAGCGTATCGGGCATCGATCCCCGTACGGAAAAAGAGGTTGATCGCAAGCCTCAGGCCGACGAGCCGTTCTGCGGCCTCGTCTTCAAGATTGCCACCGACCCCTTCGTCGGACGGCTTGCCTTCATCCGCGCCTACTCCGGCCGCCTCAACGCGGGCGAGCAGGTGCTCAACACCCGTTCCGGGAAGAAAGAGCGCGTCGTCCGTCTGTACCAGATGCACTCCAATAAGCAGAACCCCATCGACTGGGTCGAAGCGGGCGACATTTGCGCCGCCGCCGGGTTCAAGGAGTTGCGTACAGGCGATACGATTTGCGACGATGCGCATCCCATCGTACTCGAATCCATCACGTTCCCCGATCCTGTGATCGGCATCGCGGTGGAACCGAAGACGCAGCAGGATCTCGACCACCTGGGCATCGCCCTGGGCAAACTGTCGGAAGAAGATCCCACGTTTACCGTCCAAACCAACGCCGAGACGGGTCAGACCATCATCAGCGGCATGGGCGAGCTTCATCTGGATATCATCGTGGACCGTCTCCGCCGGGAATTCGGCGTGGAGATCAACCAGGGTGCACCGCAGGTCAATTACAAGGAAGCGGTCACCAAATCACTGGTCCACCGGCAGGTATTCCGGAAGCAGACGGGCGGACGTGGCAAATTCGCTGATATTCAGGTCGAGCTCGGTCCGGCCGACGAGGGCGTCTCGGGCCTCCAGTTCATCGACGAGGTCAAGGGCGGCAACATCCCGAAGGAATTTATTCCTTCCGTCGAAAAGGGGTTTGCGGCCGCTATGTCCAACGGTGTGCTGGCAGGTTATCCGATGACGGCCTTGAAGGTGCGGCTGCTCGACGGCAGTTTCCATCCGGTCGATTCCGACGCGCTTTCCTTCGAGATCTGCGCCCGGATTGCGTTTCGCAACGCCCTCCGCAAATGCGGACCGGTGCTGATGGAACCGATCATGTCGCTGGAAGTGGTTACGCCCGAAGACTATATGGGCGATGTGGTGGGCGACCTCAACCGTCGCCGCGGCCAGATCGTCGATATGGATTCCAAGGGCAATGCCCGTATTATCAAAGCAAAGGTGCCGTTGGCCGAGCAGTTCGGCTATGTTACGGTGCTTCGGACCTTGACTTCAGGCCGCGCCACCAGTTCGATGGAATTCTCCCACTACGCGGAAGTTCCGGCCAATTTGGCCAAGGAAGTCATCGACAAGCACGGTGGACCACGCCGTTATTTCGATGATGATGAAGAATAATATTTTAATCAGTAATAATAATGAGCCAGAAAATCAGAATTAAACTCAAATCTTACGACCATGCCCTGGTTGACAAGTCGGCCGACAAGATCGTCAAGACTGTAAAGGCTACGGGTGCTGTCGTCAGCGGGCCGATTCCGCTTCCGACCGACAAGAAGATCTTTACGGTGAACCGTTCGACTTTCGTCAACAAGAAGGCGCGTGAACAGTTTGAATTGAACTCTTTCCGCCGCCTCCTGGACATCTACAGTTCCACGCCCAAGACCGTGGACGCACTGATGAAGCTTGAGCTTCCCAGCGGTGTCGAAGTAGAAATCAAGGTGTAACCTAAAACGAAATTGCCGGACTGCAAGGTCCGGCAATTTGGTCCCTTAGCTCAGTCGGTCAGAGCAGCGGACTCATAATCCGTTGGTCGTAGGTTCAAGTCCTACAGGGACCACAAAATAAAAAACAGCCATTAGGCTGTTTTTTATTTCATGGTCCCATAGGGACCATTTGTTTTACTGGGGCACATCCCCAGACCCCTCGGCCTCCGGCCGGAGCCGTATACGGCAGAGATGACCTAAATGTTATTAAACTCAGCCACATTCATGATGGTGTTGGTCTGGTTCCATTGCAGGAAGACCGCCACGCGGGTTTTGCGTGAGGTGTCCCATGTGGCGCTGGGGCCAGTATGGAACGGAATGCGGAAAGAGATGATATACCGCGTACTGATACCGCTCGGGGTGGCCGTAAACTCAAGGAGCACAGGTTCCTGTGTATAGCCTCCATCCAAGGTGGCCGTTGTCAGGGTGGTGCCGGTGATTTCTTTGTAGGCTTCGTATGTGGTGGCGGCCGACATCATCCAGGTGGTGTCGGTGATGACTACACGCAGCGCATCGTTATACTGGGCATTGGCCGCAACGGAAGGCGTCATTTTGATGACTTCGATGGCTGGAGAGTAGACGCGTGTGCGAGGTAGTCGCACCTGCGTTCCATCGGCGGTGGTCACCACAATGACATTGGTGTCGGAAAAATCCACATTCTTGAAGAAATTGAACCCGGCTCGGCCGCTGGCCTGGATCGGATTGCCTTTCTCGTCGCGCATCATCTCGGTTTCACCGTTTTGGTAAGAGATGGTAAAATACAGTACGCCGAGTGAGTCGGTGATGCCGATGTACGGCGTGCCGTCCTGGGGCGAAACGGGGACTTTTTTCCCATTATACATGATCCATGCGTAGGCGGCGGCAGGATCGGTGCGATAACTCCAATAATAGAAGTTGTCGACGTCTTTCCGTGCGCAAAGCTGGAGGGAGTCGGCATAGTCGCGTCCGTTGCGGATGGTCATTACGCGTCCGTCTTCCAGGACAAAGTTGTAGCCCACCGTCTCGCCGTCTTCCTGGAGTTCCGAGACGCTCTTGATGAACACGTTGGAGTCGAGGCCGGCCACCAGTTCGGTGTAGGTCTCCATCTGTTGATTGACGGTCGTACAGAGGGCAGAGAGCTCGTCGAAGCCTTTCTGCGTTGCGATTTTGAAAACAGTCCGGTCGGCCAGGGTAAATACGACATAATAAGGATCGGAGGTGTCGATACTGGAGAAGAAGGGTTTGCCGTCTTCGCCCTGCGCAGGACCCCAGCCGCTCTTGACCCAGGAGGTGCCGTCGAATGAGTACCACCAGATACCGTCTTCAATCTTCAGGACGGGCGTCGTACTGGTGGCGCGTACGCGCTGCCCCATGCTGTTGGTCATCCATGTGGGCGAAGCGTCAGGGCCCATCTGGATGGTCCAGTAATAGGCTTGGCTCTGCTCGTTGTAGCGTACGCCGATAATGGGTTGTATGCCATTGGTTCCATTGAGGACCAGAATGGATGTCAGGCTGGTAAATGTAATGCGGTAGCCTGTTCTGCCAAGGGCGGAGAATTCCGTTACGCTCATAATGTGGTCGTTGCTCTCAAGGGCGTTGATCAGGGCGGACAGCGAGGTGAGATCGCTGTTGAATTTGTTTACGCGCTCTTCCAGTTCAATGACCTGCTTGCGCAGCGTAGCGACATCTTCTTTGAGCTCCTGGGCGCATCCTCCGGCCAGGAAGAGTACCGCGAGCGTCGAAACGATCAGAAGGAAATGTTTTCTCATGGCGAAGGATCAATTAGGGTATTCAATCTTGATAACAACGGTTTTCATGGTTCCCTTTCCATTCGAGATCAGCAGGTTGAGATGGCTCGTCATGCCTTTCTTGAACGTGGAGGGAGACTTGACGGTCGCGGTCCAGGTGACGTAGTCGGTGGTCGTGACGGTGCAGTAGAAGCCGTCGAACGTGACGGGAAGCACCGAATACTTCTCGTTCCCTCCGGCAATGTCGAAGGTGAAATCGAGCATATCCAAGGTTGTCATGTAGATACCGCCATTCCGCACCGGCAGCGGGAAGTACACGGCAATCGATGATTGGACAGGGATGATCAGGTAGCTGGTAACGCCTGTAAGGTTGATCATGATGCGATCGATGTCAACACTCAGAATCAGCGATACCTGGGAGGTTTCGCTCTGGGCGTTTGCACAGACGCGTTCCCCGTTGTGCAGCAGGAAGGAGGCAGGCTCGTTTCCATAGGCAACGGCCCAGTAATACTTGCCGTCATTACTGTCGCGCAAAAGGGTCAGTTGTACCAGCTTGCCGCTGGCGGCATCCATCGAGATTTTTTCGCCTTTGTCGTTGCGGATCCATTCGAAATGGTCTTCACCGCTATAGGTGATGGTCCAGTATAACAGGGTATCGGAAGGATTGGCGGTGTCGCGCGAAGCTCCGATTACGGGGACATTGGTAGCGGTGCCGCTATGGAAGGCGTAGGAAGAACCATCCGACAGGAAGAGCCGGAAGCCCACGGTATCGCGCCCCTCCATAATCGGGAATACCTGCGTCGCATAGAGCGAAGTATCGATCTTCGCGGCAAGGGCCGTGTAGGCGGCCAAGTTTTCGTTGGCCTGCCGGCAGTCCTTTTCAAGCTTCTCAAAACTTTCCCAGTAAGGAATGGAGATCGTTGAACCGTTTATCAACTTGAACCGCACGAAATCGCCGGCATCCTCGATGCTCTCGAAGAACGAAATGCCCGGGTCGCCGGTGGCCCGGCCCAGCATGTGCCAGATATCACCGTTGTCGTACGACACCAGCCAGTTGCCGTTCTCGATCTTGAATTTGGGAGAAACGGCCGCCGTGGGAATCTTCACGCCGAAGTTGTCGGTGATAAATACCGGGTCGTCGCTCTCGGAATAGCGGACCGTCCAGTAGTAGATGCCGTCTTCCGCTTTCGCCACGCCCAGGATGGGGGTGTTGGCGTTGGTGCCGCTATAAATGGTGATGGGAGCTGAATGCGTGAAATAGATGGTATAGCCAGCTTCCCGGCCCGCTGCGTACACGGGCTCGACGCGGGTAATGAAATCGTAGCTCTCGAGGGTCGATAGCACGGCGCGAAGCGATTCTATGTTGGTGTTGAGCAACGCGCAACGCTCCTCCAGGTTCTTGATGCGCCGCTCGAGCTGGCCGATTTCGGTCTCAAGTTCGTTGAAACAGCCGCTCAAGGCAATCATTGCCATCAGGGCAAGGGAAAACATTCTCAGTTTCTTCATGGCTTAATCCTCCTTTTTATTGATGGCAAAGGAACGAATGACGGAAACGGGAGAGGAGTCTTCGCCGAAGGTAAAGATGGCCACGACGCCGCACTGGTTGAAGGAAGAGGCGGAAGGGGCCTTGATGCGGATATAAGTCTCGTCGTTGATGGTGGTGTCGATTGCCGAAACGCCGCCCTGTGCAATCAGTGTAAGGCCGGGAGACGGGCCGAAGGCCATGTAACGTACCAGTGTTTCAGAACCGGCCCGCATCGAAAGAGCGTCGTCCACAGGCATGCCGTCCTGTGAAATCAATGAAACCGTGTACTGCTTCGGGAACGTATACTGCTGGCCATTCTTCAGCGTGATATACACATACCACTCGTCTTCTGTGAGGGTCTTGTAGATGTTGTTGGCAGCGGAATCCCGGGCATGAGGCTCATAGTTCGCCCCGAGTTGGTATCGGAGAACCACGGTGGTGTCCTGATACTTGACGACCCAGTAATAGTAGCCGTCGTCGGCCATTTGCACATCGACGACGGGCGCCTCAATCTTCTGGCTGCTTGCCTGAATCTTTTTTCCGTCGGGCGTGAGCACCCAGCAGGTGTCCTGTCCCGGATACGCATAAGCCCAATAGAGTTCGCCGTCGGTGTCTTCCTTGACGAAGATTACGGGGATCATCGGATCGGTCCAGTCGTACAGGGAAAAATCGGAGCCGTTGGAGAACGTGACATGCGTTCCCACGGTATCCGTACCGTCGAGGATGGAGCGGAGTTCCGCAATGTAGATCATTTTGTCGAGTGCGGCCTTGATGATCTTGGTCTGCGCATCGACATTGCTGTTGATTTTGTCGAATTCCTCTTTCAAGGCGATATAGGCGTTGTAGGTGGGAACGCGCAGCACCTGGCCGTTCGACAGGGTGATGACCACGATGCGGGGGTCGCTCGCATCGACCGTCACCGATTTGAAGAGTTTCTCGCCGTCTTCGCCGGTGGCCGGGCCGATCTCGATGTAGGTCTTCATGTCTTCCGTGTAGCACCACATCCCGTTGCGGATGGTGAGGTAGGGAATGGTGCCGACGGAAAGCATCTTGTTGCCATCGGGATCGAGGATCCATTGCGCCGGATCGGAGCCGTATTGGATGGTCCAGTAATAATTGCCGTCGGAGTCCTGCTTGCTGGCTACCAGTGGTGTTTTTCCGTCTTGTCCGTTGAGGATGGTGACGGGGTCATGATGGACGAAGTTGATGGTGTAACCTTTGACGACCGAACCTTCCTTGATCTCGGTGATGCCCGTGATCATGTCTTTCTCCTCAATGGCGCTGACCAGGGTGCGGATACCCTGGATGTTCGCATTGATCTCGTCGCAAAGTTCCTGCAGCTTGGCGGCGCGCGCTTTCAGGTCGTCGACCTGCTGGCGGAGCTGATCGTCGCAAGCGGCTGTCAGGAGCAGGGCTCCCGACACCAGCAACAGTCCGATGATTCGTTTTACTTTCATATCGCGTTGGACGGACTAGAAGAGGTAGCCCGTATTGATGTAGAGAGAGCCGCCCTTGCCGTTGTCCTGCTTGTTGAGGGCCCGACCGTAGTCGACGGCGATGATAAAGTTCTTGTTGAGGATGATACGGAGTCCGCCGCCGGCCGCCAGGTGGAATTTCTCGGGATTCCATTTGGTAAGCTGGTCAGGGCCGAGCTCGTATTGGGTCGAGCTGAGGAAGGCAGGAATCGTGGTGTGGTAGTTCTTCAGTACACGGCCTCCGTCGAAGAAGGCGTTCACGCCCAGCGCCAGGTTCTGGTTGAACACTTTCGTGTGGAGGAACTTCCACCGGAGTTCGGTGTTGAAGTAGCAGATGGCCTGACCCTGCACGCGGTTGCGCATCAGGCCGCGGATGGTGCGGTAGCCGCCGAAACCGTCGCGGTCATAACCCGGGCCGAGCACGGATTCATAGGGCAGCACATAGAAGGCCGGATCGCCGATGAAGCCCTGCACATTGGCGCGGTAGGCAAACACCAGATCGCCGTTGGAGATAATGGGGAAGTATTGCCGTACCACGGCATAATAGCGGCCGTAGGGCTTGTTGGTGCCCATCCACTTGGGAGCCCATTCCATAAAGGCTTCGGCCCAGAGGCCGCGGGTCGGCGCGTTCTCCACGTCGCGGCTGTCGTACATCAGACCCGCGCGCCAAGCGCTCGTCAAGCCGCCGTTATATTCGTCGGCATCGATGAATCCCAGGTCCTTGTACCACTCGAACAGGGTCTTCTGGTAGGGGAGGTCCTTCAGGGTTTCGCTCTCGAAGTTGTTCAGGATAAAATACTTGAAATGGTAACCGAATTTCCAGTAGAAATGCTCCGCGATCTTACCCGTGAAATCGATCTTGCCGTAGGGAACCTTGCGGCCCATCCTGTAGTACGCTGTGGGCAGGGAAGCATCGTAGTACGATTCATAGCCATTGAAGCCGTAAAAGTCGAGTGCCTTTTCGTTGGTGAACTGTGCCGCGAACGAGAACCGGACGCCCGGGATCAGGAAGCGGTTGTCGTAGCTCAAAACATAGAGCTGAGAGCCTTTGGTGAACCAGGATGCCTCGAGATACATCTGCTGGCGGGGGTTGGGATACCAACCTCCCTGGCCGAAGTCGTAGATGTTGGCCAGGGCGCCGAGCTGGAAGCCCTTGTCCTGGTCGAAGGCTACGATCGGCAGTCCGCCGAAGGAAAATCCTGTCTTTTCAACTTCTTTCTTTTCTTGTGCCTGCGCCACGGTCGCGAGGACCAGCGCTGCAAGGAGGAAAACTTTTTTCATATAAAAATGCATTACTATTTCAAATTCAAACACTCATTCAAATCGTCCATCAAGTCCTGCTTCTGTCGGCGCAGCGTCCCGTTGAAGAGATATCTCCAGGAGGAAGCGCACCGGCGAAGCAGCTCCACCCAGTCGTACATCAGCATGGGCGCCGGAATCAGCAGGACGACGGCCGCCAGGGCCCAGTACCATTTCATCGTGCAGAAGAGCACCACCGTCCAGATGATCAGCATCAGCGTCCAGATGAACATGAGGGCGCAGCAGCGGAAGGAATTCTGGAAGGTACGGTCTTCTACGCCGGCAGCCAGCTTCTCTCCTACGACCCAGGCCGGCAGCGAGGCGATGGCAAAGACCAGGGCGAAGGGGAAGCCCACCAGGGTCTTGAGCGTGCGCCACAGGGTCGACCAGAAGGTATGCTTCGGGTAGGTGGCGTACAGGCTCACGCGGGCGCGGCGTCGCTCCTCGGTGAAGGCAATGGCTTTTTCAAAGAGCTTGCGGGCCTTTTCAGGCCATTTCTCCCGCAACGCTTCTATTTTTTCGACAGCCTTTTGGTTGGCGGCCAGCCGTTGCTGGAGTTTCCATTCCGGGACGCTCCCCGACATCAGCTTCGAGAGTTCCCAGGTGGCCTCATAATCGTCGTCATCCGGAATGAAGACGATCAACTTCTTCATTTTCTCGGACGTGAGGTTCCGGATGTCGGAGAGGAACTCAGGTTCGCTCTTCTCGGGATGGGCGGCGATGTATTCAGTGACGTCGATCGGCTTGCCGGCTGAAATCAGCAGCGAAGACCGGTAACGGTAATAGTCGCCATACTCGCATCCAATGGGAACGACGTAAACGTGGCCTGGCTTGTCCGGAAGGCGGTCAGCCCCGTAGGCAATTCGGGAAAGCCCCTTGCCCAACGGGAGCAGGCTGTGTTTCGAACGGTGCGTTCCTTCAGGTAAGATGCAGAACGGTACTTGATTGTTGAGTACTTCGATCGACTTTTCGATGGTATCCCGGGTGTTGAGGACGCTGCTGAATCCGTCGCGTACGCGGTGGATGGGCATGATCTTCAAAAAAGTGAGGATCTTCCGGAACACAGGCTTCTTGAACACGTCGGCACGGGCCACGAACACTTTCTTGTCGTGGTTCATGGCCAGCACGGCAAAAGGATCCATCAGCGCGTCGCAGTGGTTCGGAGCGAGGATCACGGAGCCGTCGCGCGGGATATTTTTCATTCCGACATAGCGGACGGTCTTGAAGGAACCGCGGATATAGAGATCCACAATATATCGCAGGAGGCTGTACCAGCGGTCATCTTCGTGTATCTTTTTCATAGAGTCGAAATTCTCCAATATTAATAACTCGCCAAGTTATAAAAATCCAGCGACTTTTCCCAGAATTTCGCTACTTTTGTACGATGGCTTACACCTTGATGTTCTACAATCTGGAGAATCTCTACGACACCGTGGACGATTCCTACCGCTACGACGACCAGTTCACGCCGATGGGCGATAAGCGCTGGACGCGCGAAAAGTATCTTCGAAAACTTTCCAACCTGAGCGAGATTTTCTCGGCCGTGGCTTCGGCCCATAACGGCTTCCCGGTGGTGGCGGGCGTTTCGGAGGTGGAAAACCTCAAGGTGATGCAGGATCTGGTGGCCCAGAAACGGATGTCGGGCGCTCACTACAAGTGTGTGCATTTCGAGTCGAACGACGCCCGTGGCGTGGAGGTGGGCTTGCTCTACCGTCCCGATAAGTTCACGCTGATGGGCTGCGAGCCGCTCAAGCTCGTGTTGCGCAGCGGGCGCGAATATATCGGCCGTGACATTCTGGCGGCCTGGGGCGCCATCGATGGCGAGATGTTCGCCTTTTACGTATGCCATTTCCTGTCGCGGCGTGCAGGTGTGGCCTCTTCTGCCGGCTTCCGCAGGGCCGGTGCCGAGACGGCGCGCGATCACGCTGCGGAACTTCGCCGGCAATACCCCGAAATCAAAGTGGTGATCATGGGCGACATGAACGACAATCCTTCCGACGAGTCGCTCTCCCAACTGCTCAAGGCCCGTAAATCGCCCTTCAACGTACCGGAGGGAGAGTATTACAATCCGTTCTGGATGTTGTCGGATGAAGGGAAGGGCACCAGTATCCACAACCACCGCTGGGTACTGTACGACCAGATCGTGGTGTCGCACAACATGCTTCCCGCCTGGCCCGCGCTCAAGGGATTCCGTCTGGTGAGGGTCGACAAGACACACTATGGAGAAATATTCCGCCGCAATTTCATGCTGCGCAAGGGCGCTCCACGGCGGAGTTACTACGGCAATACTTTTGACAACGGCTACAGCGACCATCTTCCGGTACTGGTCAAGATTGACAGGCGATGAAAACCTATAACGACATTGTGTTCGACATCGACGGCACCCTGCTCGATACCGAGCGTACGGGTGTCCTTTCCCTGATCCGGACCATCCGGGAGCTGACCGGAAAGGAGGTCCCCTATGAGGAGGCCTACTATTTTTTCGGGATTCCGAGCTCGAAGGCGGCTTCGACGCTCGGCTATGCCGATGAAGAGCGGTTCGCCATCGTGTGGGAGGAGCACTTTCAGGAATTGATGCACCTGGTGACGCCGTTTCCCGGCGTGGAGGACGTGCTGCGGGATCTGCGCGCTGCAGGCCGCCGCACGGGCGTGGTAACATCCCGTTCCAGCACGGAAATCGCCTACGACCCGCATCTGGCGAAGTTCCTGCCGTATTTCGACGTGGTCATAGGGTTCGAACAGAGCGAGCGGCACAAGCCGTTCCCCGATCCGATGCTGGCTTATCTTGAGAAAGCAGGTGCCGCACCTGACACGACCCTGTATGTTGGCGACACGGCCCATGATTGGCACTGCGGCCACGAAGCGGGCTGCGATTTCGCATTGGCTGACTGGCGGGGACGGGGCCTGCAGGGCACGGAACCGGAATACCGGTTCTCGGAGGCGGCGCAGTTGCGGGCTATTCTTGGACTTTGACCGCGCGCTCGCTCATACGCTTGTCGCGGCGCACTTTTTCCTTCCCGTAGTTCGATTTCAGGTATTTCTTCCACTGTTCTTCCGTGAAGAAACGCTCGAAGGCCCGGTCGGTGGCGTCCATCCATTTGTCGGAGATGGCCTGGTAGGTATCCGAGTTGCTGGCGCCTGTCTTCCGAGTCTGCTCCATCTCGGCCATCATCGCAGGATAGTTGTACTGCAGGATGGAATCGACGAAGAACACCTGCACTTCGTCGAGCTTGAACGTGCGGGTAAGGTTGTCGAGCTGGTTGTTGATGATCTTGTCCATATCGGGTTCCTGGGCTTCCTGTGCGCGGAGCTCAGGGCTTGACAGCAGCAGGACCGCAACCGGCAGAAGCAATGAGAGCAGGCGTTTCATGGCGTGGGCATACATTTATCTTTGGCAAAGATAACCTATTTTTTTATCTTCGCAGACCAAACCCGTAACAAATTCGAAAATGAAACGATTCATACTGACTGCGGCCTGCCTGCTCGCGCTGCTGCCGCTTTGTCCCCGCACGGATGCATGCACCAACATCATCGTGACCAAGGGCGCTTCGGCCGACGGTTCCTGCATGGTGACTTATGCCGCCGATTCCCACCAGCTCTTCGGCGAACTGTACTTCAAGCCTTCCGCCGATTGGGCACCGGGTTCGATGCTCGACATATACGACTGGGACGGCGGATTCTACCGCGGCAGAATCGCCCAGGTTCCCCATACTTACCAGACGGTCGGCAACATGAATGAGCACCAGCTCATCATCATGGAGACCACCTTCGGCGGCCGGGAAGGCCTGGAAAACCCGGACGGCATCATGGACTACGGCTCCCTGATCTATGTTACACTGCAACGGGCCCGCACGGCCCGCGAGGCGATAAAGACCATCGACTATCTTGTCCAGACCTACGGCTACCCGTCCGAAGGCGAGAGTTTCTCGATTGTCGACAAGGACGAGTGCTGGATTTTCGAGATCGTGGGCAAGGGCAAGGAGAAGGGTGCCGTCTGGGTGGCCGTCCGCATCCCCGACGGATGCATCTCGGGTCATGCCAACCAGAGCCGCATCCATCATTTCCCGCTGAACGATCCGGAAAACTGCCTCTATGCGCCCGACGTGATCTCGTTTGCCCGTGCGAAGGGCTTCTATACCGGCTCTGATGAGGATTTCAGTTTCTGTGATACTTACTGCCCTGCTGACTGGGGCGGCCTTCGGGGATGTGAGGCGCGTGTCTGGTCGGCTTTCCGCCTGCTGGGCGGCAGCCTCTTCGATGCCGACAGTTATGTGGATTTCGCCAGCGGAGAGAATCCTGCCCACAAGATGCCGCTCTACATCCGGCCCGAGAACAAGGTTTCGGTGAAGGCCCTGGCCGACGTGATGCGCGACCACTACGAAGGCACGCCGTTCGACTTCTCCGAAGATGTCGGCGCGGGCGTGAGCCGCACGCCTTACCGCTGGCGGCCGATGAGTTTCGAACTCGACGGCAAGAGCTATATGTTCGAGCGTGCCATTGCCACGCAACAGACGGGCTTCTGGTATCTGGGCCAGGCCCGCAGCTGGCTGCCCGACGAAGTGGGCGGCCTGCTCTGGTTTGCCGTCGATGACGCCGCCACCAGCGCGCTGACCCCCATCTATACCTGCATCACCTCCGTGCCGGAATGCTTCCGCGAAGGCAACGGCTCGATGCTCGAATACAGCCCGACTTCGGCTTTCTGGCTCTTCAACCGGGTGGCGCAGTTTTCCTATCTGTACTACGACCGCGTGATTCCTGAGATCCGCGCGAAGATCGACGCTTATGAGAATGAGAACGTGGCGCTCGTGGCAGATCTCGACGCCCGGGCGCTGAAAATGCTGGAAAGCGGCAACGTCCGACAGATGAAAGGCATGCTCACCGAGTTCTGCGCCCACCGTTCGCAGTGGCTGTTCGACGAGTGGAACGAGCTGAGCAATTACCTGCTGATAAAATTCATGGATGGCAACATCAAGCAGCAGAACGCGGATGGTTCCTTCAAGGACAACGGCAATGGTGCAGGCAAACCGATTCCCGCCTCGCCGATCCATCCCAAGTTCCGCGAACGCTGGCTCCGGTCGGTCGTCAACGACCACGGCCCCGCCATTGAAATCCGGCGGTAACGGGCATCGTTCCCGGCTTGACCGGGAATCTATTCTTCGTTGGGATCGGGCTCAGCCCCTGCCTGAATCACGGTAAGGTTCTTCAGGATGGCTTCCGATTTGATCGGGAGCGTGGCTGTGCGCGTTGATGAGGACTTGTTTTCCGTGACGTAGACGACGACAAGCGTGTCGGCGTCGAACCATGGCGGATTGGCTTCCAACCAGGAATCGGAATCATCGGCCTTGGCCGTCGTGATGACGTTCGTTTGAACGAAGAAGGTCAGGGAGTCTTCCTTGGCGGAAAAACGCAGGGTATCGACCGAAAGCTGGATGTCCGGAAGGATATATTTCTCACACCCTGAGAACGGGATCAGCACCAGGATGGCCAGGATGGCTGGAATGATAATTGTTAGGGACTTTCTCGCGCTCATTACTTATTATGATGCGAAGGTATGAAAAAAAACTGATATATTTGCGTTATGAAACGATTCCTGATATTGGTCGCGGCGGCGGTTTTGCTGGCATCCTGTACACAGGAGGCCACCGTTTCCATTACGCCCGACGTCTCTTCGTGGACGTTTGGTCCTGAAGGCGGGGAATTCACCGTCATCCTTTTCACCAACGGCCACTGGTCGGCGTCCTGCAATGATGATGCCATCTCGTTTGCTCCCGACACCGGCGATTTTTCGTCTCCGATGCATGTGGTAGTGGGCAAGAATACGGAGCATTACACCAAGGCCATGCACATCAAACTGCTTACGCAGCTCGACGGCGTTTCCCGCAGCAGCAAGGTCGTCATCACCCAGCAGTGCGAACCCTTCATCTTTTGTGACGAGCCCTTCAAGACCATTGGCCCCGAAGGCGGCGCGGTTCGGTTTACGGTCAATTCCAACATGCCGTGGACGGTGGAAAAGGGACTGTCGTTTGTCGTGGAACCGGCTTCCGGCGGGCCCAACAGTACGGAAGTGACGTTTTGGATTCCCGCTGGCAGCGAGAATCAGGAGCGGACCTTCTCCGCCCGGCTCGCCTTGGACGACGATCCTTCCAAATGCGTTGAACTGATTGTCAAGCAGACAAATAATTAAAACTTGATATTATGAAGAAGTTGTTTTCCCTGCTCGCAGTGAGCCTGTTTGTACTGGTGTCCTGCGAACCCGATCCGATCTTGACGCTCAGCGTTGACCAGCTGGAGTTTTCTGCTTCGGAAGGCTCGCAATCGGTTTATGTGACGTCCAATAACCCTTGGAACGTAGTGGTTACCGAGCTGGGCGCGTTCTACACTGTCTCTCCGATGGGCGGTGATGAAAGCGGTTACATCACGGTAAAAGTGAATGCCAACGAATCCGGCCAGAACCGTACTGCTCAGGTGGCGGTCGTGAGCAACAGCAAAAAATCCTCGATGACGCGGATTTTTACCATCAACCAGTCATGTCCGGCAGGCAATATCTACACTGAGAGTGTCGAGTATATCCCCCCGCGCGAGGATAAGAAATTCTCCGCCGAGGGCGGTACGGTGGTCTACGTAATCACGACCAACGCTCCCTGGACCATGTCTTGTTCTGAATCCGATGTGAAACTCGACCTCACGGCAGGTCCGGCGGGCACCCATACCATTACGGCAACCGTTCCTCCCTGCCCCGTTTTCGAAGGACGCAAGATTGAGATGACGATGGAGTGCATGACTTCCGCCGGCGGCGTGAAGGATATACTTGGATTCAATCAGGCCGGTGGCCTCGTAATCTATGGTGGCGAGACCTATCACGCTGTGCAGATGAAGGACGGCAAGTGGTGGATGAAGGAGAACCTTCGCTATGTCCCGGACGGCATGACCCCGTCAGCCGATCTCAGTAATGTGACGGCCGGCGTTTTCTATCCGGTGGTCATGAATTCCGACAATACCGGTCTCGCGTTCTCCACGGACGCCGCCGTCATCAAGTCCAAGGGTTATCTGTATCAGGCCGAGGTGGCCCTGGGTAAGAAGGTCGGTGACCTCACTTCCGTGGAAGCGGCAGAGGCATTGAACGGCACGCAGGGTATCTGTCCGAAAGGCTGGCATGTGCCCACCAGCGACGATATCATCAACCTGGTCGGCAAGGCGGTATCCCCCCTGGCCACCAAGACGGACGCTCCCTATTACGACGGCAACAACGGATCCATCGTCCTGCTCAACGAAGACGGCTTCAACATGGATGCCTTCGGCGCCATCTCCATCCAGGACAACACCAAGACTTCCGGTTCCTTCATGGGTTGGGCCAAGGCTTATCCCGAGAAGATTTCATCCGGTATGTTATGCGGTTCTACATACGCCGGTGTCACCTACAACACCAAGGATGACCCCACTTCCGGTGTGAAGAACCTCCAGTTCTTCGGTTTCATGCCCATGACCAACAAGGCCACGGAGGCGGAGTACACGTGCAACGGCACCAAGGTGAGCTATCGCATTGCCGCCCCGCTGCGCTGCGTAAAGAACAATTAATATGCTGCGCGGGCGCGCATACCGGGTCCGCTTTGTGATACTGCTTGCCGCTTTGCTGGCAGGCAGTTTCACTATGGCCCAGGCGCAACCGCGCTACAAGGTGGGGGGTCGGGTGTACGAGCGCGGCACCGACGAGCCGGTGGTCATGGCCTCGGTGGTCGTCCACGATCTTGGCGTTTGGGCTGTGGCCGATGCAGAGGGGCACTTCGAGCTGACCAACATACCCGCCGGCCGGCATGAACTGGAATTTACCTTACTGGGGTATGAGACATTGATACTCCCCGTTGAGGTAAGGGGCGACATCGCTGCGCTGAAGGTGGAGATGGCGGTTTCGAGCCTGGCGCTCGACGCCGTGGTGGTCACCGCGAAGGAAGGCGGTGAAATCACCACCGCCTCGAAGATTTCCAAGCAGACCCTGGAACACATCCAGCCCTCGAGCCTCAAGGACGTGATGCAGTTGCTGCCCGGTAGCGTCACGGAAAACCCCTCGCTGACGCAAGTGGGGGCGATGACCATCCGCGACATCAGCGGCAGCGCCGCCAATGCGGCCGGAACGGCGCTGATCGTCGACGGAGCCTCGTTCTCGAACGACGCCAACCTGCAGATGCTTTCGACGGCCACGGCGATGGGCTCCGGCGAGAGCAACGTGGCTTCCACGGCGGGTTCCGGCGTGGACACGCGGCAGGTTTCGACCGACAACATCGAGTCGGTGGAAGTCATCCGTGGCATCCCTTCCGTGGTGTATGGTGACCTGACTTCCGGCGCCGTGGTTGTCAAGACCAAGGCCGGTGTCACACCTTGGGAGGTGCGTCTCAAGGCCGATCCGCAGCTCAAGCAGATTTCCTTCGGAAAAGGTTTCCGGCTGGGTGAGAAGGCCGGTGTGATGAACTTCGACACCGACTACGCCCATGCCTACAGCGACGTACGTTCGCCCTCTTCGGCCTACAACCGCTTCAATTTCCAGGTGGGCTGGTCGGGGACTTTCCGCAAGAAACTATCGGTCAACGCCAAACTGCGCGCCAACTGGTCGAACGCCACCAATGCCAGCGATCCCGACTTGCTGCTCGATGAACTTTCGCAGGAACGCGATCGTGGAGTGCGGCTCAATGTCAGCGGCCGCTGGACCGTCGACAAGCCGTGGCTGACGAGCGTGGAATATCTGGCTACGGGCAGCATCAACGACCAGTTCTCCCGCAGCCGGGTGTATCAGGGCTCTGCGGGCCGTACGCCCACCTCTGCGGCCATGTACAACGGCGAGAACGAAGCCTTCTTCACGCCGGCCCAGTACTATTCCGACGTAAAGGTGTACGGTCGTCCGGTCGATGCACAGGTGAAGTTGACCGCTCGGCAGACGGGCCGTTACGGTGCGTTGACCAACAAGGTCCTGGCAGGCTTCGAATGGAAGAGCCAGGGAAACCTCGGCGTCGGAAAGGTATTCGACGCCACGATGCCGCCTTCGCCCGGTTCCGCCTCCGCCTTCCGTGAACGTTCTTACCGCGACATTCCCTTCCTGCATTCCGTGACGGGTTATCTGGAAGACAACTTCAAGGTGCAGCTGGGCGGTACGCAGCTCGAAATCCAGGCCGGTGCCCGCGTGGGTTCCATCATGGCCACGGGCATCAACACCGATCCTTTCCTGACGGTGGAGCCGCGCATCAACGGCCGCTATGTGCTGGTCAAACGCAATACCGGTTTGCGGGAACTGGTGCTCCGCGGCGGCTGGGGCGTGAACTACAAGAAGCCGTCGATGATCTACCTCTATCCCGAGGCGGCTTTCAAAGACATGGTGTCGTTCTACTACAACGATTTCGACGCCCACAACTACGGGCTGGCCGTGATCACGACGCAGCGCGAGGAAACGGCCAATCCTCGGCTCCAACCGCAGCGGAGCCGGAACGTGGAGGCGGCACTGGAGTTTGAAATCGATGCCACCAGCGGTTCGCTGGTGTGGTTCGACGAGCGGATGACCGACGGTTACGGCTTTGTCACAGAATACCGGCCGATGATTTACAACCGCTACGGCTACGTCTGGAACAACGGCGTTCCGGCGCAGGTCGTGATTCCTTCCGGCGCCCAGGTGTCGTGGGTCTATGGTTCAGTGACGGCCGACGGGAAGGAACTGCCCTTCATTACCGATACCACGTTCATGGCGCTTTCGCGTCCGGTCAACGGCATCGAGACCGACAAGTGGGGCGTGGAGTTCACCTTCGACCTGGCCAAGATTCCCGTGCTGGAGACCGCAGTCAACGTGACCGGTGCCTATATGCATGTTGCCACCAGCAATACTGCTTACGCACAGCGTCTCTATGCCGGCACGTCGAGCGGCCGTTCTTATCCGTATGTGGGCATTTATGGCGGTTCCACCACCACGTCGAACGGCTCGGTGCGGGAACGCCTAAGTACCAACGTAAGGCTGATTACCCACATTCCGCGGCTGGCCCTGGTAGTGACGCTCACGACGCAAATGGTGTTTCTCGACCGTTCCCGGAATACCTGCCGGTTCGACGGCGTCGACCTGCCCTATTTCGATGAGAACGGCACAGGCTACGTCAACCCGCTTTATATCATGGACCGCGCAGGACGCATCCAGCCGTTTACGCAGGATATGGCGCAGGACCCGCAGTACCGCAACCTCATCCTGACCACCAACACCGGCACTTACTACGTCCGGCAGGGTTATCCTTTCTATGGCATGCTCAACCTCCGGCTCACCAAGGAGTTCGGCAGCATGGCTACCGTGTCGTTCTACGCCAACAATTTCCTGAATCTGCGGGGACGCGTGGAAAACGACGTCACCCATTATCCCAACGACCGCAACACGCCGCTGTATTTTGGCGCGGAGGTCAAGATATCCATCCGGTAGCTATGAAACGCATCTGTCAGATACTCTGTTTCCTGTTGCTGCTGGTGGCGCAGGCCTGCTACGAGGAGCGGCCTTCCGTGGCGACGCTCACCGTGCAGCTGCGGCTCGATAGTCCGGAAGTGTCCATCGACCTCAGCCAGCTGAATGTACGGCTGCAGAACAAGAACGCCGACTTTTCCTATACGGAACATCCATCCGCCGACGGAAGGGTGTCGTTCAGCGTGCAGCCCGGCAAATACGACGTAGTAGCCTCCGCCTGGTTCCCCGCTACCCGCATCGCGGTCAACGGCGCCAGCGAAGAGTTTCTGCTGACCACCACGGGGCTGATTGACGCCCATGGCTCGGCGAAAGAGCCATTGCTGGAGATTGTGCTCAACGTGGCCGTCCCCAATCCGCTGATTATCCGGGAGGCCTATTACCACGGTTCCGCGACGCTGGAAGGGGCGAACTACACAAAAGACACTTATATCGAACTCTACAACAACGCCGGTCCGGGCGGACAGACGGTGTATCTTGACTCGCTCTGCCTGACCACCATCTATCCGTACAACTCCACTACAGGCAACAACGCGTGGGCGGGCAGCGACACCATCGCGGTGGCGCAGATGTACTGGATGTTCCCGGGCGATGGGCACACCTATCCGCTGGCACCGGGGGAGAGCGCGGTGGTGGCCTGCATCGCGGCGGTCGACCATTCGGGTCGCGCCACGTCGGGCCTGAAACTGAACCGTGCGCATTTCGGGTGCTGGTCGGAGACGCTGCCGCGCCATGAGATTGCGGCGGGAGTGGTGCCGATGGTGCTCAATATGACGGGACAGGGCACGCAGTGGGCGGTCTCGATATCGAGTCCCGCCATCGTGATTTTCCGGCCGGAAATGGGCGTGGCGGCCTACCAGGCGCAGGCCGCGTTATGGGAGCGCTATGAGCCGGGCAAGACTTCGGGCACGAAGTACTGGCACATTGCCAAAAGCTGGATTCTCGACGGCGTGGAGTGTGTGGATTCTCCTTCTTCCGCCATCAAGCGGCTGCCAGGCACAGTCGACGCTTCGTATGTGTGGATGCGGTCGGGCCACTATTCGGGCAAGTGTGTGACTCGGAGTCTCGATTTCACCGAAGACGGCATCGAGGTCTTCAAGGATACGAATAATTCGGATGCTGATTTCATTCCCGACAGCATCCCCAATCCACGGTTGAAGCCATGAGAATGCGGATGATACTCTGTTTGTCCGTCCTTCTCCTGACGGGAACCGCCTGGGCGCAGGAGCGCAACATGGCACGGCTCTCGTGCAGCGATTCAACCTTTGTGGATGTTTCGCTGGGTGTCGGCGGGGCGACGGGGACGTTGAAAGACATCTTTGCCCCGAAGCAGACCGTATGCGGCGGGCTGGATGCGGTGTCGCGCCGTAAGCTCGACAAGGTGAGCCTCTACGGCCGGTTCGGCTACGGATACGACTATGGCTTCGGCAGTACCTGGCGGGGCTGGATCGATCCGTATGAAACGCCCTTCATGCTGGCCGATTCGATTCCGGGCAGCCTTTCTCTGGAGCGTTACGCCATGGAAGCGGGTGCGGGTGTCCCGTTGGGCGGCGGCTGGTCGGCCGGCCTCGACCTGGCCTACGACGTGTCGCTGATGGCCAAGCACAAGGACCTGCGCAACAAGAACACGGCGATGACCTTCCGTGTGGCGCCGGGAATCCATTGGCAGGGCGACCGGCTGGGGCTTGGTTTTGATGCCGGCTACGAACGTTCCACGGAACGGGTGGAGTATATGCAGGTCTCTTCGAGCGTGGAACATGTGTTGTTCGACCTCTACGGGCTCTGGGTGTACCACGGCAACGGATACGCGAGTGCAGAAACGCGCCGCTTCAAGGAAGGGAAACGGTTTTTCGCCGACGTGCAGATTGACCTGCAGATGGGGGATGCCGCATTGCACAATAACTTGCGCGGATCCTGGCAGGAAAGCGTCCAGACCGAAGTGGGCTACAACAACCAGCAGTTCGGCACGACGCGCTCCTGGACCTGGGAGGACGTCCTTTCGTTGGACGTGGGCAAGAGGCACCACCTGGAGGCATCCGTGGCTTTCTCCACCATGGAGGGACTTCGTCCGCTTCAGCGGCAGGAGCTTGATCCCGATTCTCGCATCCGCGTATGGGTGACATACGGCGATCCGGTGTTCTGCTACTGGCGGGGGGTCCATACCGAGCGACTGTTCTATACCTACGGCACGACTTGGAAGTTGACGGTGGGTGTCGAGAATTGGAAAATGGATCAGTCCTATACGGAATACCCGCAGCGGTTTGTACAGGGCATAGGAACCGTCACTTCGTCGGCATCGATGATGGTCCCGCTGGGAAGGCAGTTCGAGCTGACGGCCTCGGCGGGCTTTGCGAAAGACTACGATCCGGTTTGCACGATCACTCCCTGGCAGCTCACGGAACCCATGCTCCTGCAATGGGAGTATTGGGAAGGCGACAGCTGGCTCGCCGGTTTGGGTGCCCGTTGGACTTCAACTTCCGGACGCACGTACGTTCGAGGCAGGTATAATCTGGAAGTATCGACGGAGCCCGCTTCAGATATCGGGGGTTCCCGACACACCGCATCCCTAACCCTTGGATTCATCTTTTAACCGTCATGAAGAAAACACTCCTTACCTTTTCGCTCCTTCTCTGCGCCTTCGGCGCCTTCGCCGACGAAGGCATGTGGATGATCAATACCATCGACCGCGTGCTCGAGAAAAAAATGAAGGCCGGCGGCCTCAAGCTCGACGGCCGGATGATCTACGACGAGGAAAAGGAAAGCCTTTCCGACGCCGTGGTGGCGCTCGCCTTCAGCTGCACCGGCAGCATGATTTCGCCCGACGGGCTGATGATCACCAACCACCACTGCGCCTACAGCGACATCCACGCGCTGAGCACGCTTGAGCACAACTACCTGGAAGAGGGTTTCTGGGCGATGAGCCGGAGCGAGGAGCTCCCTGTAAAGGGACAGGCCATCTATTTCTTGAAGAAGATCCTCGACGTGACGGGCGAAGTCCAGGCTTTGCGCGATTCGCTCGATGTGGCCACGCATCCGATGGCCATGCGCAAAGTGTATCGCCTGATCGAAGACAAGTACGCCAAGGTGTTCGAGGGGCAGGGCGAGGTCATCTGCTCGTCGTTCTACAACGGCAACATGTACTACATGGCGCTGTATCAGGTGTATCGCGACGTGCGCCTGGTGGCCGCGCCGCCGGTGTGCATCGCCTCGTTCGGCGGCGACACCGACAACTGGGAATGGCCGCAGCACAAGGGCGATTTCGCTATCTACCGCATCTACACGGCGCCCGACGGCTCGCCTGCGGAGTATGCGCCCGAGAATGTGCCGATGCATCCCGGGACCACGCTCAGGATTTCACAGGACGGTTTCAAGGACGGTGATTTCGCGATGGTCATCGGCTATCCCGGCCGCACCAACCGCTATGCGTCATCGTATGCCGTGGAGGAGATCGTGCAGATCCAGAACCCCATCCAGGCACAGTTCCGGCTCGACCAGATGAAGATCATTGAGAAGTGGATGAACGAGGATGTGGCCCTTCGGCTCAAGTATGCCGACCGCTATTTCAGCCTGAGCAACGTGCAAGAAATCCGTGAGGGAGAGATTTACTGCTACAACCGATTCGGGGTAGTGGAAGCGAAGCGAAGCGAGGAGCAGCAGCTGCAGAAGTGGCTGGGCAACTCCGACCTGATTTTCCGCCTGGCCCAGAAGTATGAAGACGTGGCGGGCATCAACCAGCAGATCGTGTATTTCCAGGAAACGCTGGTGCGCGGTACGAACCTGCACCGCTATGCGAATGCGCTCTTCCGGGGCGACACCGTGATGGCAGCACGGGAACTTGCGCAACTCGATATGCGGGTGGAGCGCGACCTGATGCGCTATTCGATGGGTCATTTTTTCAAGTATGTGAAGCGGGAATTCTGGGGTGAATACCTGACGGGCCTTTACGACCGTTTCGACGGCGACGTGGATGCGATGTTGAACGAGGTGTTCGACGGGCATATCCACGATACGCTGACATCCTGCAAGATCGTGGCGTTCAACGAGCGGCGCGACCAGATTGAGGCGGGCCAGAGCAAGGCTTCGCTGGAGCGGGAGTTCAAGGATGCGGTGTACCGCATGAAGCGCGCCAAAAAGCAGCCGATGTATCCCGACGCGAATTCGACGATGCGTCTCACCTACGGCAAGGTGCGCCCGCTGGAGCCGCGCGATGCGGTGTCGCTGGCGTCGTCAACGCGTACGGCGGGCATTCTCGAGAAATACAACCCCGATGACTACGATTTCACGCTGAAGCCCGATGTGCGCGAACTGCTGGAGAAGAATCCGGGAGTTCCGGTGAATTTTACGACCGACAACGACATCACGGGCGGCAATTCGGGGTCGCC
This sequence comes from Bacteroidales bacterium Bact_11, assembly GCA_001603505.1. GTDB lineage: Bacteria > Bacteroidota > Bacteroidia > Bacteroidales > UBA932 > Cacconaster. The sequence goes on along the minus strand of LUZC01000062.1, from coordinate 6 downwards.
GGTGCT
>LUZC01000061.1 GCA_001603505.1 Bacteroidales bacterium Bact_11 | reverse complement strand
ATCCGCATTATCGGCAGGCCATCGCAGCCGCCGGAAGCGGCTGCCGGGCCGCACTCGACGCAGAGCGATTTATTTTGTCAAAGAATTAGATACATGCGAGTCAAACTCATTCTGGTTGCCCTGCTTTTCCTGGCTCTGGCTGCGGCCTGCAAGTCGCAGTACGACGCCGTGCTGTATGGCAACGACGTGGACGCCAAATACAAACTGGCCTTTGAGATGTTCGAGGCCAAGAAATATAGCAAGGCGGCGGAGCTGTTCGAGTCGCTGGGCATGGCGACCCGGGGCACCGCGCAGGACGATACCGTACAGTTCTACTGGGGACTGAGCAACTATCGCTACGGTGATTATATCACCGCTGAAAGCAATTTCAACCAGTTTATCACTACCTTCCCCATAAGCCCGTTCACCGAGGAAGCGAAATTCCTGCGGCTCGACTGCCTGTACCGGGGCACCTATCGTTATGAGCTCGATCAGCTGCCTACGCATAAGGCCCTGGCCGAGATGACCGTGTTCCAGATCGAGAATCCGGATTCCCGTTACCACGACCAGGTGGCCGCCATGATGGACAACCTCAATGAACGGCTGGAAATGAAGGCCTACAAGGCTGCGTACCTGTACTACCATATGGAAGACTACCTGGCCGCCCACTATGCCTTCAAGAATGTGCTCAAGGAAAATGCCGACAACCGATACCGGGAAGACATTCTCTATTACACGGCCCTTTCGGCCTATAAATACGCGGCCAACAGTATTCCCTCCAAACAGCGGGAGCGCTACCTGACCTTCGTGGATGACTATTTCAACCTTGTCAGCGAGTATCCCGAATCAAAGTACCTCAAGGAACTGGAGGGGCTGTACGAAAAAGCGCAGAAACAATTGAAAACCTATAACGAAGACAATGGATAACCAGAAAATCGCACAAGTGCCGGTCAATACCGTCACCCGGAATCTGGCGGATTTCGCCGCCCCGACCGGAAACGTCTATGAAAGCGTGATGATCATCGCCAAGCGTTCCAACCAGATCGCTGCGGATATCAAACAGGAACTCAACCATAAACTGGAAGAGTTCTCGAACTATGCCGATACACTGGAAGAGACGTTTGAAAACCGCGAACAGATCGAGATTTCCAAATACTATGAGCGTCTTCCCAAGCCTGTGCTGATTGCCACCAAGGAATTCCAGGACGGGAAGATTTACTACCGGAAGGCGGAATAGCCTTTTATGCTCAAGCGGCTCTACATCTCGAACTACGCCCTGATAGACCATCTGGACATAGCGTTTCCAGATGGGCTTGTCATTATTACGGGTGAGACAGGAGCCGGTAAATCTATTCTGCTGGGTGCGCTCTCCCTGGTGCTGGGCGGCCGCAGCGACGTGTCGGTACTCAAGCACAACGACCGGAACTGCGTGGTGGAAGCGGTGTTTGAAGACAATGGCAACGAGCGGATTTTTCGCCGCGTCGTTACGCCGCAAGGCCGGTCCCGCGGCTTCATCGACGATGAGCCTGCCGGTGTGGAGCATCTCCGTGAAGAGGCTGCCCGGCTGATCGACATCCATTCCCAGCATCAGCAGCTGCTCCTTTCTGCGCGAGACTTTCAGCAGCATGTACTCGACAGTTATGCGGGTATCACCGATGAGGTTGCGGCGCATGGCAGGGAGTATCGCCGGTACGTGGAGGCAGAAAAAGCACTCCGGGAACTCAATGAACGGATTGCCGCTTCCGAGCGGGACCGGGATTATCTGGAGTTCCAGCACCGACAGCTCGACGAAGCCAGGCTGCGTGAAGGAGAACTCTCATCGCTGGAAGAAGAGCAGGGGAGGCTGGCGCACGGAGAATCCGTGAAGGAACAGCTCGACCATGTGGAACGCCTGTTTGAAGACGGGGAAGTGTCGCTGGAAGCCCGCCTCAAGGAGATGGCCAACGCCATCGGCCGCATCGCGCCGCTATTCCCCGAGTTCGAAGGCTTTTCCGACCGGATCGATTCTGCCCGGATCGAGTTGAAGGACATCCGGGAGGAGATAGCCTCGCGCGGCGGTCGGATCCGGTTCTCTCCGGAGCGGCTGGCGGAAGTGGAAGCGCGTCTTTCCGTGCTCTACGGGCTGATGCGCAAATTCAACGTTTCGGCCGAAACCGAGCTTATGGCGCTCCGCGACGCTCTGGCGGCCCGGCTGGGCGCCGGTGTCGACGAGCTCCAGGAACGGGAACAGTTGCAAAAAGAGGTGGAGACGCTTCGTGCTTCCTGTGCGCGTTCTGCTTCGGCGCTCCATGCGGCCAGGCAGAAAGCCGCTCCGGCGCTCTCGGCTTTCCTTCAGGAACAGGTGCGGATGCTCGAGATGCCACGCGCCCGTTTCTCCGTGGAGGTTGAACAGCGCCCGGCGTTCGGTGCCGACGGGAGCGACGAGGTAACTTTCCTTTTCGATGCCAATGATCGCGGCCTGAAGCCGCTTTCCAAGTGTGCGAGTGGGGGGGAGCTCTCCCGGATCATGCTCTGCATCAAGTCGCTGCTGGCGCAGTATCAGGGGATGCCTACGCTGATCTTCGACGAAATCGACTCCGGCGTGTCGGGAAGCGTAGCCGAAAAGATGGGACGGCTCATTGACCGGATGGGCGGACGGATGCAGGTGTTTGCCATCACCCATCTTCCACAAGTGGCCAGCAAGGGTTCGGCCCATTATCTCGTTTACAAGGAATCCGACGCCGGCGGCGTGCAGACCCGTATCCGCCTCCTCGATGGAGAGGAGCGCCTTCACGAAATTGCAAGGATGCTCAGTGGCGAGGGCGTTACACCAGAGGCCCTGGCCAATGCCGGAGTCCTGCTACAAGGGAAACAATCAATAAACAACTGATAATATGCGTTTGATCATTCAAGAATCGTACGGTAAGATGTCGCAGTGGGCTGCGGCATACATCGCCAAACGGATCAATGAATTCCATCCTTCGGCCGAGCGGCCTTTCGTACTGGGCCTCCCGACCGGCTCTACGCCCATTGGTACGTATAAGGAACTCATCCACCTCTACAAGACCGGAAAGGTGTCGTTCAAGCATGTGGTAACCTTCAACATGGACGAATATATCGGCATTCCGCAGGACCATCCTGAGAGCTATCATACGTTCATGTGGAGCCATTTCTTCTCCCACATTGACATTCCGTCTGAAAACGTGAATATTCTGGACGGCAATGCCACGGACCTGGAAAAGGAGTGCAAGGCCTATGAGGCCAAGATCGCATCCTATGGCGGCATCGACCTGTTCATGGGCGGTATCGGCCCTGACGGCCACATCGCCTTCAATGAACCGGGCTCTTCGCTCAATTCCCGTACCCGGGTAAAGTCGCTCACCACCGACACGATCATTGCCAATTCCCGTTTCTTCGGCGGTGACATCAACCTCGTTCCCAAGCAGGCGCTGACCGTGGGAGTGGGTACCATCATGGATGCGAAGGAAGTGATGATCCTGGCCAACGGCCACAACAAGGCCCGTGCGCTTGCTCATGCCGTAGAGGGCTCGGTCAACCATATGTGGACCATTTCCGTGCTCCAGATGCACCCCAAGGGCATCATTATCTGTGACGACGCGGCAACCGTGGAGTTGAAGGTAGGAACCGTCAACTACTTCAAGGATATCGAGAAATACAATCTCGACCCTACTTCGATATTGTTATAGAATAATCCTCCTTGTTGTACACGAGATGGCGGGTGGCGTAGTTGCGCCATCCGCTTTCGTTTTGCTCGCGGACAAAGCTGAAGTTGCAGTGGAGGAGCTGCATGGGGTGGAGTTCGGCGTGTTCGACGAATGCCGAACCCTGCTGCATCATGCTGGCAATGAAATAGGTGAGCACGTCGTATCCCTGGAACGCGAAATCATCGGGTTCGGCATAGTAGAGCGACCGGTACTGGAGGACGAATCTCTGGTCTTTCGGGTCGCTATAGTCCACGAAGTAGGGTGCGGACGTGTGGGCGGTGATGTTGAACAGCGCGTCGGGATCGGACATTTCGTAGTTGCGGACGCGGTTGGTGCACCACACTTCCATCGGGACATTCTTCTTGGCGATGGTGTTCAAAGCGCTGATGGCTTCGGTCGTGAACGAACGGTTCTCCGAGCCGATGAGCACCTTTGCGGTTGCACGGCGGGCTGATGATTCAAGAATGCCGGGGAGACTGGCTATACCGGTCTTGCGGTAGGAGATATCTTCCTTCACGAGCAGGGCTTCGACCGTGCCGAGGAATTCTGCGTCACCGGCGGCATTGGAGGCCAGCAGGATCACGGGCTCCGAGCCCGGACGGATGCTGGCGATCAGGTTGCGCAACTGTGTCTCGGCATTGGCGGGAACCTGGAACAGGAAATCATGTGTGTCGACCAGTGAATCAGCCTTGTGGTCAAGGGGCGATACGATTGGAATGCCTTTCTGCTCAGCGAAGCCGAGGAACGGTGCGAGCGTGGCGGCTTCCACCGGACCGACGACCAGGTCGCTTTCCTGGAATTTATGGTCGGCCATAATAGCCTCGCTGCCCTGTTCCAGATCGTAAACGTTCAGCACCAGATGCGCCCCTTTTTCTTTCTGATCCTGTACGGCCATCAGCGCGCCTGCATAGAAGTTCAGGAACTGGGAGGAAGGATTGCCAGATGCCTTGAAAGGCAGGATCAGGGCAATGTGGAGCGGCTCATCGGCATTGAACCAACGTACACTGCGCACGGGTGTCACCGGATCCTCGGGCTTTGTACCGGACGGATCGTCGGGGGTTTCCGGAGTTTCTGGACCGTCGGGTTCTATATCCGGGTCTTCCGTTTCGGGAACATCTCCTCCCCGGAGGGGGATCAGCAGCACGTCGCCACGAACCACATTGTTGGTTTTCATCCCATTGTAATCCATGATTTCCGCCGCCGTTACACCGTATTTGCGGGCTATCATGTTGAGGGATTCATACCAGCGGACGCGGTGTTCGATGACATGCGTGATTTCGTTCTCTTCAGGCGTAACCGAAGTTTCGTCCTCCGGCTCTGCGGCGTTGTTTTGTTCGGCGTTGGCCCGTGCCTCCGCCTGAAGTTCGGCGGAGACAGGGACAAAGATGATCGCTCCCGCCTTCAGCCCGTTTTTCAGGTCGGGGTTGGCGGCGAGGAGTTCTTCTTCGGTAACGCCGTAAGCCTTGCCGATGGAATAAATGGTCTGCTTGGCCTGCACCTTGTGCATGAAGTACAGTTTTCCTGCGATGTTCGCTTTATCCGTGGAGATCACCACGTCGGGCGATTCGTAGATTTGGGCCGTCAGCGCAGGGGCCGCGGCCAGTAGGAACAGAAGGAAAACGAGGCGCTTCATGAGGGATTATTCGTCTTTCTTGGTGTTGCGGGTCTTGATGTATTCCGCGTTGAGGCCGTCGACAATCTCCTGGGTGATATCGAGGGCAGGTGCGCCGACCATCACGACGTTGGAAGCATCGGTGGTGGTGAGGATGGCGGCGAAGTTGTGCTCTTCGTTGTACTGTTCCAGGTAGGTCTTGATGGCATACATCACCTGGTTCATCAGCACCTGGCTCTCTTCGGCGAGCTCCTGCTGTTTCTGGGCGGCCTCGTTGTTGAGGTTCACCTGGCGCTGCTGCAGCGAATTGTTCTGCTGTTCCGCGGCGGAGCGGGTAAGCAGGCCCTTGTTGATCTGGTTCTCGAAATTCTTGATGTCGCTCTCGAGCTTGCGGGCTTTCTTATTGAGGTCGCTGTCCACGGTCTGCGCCTTGGCTTCGAATGCGGACTGCAGGTCGCTGTACATATCGTACTGCATCATCAGGGTGTCAAGGCGGAGGTACACGATATCTCCGGCCACGGCCTGGATGCCGTCACCGCTTTCGACGGGCTTGTGGTGGTTCTTCGGCGTGGTAAGGGTAAGAACGAGGGCGGCCACGGCTGCCACGACAGCAATGATGCTCAGAATGAAGGATGTGTTTTTCATTTTATCGGGTTATTATTGTTTTTTTTCGTAACTCTTGTAACCTACAAAGATAAACAATTTATTTCAACTCTTGCAAATATGCTTGGATCGTTGCCTCGAGTCCGAGATAGAGGGCGTCGCTGATGAGGGCGTGGCCGATGGATACCTCCAGCAGCCCGGGAATGGTCTGGTGGAAGTAGCGGAGATTCAGTGTGTTGAGGTCGTGTCCGGCATTCAGGCCGAGACCCATTTTCACGGCTTCGCAGGCGGCTTCGTAGTAGGGGGCGATGGCTCGCTCCCGATTGGCTTCATAGCCTGAAGCATAGGCTTCGGTGTAGAGTTCCACGCGGTCGCAGCCCGTTTCGGCGGCATAGCGGATCATTTCGGGCACCGGGTCGATGAAGATGGATACGCGGATGCCGTCCTGCTTGAAGATCCGGCAGATTCGTTTCAGGTATTCGAGGTTGGAGCGGGTGTCCCAGCCGGCGTTCGACGTGAGGACGTTGTGCGCGTCGGGGACAAGCGTGACCTGTGCGGGATGTACCTCGAGCACCAGGTCGCAGAAGGAGGGAATCGGGTTGCCTTCGATATTGAATTCGGTGGTGAGCAGGGGTTTGAGCGCCCGGACGTCCGCATAGCGGATGTGCCGCTCATCCGGTCTTGGATGGACCGTAATTCCTTGTGCACCAAATCGTTCGCAGTCGATGGCGGCTTTCAGTACATCGGGTACGTTTCCGCCGCGAGCATTTCGCAGCGTAGCGATCTTGTTGATGTTAACACTTAATTTGGTCATGACGCGCAAAATTAATAATTTTGACTTCAATTATGAAAATTGCCTTATACAATCGCGGCCGGAAAGAAGGCATTGAGACGCTGAAGTTGCAGTTGCGCAAAAAAGGTGCCCTGCTGGCGTGTTATGGAGAGGATTTCACTTCCTGGGAAGATCTTCCGGCCGATACCGACATTTTTCTGTCGCTCGGCGGCGACGGGACATTCCTGCAGTCGCTGACTTTCATCCGTGACAGGAACATCCCTGTCGCAGGCATCAATTTCGGCCGTCTGGGTTTCCTGACGACCGCCCGGGCTGATGGGGCCGAGACGTGGATCGACGATCTGCTCGCCGGTCGCTGGACTGTGGAGGAGCGAGGGCTGCTGGAAGTGTCGTGTGAGGGCCTTCCCGACAAGCTCTATCCTTTTGCGCTCAACGAGGTGTCGTTGCAGCGGCACGGCGCCGGCATGCTCTCGATCCAGGTACGGATTGACGGTCTCGAGCTTCCTTCTTATTGGGCCGATGGGCTGGTGGTCGCCACGCCTACCGGCAGTACGGCCTACAACCTGAGCGTCGGCGGGCCGGTGGTGATGCCCACTTCCGACGTGATGGTCATCGCACCGATCGCGCCGCACAACCTGAATGTGCGTCCGCTCGTCGTGCCGATGTCGTCGACGGTGGAGCTGTGTTTCGGTACGCGCGACCGCAAGGCGGTACTTTCGCTCGACAACCGCCGCTGCGAGATTTCCGAAGGCACCCTCATCCGTCTGGCCCGCAGTTCGTTCGGCCTCCGCTACGTTTCCCTTTCCGACAACAATTTCATCGGTGCGCTCCGCGACAAGCTGTACTGGGGCGAAGACCGGCGCAATATCCTCTGAACATGGAAGTACCGCAGCATATTACGATCATCATGGACGGCAATGGCCGTTGGGCGAAGAAACAGGGCCTGCGGCGGATTTTCGGCCATCGGGCAGGTCGCGAAAGCGTCCGTGCCTGCACGGAGTATTGCACCGAAATCGGTGTTCGCTACCTGAGCCTGTTCGCCTTTTCGGAAGAGAACTGGGACCGTCCCGCCGACGAGGTGAACGGCCTGATGGACCTCATGGCCAGAAGTATGCTGGAAGAGCGTGAGACGCTGCGCAGGAATAACGTGCGCTTCCGGGTGGTCGGCGACCGCGGGCGTCTTTCCGAGAACCTGTTGCGCGGTATCGAGTCGTTGGAAGCGGAAACGGCCGTCAATACGGGGCTTACAATGATCATTATGCTGAGCTACAGCGGGAAATGGGACATCATGCAGGCGGCCCGTCGCTATGCTGAGGCTTCCGTGGCAGCCGGCAAGGTACTGCCGCTTGACGAGGCTTCTTTTGCCAGCTATCTGGCGACCGCCGGAATCCCCGATCCCGACCTGATGATCCGTACCAGCGGCGAGCAGCGCATCAGCAATTTCATGCTTTGGCAATGTGCATATACGGAGTTCTATTTCACCCCGGTACTTTGGCCTGATTTTCGCAAAAATGAGCTCCGGCAGGCCATCGAGGTTTTCAACGGCCGAGAAAGACGTTATGGGAAGGTGGAATGAACGGAAAATTATGTAACTTTGTAAGTCTATTCGGAATCGATTTGATGAAACGATATGCATTTGCATTGATAGGCGCCATGATGGCGCTGGCCGTGTTCCCGGCGGCCGGCCAGGATGCCGGTGGCGAGAAGGTGGTGGTGGATTACAGCAATCCGAAGACATATGTGGTTGGCGGAGTTCGTGTGTCCGGAACGAAATATCTTGCGGAGAGCCAGTTGCTCTCGGTTTTGGGCATCAATGAGGGCGATCGGATCACGGTGCCGGGTGACGAGGTTTCATCGGCCGTCAAGCGCATCTGGCTGCAGGGCGCAGCTTCCAATATCGGTTTTTATATCGACTCGCTCAGCGCAGACCGCGATACAGCCTGGTTCCGGTTGGAATTGCAGGAACGGCCTCGTGTGGTGACCTGGAACTACAAGGGTGTCAAGAACAGCGAACGTGACGACATCAAGGAGAAACTCAACCTCCGCCGCGGCGGTCAGCTCTCCGAATATGTCAAGGCCTCTTCGGTGAAGGTCATCAAGGATTATTTCAAAGAGAAAGGCTATGCTGACGTCGATGTCGACGTGGTGGTGGACAACGATTCCCTCATCCGCAATGCGGTGCGCGTGACATTCGATGTCCACAAAGGCAAGAAGCTGAAGATCAAGGAAATTTCCTACGAAGGCAACGACGAGATCACGAAGTTCAAGCTCGACCGCGCGATGAAGAAAACCAAGGATGCCAAATGGTACAACCTTTTCTCGTCGAAGAAATTCCAGGAGAAGGAATTTGCCGGCGACAAGGACAAGCTGCTCGAGGTCTTCAATGAGGCAGGCTACCGCGACGCCAAAATCGTCAAGGATTCGCTCTACCGGCGGCCCGAAGACGGGAAACTGGGCATCCATTTCGTGATCGACAAGGGCCAGAAATACTATTTCCGCAACATCACCTGGACCGGCAACTCGGAGTATTCCGAAGATGTGCTCAATGATATCCTCAAGATCAAGAAGGGCGATGTCTATGATGTGGTGACCATGGAGAAGCGGCTCTACTCCGGCGAGAAGGAAGGAGATATCTCCATCCGCAAGCTCTATAGCGACAATGGCTTCCTGTTTTTCAACGTAACACCGGTTGAACTCAACATCCAGGGCGATTCCGTCGACGTGGAAATGCGCATGGTGGAAGGCAAGCCCGCCACGTTCAACGACATCATTATCAACGGCAACACCATCACCAACGAGAAAGTGGTGCGCCGTGCCGTGTTCACCCGCCCGGGCTACCTTTACCGCCAGACCGATTTCGAGCGTTCCGTGCGTGAAATCTCCTCGATGGGACACTTCGATCCGGAATACGCGGTCGATCCTGCCAAGGGTTACTCCATGATCCCGAATTCGATCAACAATACGGTGGACATCGCCTATAACGTGCAGGAGAAGCCGAACAGCCAGCTGGAACTGTCCGGCGGCTGGGGCAACAAGATGTTCGTGGGTACGGTGGGCGTGAGTTTCAACAACTTCTCCACGGCCAACCTTTTCAAAAAGGAGGCATGGCGGCCGGTCCCGCTCGGCGATGCCCAGAACCTGTCGATTCGCTTCCAGACAAACGGCTCCTATTACACGGCCTTCACGGCCAGTTTCGTCGAGCCCTGGCTGACCGGCAAGAAGCCGACCTCACTCAATATCTCCGCCTACTTCACGAAGCAAACCAATTCCTACTCCACGTACTACTACCAGTATCTCAACGACAGTCAATACATGGAGATCTATGGCGCCTCCATCGGACTGGGTACGCGCCTGAAGTGGCCCGACAACTACTTTGTGTTCTACAATTCGCTGAGTTGGCAATCCTACAACCTGCAGGACTGGAACTACTATTTCATCTATTCCACCGGCCGGTCGCACAACATCAGTTTGTCGACCACGCTGTCGCGCAATTCCACCGACCAGTCGCTCTATCCGCGCCGCGGATCCGACTTCAGCCTGGGCTTGCAGATCACCCCGCCGTGGTCCATGATGAAGAAAGATTGGCGCAACATCGACTACTCGTCGATGTCGGTCCAGGACCATTACCGCTGGATCGAATACCACAAATGGACGTTCAAGGGAGCGCTTTATACCCAGCTCGTGGGTGACCTGGTGCTCATGACGCGCGCACAGTTCGGCTATTTGGGCTATTTCAACAAGAACTGGGGTTATTCCCCGTTTGAGGGTTTTATCGTGGGCGGTGACGGCATGTCGGGTTACAATACCTACGGCAACGAAGTCATCGGCCTTCGCGGCTATGAAAACTACTCCCTGACTCCGTACATCGGCAATGCCTATGCAGGCAACGTGTACGACAAGTTTACGGTCGAGCTCCGTTACCCGGTGATCATGCAGCCCAGCTCCACGATCTTCGCGCTGGTGTTTGCAGAAGCCGGCAACAGCTGGACCGACATTAAGAAATTCAATCCGTTCCAGGTCAAACGTTCGGCCGGCGTGGGCCTGCGTGTCTTCCTGCCTGTCGTAGGCCTGCTCGGCATCGACTGGGGCTACGGCTTCGATACCGAGTCGGGCAAGGACAAGAGCCATTTCCATTTCCTGATCGGCCAGCAATTCTAATTCCGAAAAAAGTATGAAAAGATTCGTTATCGTCCTTGTTGCACTGCTGGCCTTCGCCGGTCCGCTCCGTGCACAGAAGATCGGTTACATCAATACCGACGAGCTCCTGAGCGAGATTCCGGCCTATGTGGCGGCCCAGGAACAGCTCAATGCCCTTTCAGACAAATACAAGTCCACCATCGAGTCGGAACTTGGTAAGATTGAGACGCTCTACCAGAACTATCAGTCCCAGCGTGGCTCCATGACCGCCACCCAGCGGCAGAATGCCGAAAACGAGATCATCTCGAAAGAGCGGGTGGTGCAGGAGAAGCAGAAGATCTACTTCGGTGAAGACGGCATCATGGCCAAGAAGGCCGAGGAACTGCTTTCGCCTATCCAGGCCGAGGTCGACAAGGCCATTGAGGAAGTAGCCAAGTTGGGCGGCTATGATATGATCATCGATCTGGCCGCTGTTCAGGGCGTGGTCTACAAGAATGAGAAACTCGACCTGACGCAATTCGTCCTCGTTCGTTACAATGAGAATCAAAAATAACCTTAAATAATTTGTTTCAATCAAGATGAAAAAGATTGTACTTCTTGCTTTCTGCCTGCTTTCGTTCGGTGTGCTCTCTCAGGCACAGACGCCCAAGTTCGGCCATATCAATTCCAGTGAACTGATCGGCCTTATGAGTGAGCGCGATTCCGCGTTCCTGAAGCTGCAAGCTTATCAGGACGACCTGGTGGAGACCCTCCAGGGCATGGAGACCGAATACAACAACAAGGTGAACGAGTATCAGCGGAAACGCAATGAATGGGCCCCCGTGGTGATCGAAACCAAGGAGCGTGAGTTGCAGGAGCTCGGACAGCGCATGCAGCAGTTCCAGCAGACGGCCCAGCAGGAGATGCAGCAGATGCAGCAGGTGCTGATGGCCCCCGTTATCGACAAGGCACAGAAAGCCGTTGAGAAAGTGGCCAAAGACAACAACCTGACCTATGTGTTTGACCTGGCAGTGGGTGCTCTTGTGTATTATGACGATACCCAGAGCCTCGACCTGCTTCCGCTGGCCAAGAAAGAGCTCGGCATCCCCGCTGAGAAGGTGGCACCTTCGCAGCTTACCCCGTCCGAAAACACAACCAATTAATTCCTATACCTAACTTACCTATGCAACATACTGTTATCGACACCCAAGATGTTGTAATTAGGTTTTGTGGAGATTCGGGCGATGGAATGCAGCTGACGGGCACGCTGTTCGCTGACGCCTCGGCCTTGTATGGCAACGAGATTTCTACCTTCCCCGACTATCCCGCAGAGATCCGCGCTCCGCACGGTACTGTCTCCGGCGTTTCAGGCTTTCAGGTCCATATCGGATCCGGCGAAGTCAACACGCCCGGAGATTTTTGTGATGTGCTGGTGGCCATGAACCCTGCAGCCCTCCGCGCCAATGCCAAGTGGGCGAAACCTACTGCAACCGTCATCATCGACACCGACACGTTCGATGAGGCCCTCATCAAGCGGGCCGGTTATGCCACGCTCGACCCGGTCACCGAACTGAAGATCGAGGACCGTAATATCATCTATTCACCCATCACGACGCTGACCAAGGAGAGCCTCAAGGACAGCGGCATGGACCAGAAGGCCATCGTGCGTTGCAAGAACATGTTCACGCTCGGTATGTGCTTCTTCATGTTCAACCGTCCGCTCGAGTACACCTACGCGTATCTCGAGAAGAAATTCAAGAAGAAACCGGCGCTCATCGATCCCAACAAGAAGGTGCTCTCCGACGGCTACAACTACGCCGCCAACATCCAGGCCATTGCCAACACCTACACGGTGAAGCCGGCCAAGCAGGAGAAAGGCGTGTATCGCAACATCAGCGGAAACCAGGCTACCGCATGGGGCCTGATTGCAGCTTCCGAGAAGAGCGGACGCCCGCTGTTCTGCGGTTCCTATCCGATCACTCCGGCCACGGCCATCCTCGAGGAACTCGCCATCCACAAGAACCTTGGCGTCAAGACGCTGCAGGCGGAAGACGAGATCGCTGGCATCTGCACCGCTATCGGCGCAGCCTATGCCGGCAACCTCGCCGTGACGACGACTTCCGGCCCGGGCCTTTCGCTCAAGAGCGAAGCGCTGGGCCTGGCTATGATTACCGAGCTGCCGCTTGTGGTAGTCGATGTACAGCGAAGCGGCCCTTCTACGGGTATCCCGACCAAGACCGAGCAGACCGACCTCGCCCAGGCTCTTTACGGACGCAATGGTGAGTGCCCGATCGCCGTGGTCGCCGCCCATTCGCCGAGCCACTGCTTCGACGCAGCTTTCTATGCCGCCAAGTATGCCATGGAGCACATGATGCCCGTTATCCTCCTCACCGAGGGTTTCCTGGGCAACGGCAGCGAGCCGTGGAAGATTCCTTCGATGAAGGATTATCCGGCCATCAAGCCGCCCGTGATCGACTCCTGCGAAGGTGCTTTCAAACCGTTTGAACGCGATCCCGAGTCGTTCGCCCGCAAGTGGGCGTTTCCCGGAAAGGCCGGCCTGGAGCACCGTGTCGGCGGTCTGGAGAAGAACACCGCGGGTGTCATCTCCTCCGATCCCGAGAACCACGCCAAGATGGTGGCCGAGCGCGCCGAAAAGGTCGCCCGCCTGGCCAACTATCTCCCCGAGCAGAAAATCATCGGCGACGAAGACGCCGAGGTGCTGATCGTGGGCTGGGGCGGCACGTTCGGACACCTCTACACTGCGCTTCGCGAACTGCAGGAAGCCGGCAAGAAGGTGGCCCTCTGCCACTTCGACTTCGTCAACCCGCTGCCGAAGAACACGGCCGACATCTTCGCCCGTTACAAGAAGATTCTCGTATGCGAGCTCAACAGCGGCCAGTTTGCCGCTTACCTGCGCGACCGCATGCCGCAGTTCAGTTATCTGCAGTACAACAAGGTCCAGGGCCAGCCTTTCATCGTGAAAGAGATCGTGGACGCTGTAAACGACATTCTTTAACCGTTATCGGAGGAAATCAACATGAAATATACAGCACAAGATTTCAAGAGCAACCAGGAAGTTCGCTGGTGCCCCGGTTGCGGTGACCACGCCGTTCTGGCAGCTATCCACCGTGCCCTCCCGCAGGTGTGCGAGACCCGCGGCTACAGCAAGGAGCGTCTGGTGTTCATTTCGGGCATCGGCTGCTCGTCGCGTCTGCCGTACTACATGGATACCTTCGGGTTCCACAGTATCCACGGCCGCGCTACGGCCATCTCCACCGGCGTGAAGGTCGCCAACCCGGAACTCTCGGTTTGGCAGGCCTGCGGCGACGGTGATGCGCTTGCCATTGGCGGCAACCACTTCATCCATGCCATCCGCCGCAACATCGACATCAACATCATCCTGTTCAACAACCAGATTTACGGTCTGACGAAAGGACAGTATTCCCCGACGTCCAAACTGGGCCAGATCACCAAGACCTCACCCTACGGAACGGTGGAGAACCCTTTCACCCCCGGCTCGCTCGTGCTCGGCGCCCGCGGTACCTTCTTCGCCCGCAGCCTCGACAGCGAACTGGCCCTGAACCAGGAAATCTTCATCGCGGCGGCCGCGCATGACGGTTGCTCCGTCTGCGAGATGCTCACCAACTGCGTGATCTTCAACGACGGCGCCCACAATACGATTGCTGACCGCGCCTATCGCGCCGACCGCACCATCATTCTCCGCCATGGCGAACCGATGGTCTTCGGCAAAGACAAGGACAAGGGTCTGATCCTCGAGCACGGCAAGCTCAAGGTGGTCCAGATCGGAGAGAACGGCATTACCGTCGACAAGTTGCTTGTCCACGATGCCCATGCAGAAGATCCGGCCATCCAGAACCAGCTCATCAACATGAAGTATCCCGACTATCCGGTGGCGCTCGGCGTGATCCGCCAGGTCAACGAGCCGACCTATGACGACCGCGTCCGCGACCAGCTCACCCAGGTCAAGGAGTCTTCTCCCATCACCTGTATGGACGAGTTGCTCCACAGCGGTGCTACCTGGACCGTAGAATAAACCAAAACACAATCATAGTTCAACAAACCTTACTTAAATAACAAATTTCAATCATGAAAGTAGCTGAAATTATGGCGAACCTTGAGCGGAAGCACCCCGGTGAGAGCGAGTATCTCCAGGCTGTCCGCGAGGTCCTCGACTCCATCGAGGAAGTGTACAACCAGCATCCTGAATTCGAGAAGGCCCAGATCGTCGAGCGGATGGTCGAGCCCGACCGGATCTTCACGTTCCGTGTGACGTGGGTGGACGATGCCGGCAAGGTGCAGACCAACCTTGGTTATCGCATTCAGTTCAACAGCGCGATCGGTCCCTACAAGGGTGGCCTCCGCTTCCACAAGGCTGTTACCCCTTCGATGCTGAAATTCCTGGGCTTCGAGCAGACGTTCAAGAACGCCCTCACCACGCTCCCGATGGGCGGCGCCAAGGGTGGTTCCGACTTCGACCCGGTGGGCAAGAGCAACGATGAAATCATGCGCTTCTGCCAGGCCTTCATGACCGAACTGTGGCAGTGCATCGGCCCGGACCAGGACGTTCCTGCCGGTGACGTCGGTGTCGGCGGCCGCGAGATCGGTTATCTCTATGGTATGTACAAGAAGCTCGCCCGCGAGTACAATACAGGTGTGCTGACGGGCAAGGGTGCTACTTGGGGCGGTTCGATCCTCCGTCCTGAGGCTACCGGTTTCGGTGCGCTCTATTTCACCCAGAACCTGCTGCACAAGGCAGGCAAGGATATCAAGGGCTGCACGGTGGCTCTCTCCGGCTTCGGTAACGTGGCTTGGGGTGCCGCTACCAAGGCGCGCGAACTCGGTGCGAAGGTGGTTGCCATCTCCGGTCCGGACGGTGTCTGCGAGATTCCCGACGGCATCACTCCTGAAATGATCGACTACATGCTCGAGATGCGTGCCTCGAACCGCAACAAGGTGGAGGATATGGCTACCAAGTTCCCTGGCAAGGCCAAGTTCACTGCCGGCAAGAAAGCCTGGAGCGTGAAGTGCGACATCGCCCTTCCTTGCGCATTCCAGAACGAGCTTTCGGAAGACGATGCGAAGGAACTGAAGGCCAACGGCACCTGGTGCTGCTGCGAGGTCTCCAATATGGGTTGCCAGCCGGGCGCCATCCACTTCTTCCAGCACAACGGCATCCTCTTCGCTCCTGGTAAGGCTGTCAACGCCGGCGGCGTGGCTACCTCGGGCCTTGAGATGACGCAGAACGCTTCGCACATCAGCTGGAGCGGCAAGGAAGTCGATGAAAAGCTTCACTTCATCATGGACTCGATCCACGAGGCCTGCGTGAAGTACGGTACCCAGCCTGACGGCACGATCGACTACGTGAAGGGTGCGAACATCGCCGGTTTCATGAAGGTCGCTACCGCGATGCTGGAGCAAGGTATTATCTAATTTCCGAGAGTCGGAGGAGGACCGAAAGGTCCTCGGAAGACGAGCAGAATTGGGTTGAGCCTTTCCGATGGGAGGGCTCAACTTTTTTACCCAGAAGGCGCAGTGCCTGGCGGGCAACGGCGGGGGCGGGGTTTACGATCGTCACGCCAGGGCCCGCCAGTCGCTCGATGACCGGCTGCAGAAAAGGATAGTGCGTGCAGCCCAGCACGATGTGGTCGGCCCCCGCTTCGAGCATCGGGTCGATGCAGCGGTGTACCAGCTCCTCTACTTCAGGACCATCGAGAATGCCTTTTTCCACGGTTTCTACGAGGCCTTCCCCCACACGCTCTATGACCTTCACTTTGCCGGAAAAACGCGCCAGCGTGTTCAAATACAGCCTTCCCTTGAAGGTTCCGGCCGTGGCCAGCACGCCCACCACGCCACTGCGACTTCGCAGGATGGCAGGCTTGATGGCTGGTTCCATGCCGACAAACGGGATATCGTAGCGGGAACGGAGATATGCGATAGCCGCCGCCGTGGCCGTGTTGCAGGCTACGACAATGAGATTGCACCCTTTTTTGAGAAAGAAATCGGTGACGGCACAGGCGCGTTCCACGATGAACGACGGATCCTTAGGCCCGTATGGGCAGTACGCCGCATCAGAGAAATAAACATAGTCCTCATCGGGTATCAGTTTTACCAGTTCCCGCCATACGGACAAGCCGCCAACGCCCGAATCATAGACT
>LUZC01000060.1 GCA_001603505.1 Bacteroidales bacterium Bact_11 | reverse complement strand
ATCGGGAAAAAGATGGCACCTGCGGCGGTATTCGAGATGAATTCTGTGACAAAGGTCGCCGTCAGGCACAACATCGACATCACTAACAGCGGCTTGCTGCCGCAGATATGCATCACGCCGCCAGCCAACGCTTCCGCAACGCCTGTCTTCTGGATGGCGGTTCCGATGACGACGCTGCCCGCAAAAATCATCAAGACGCTCCAGTCGATGGATTTCATGGCCTGGGTGGGCGTGCAGCAACGGAAGAACAGCATCGCGGCGGCTGCGACAACCGCGCTCTGCAGCAAACTCATCACGTTGAGCGAGGACAGCAGGATCATCGCCAGCATGATAAGGGCGGAAACAACGGTTTTCCAGCTGATCTGCGGCTGGTTTTCTGCAGCGGAAGCATTTTCCTCTCCGTCTTCCCGGCTTTCCCGCTCGGGCAGGAGACGGCGCATCGCCAGTGTGGCCAGGATGCCGACTACGAGGCAGAAGAGGCCGGGGATGGTCGGGGCGAAGAAGCCGATATGCTGCCCACAATTCTGGGCGTAGAGACCGGCGATGATCATGTTGGGCGGCGTACCGATGATGGTGCAGATGCCGCCCATACCGGCAGCGTAGCTAAGGGGTATCAGCAGTTTGGACGGCGCGAGGCCGAATTTCTTCGCCCAGTTTTTCACGATCTGTACGAACAGCGCTACGACCGTCGTGTTGCTGAGGATGGTACTCAACATGGCGACCGGCGCCATCAGTCGCACGATGGCGGCCGGATAGCTTTTCGGCGTACCCAGAAAATGATCCATGATCCAGCGGATGACGCCAGTATGGATCAGGCCGGCTACGACGATAAAGAGTACGCCGACCAGCACGACGGAATCGGAGGAAAAACCGGCGAGGTCTTCCTTCTGGTCCAGGATGCCGCTCAGGCCAA
Organism: Bacteroidales bacterium Bact_11; assembly: GCA_001603505.1. Classification (GTDB taxonomy): domain Bacteria; phylum Bacteroidota; class Bacteroidia; order Bacteroidales; family UBA932; genus Cacconaster. The sequence goes on along the minus strand of LUZC01000060.1, from coordinate 37,783 downwards.
GAACGGCCATCGCTCCCAAAAAGGCAATGTCTTCGCGAACCTTGGTGCAAAGAAGCACGACAAACAGGGTGACAACCGTAGCGATGGTGATCCACGCCGGCAGGCTCAATCCCCAAAAGACGATATTATCCATTTCTTACTGTACTTTTCGAACGAGGGAAACGACATTCTCTACATGCGTCGTATGCGGGAACATGTCTACCGGCTGTACGTGAAGGATGTCGTAATGATCGGCAAAAACAGCCAGGTCGCGTGCCTGCGTCGCTGGATTGCAGCTCACATAGACCATTCGCTGCGGAGCGCAGGACAGCAGCACGCGGGCTACGTCGGGATGGATGCCGGCGCGCGGCGGATCGAGCACCACGATATCGGGCTGTCCGTGTGCAGCGATGAATTCGGCGTTGAGCACGTCCTTCATATCGCCGGCGAAGAATTCGGTATTCTCGATGCCGTTGACGGCGGCGTTGACCTTGGCGTCTTCAATGGCTTCGGGCACGTATTCGATGCCCACCACCTTGCGGGACAGCGAGGAGAGGAACAGGGCAATGGTGCCGGTGCCGGTATAGAGGTCGTAGATAACCGGTTTATCCGTTTCTACACGGTTGGATACGCCTTCGCGCACGAAATCCCGTACCACGGAATAGAGCCGGTAGGCCTGCGCGGAATTGGTCTGGTAGAACGATTTGGGCCCGATCTTGAACCGGAGGCCCTCCATCTGCTCGTACACGGCTTCGGCTCCGCTGTACAGCGTACAGGGCAGGTCGCTGAAATTGTCGTTTCCCTTTGGATTGACGACGTAATAGAGCGACGTGATCTCGGGAAAACGGTTCTTGACGGCTTCCAGCAGCCCTTCACGGGCCTCCCTGGCCGTTTCGCCCTGGGCATCGCCGCCGAAACAGACCACGAGCATATTCTCTCCGGTCGAAGTGGTGCGCACCACCATCGTCCGCAGGAATCCGCGGTTTTCGCGAAGGTCGTAGAAACTCAGGCCATGGTCGATGGCGTATTGCTTGACGAACAGCCGGATGGCGTTGGAGGGTTCCCGCTGGAGGTGACATTCCTTGATGTCGAGCACCTTGTCGAAGAAGCCGCTTACGTGAAAGCCAAGCCCCAGGCGGTCGGTTTCGGAGAGCGTGCTGAAATCCTCGCCGGAAAGCAGCCAGCGGCGGTTGGAGAACGTGTATTCCAGTTTGTTGCGGTAGTGGTCGGTCTTTTCCGATCCCAGGATAGGGGAGACTTCCGGGAGGTCGAGATGCCCGATGCGGGTGAGTTGGTCCACGACCTGCTGCTGCTTGAATGCGGTCTGCATCGGGTAGGGAAGAGTCTGCCAGGTGCATCCTCCGCAGTCGCCGAAGTGTTCACAGAAAGGGGAGAGGCGGTGCGGGGAGGGGGATTTCATCTTTGCGATGTAGCCCTGGGAATAGCCGCTTCGAACCTTGTTGACCTGCACGTCGACGACGTCGCCCGGTATGCCCTGTCCGACAAATACCACTTTTCCGTCCACGTGCGCGAGTCCGTTGCCTTCCGCGGCCGTCGCCTCGATGGTCACGTTCTCCAAATAAGGTTTTTTCTGCCTGCCCATGTTCCTGTCGTAAATGCACAACAAATATAATCAAAGAAATTTGTATATTTGAACGGATTAATCTTTGTTAACATGAAACGGACCGTCTTCTTGCTCATCGCATTGCTTTTGATTATCCCTGCCCTTGCGCAGGATCCGGCCGGTTTTCTGCAGATTTCCGGAGAAGTTCGGGATGGGGCTACAGGAAAGCCGCTGCACTATGCTTCTATCAATCTGGCCGGAACCAATGTCTCCAATGTCACCAATTCGGAAGGTTTCTTCACCTTGAAGGTCGATGCGCGGACCCTTCCTTCGGCGCTGGTAACAATCAGTCATCTTGGATATGCCGCGGTGACATATAAAATAGCTGATTTTCAGGGATATGGAAGTGATAATCCGCTGAAAATCAGGCTAATTCCCATTTCTATGACCCTCGATCCGGCCCTGATCCGCGCACGTGATCCGGAAGAACTCGTCATGGCTGCCATTTACCGGATCAAGCAGAATTATCCGGATGAAAGGGTGGGAATGACCGCTTTTTACCGTGAAATGGTCAAAAAGGGGAACACAAAGTATCTTTGTATGAACGAGGCGATCCTTGATATCGACAAGGCTCCGTACGGATCCTACCGAAACGACCGCATCGGCATTTACAAGGGTCGTGGCAGCCAGAACTACGATGCTACCGACACGTTGTTCATCAAGTATCAGGGCGGCGTGATCTCGATTTTGCAGATCGATCAGGCAAAGTCGCCGTTTGCTATGGCGTATGTCTCTGAAATTCATAGTATTTATTATTTTAAGAACGAGCCGGTCGAAATGATGGGCGATCGGATGTACTATGTGGTTTCGTTCCAGCAGAAACCGGAAGTCGAGACGATTTATATGCGTGGAAGGCTATTCATTGACAGCGAAACCCTGGCTATCGGCCGGGTGGAAATGTGGATGAATGTGGAAGGTCGGGAAGACGCCGTACCGTTGTTTGTCCTGCGCCGGCCGCAGGGAACGAGGTTTGAGGTGGAAAGTGCCGCATACATCGTCAACTACAAGCTGTTCGATGACAAATGGTACTATGACTATGCGCGTACGGAGGTTAAATTCGCCACCCGCAGAAAACGTTCGTTGTTCAAGAACCATTTTACCGTGACGTCTGAAATAGCCATAACCGACCATAAGAAGGAACCGTCGGCGATAGATGATAATGCCATTCTTCGTTTCAAAGATTTGATGACGGAAAAAGTAACGGCGTTTACCGACGATAATTTCTGGGAAAACTACAATGTCATCGAGCCGGATACGGATATAGAGGCCATTATCCGCAGGATTGTACGGCAATTGAAACGGCATAATATGGAATAGCCCGTTTTTTACACAATTTATATTATGTTAAGTAGAAATAGCGAATGAGTGAAATACCTTTGATCCCCCTGCCGGAACGCCTCCGTCCCCGGACACTCGACCAGTATGTCGGCCAGGAACATCTAGTCGGCAAAGGAGCTGTACTGAGAAAGATGATCGAGACCGGAAACATTTCGTCGTTCATTCTCTGGGGTCCTCCGGGTGTCGGTAAAACAACGCTCGCCCGCATCATCGCCAATCAGTTGCAGCGGGAGTTCTTCACGCTGAGCGCCATCAGTTCCGGCGTCAAGGACGTTCGCGAGGTCATTGAGAAAGCCAAATCCGGCCGGATGTTTGCCACGGCGGGCGCGCCCATCCTGTTCATCGACGAGATCCATCGTTTCAACAAGGCGCAGCAGGATGCGTTGCTTGGCGCCGTGGAAAGCGGGCTCATCGTGCTCATCGGCGCTACGACGGAAAACCCTTCCTTCGAGGTGATCACTCCCCTTCTCTCCCGCTGTCAGGTATATGTGCTTAAGAGCCTGGAAATCAAAGACTTAGATATACTGTTAAAACGGGCTTTAACCGAAGATATCTACCTGAAAGACAGGAAGATAGAAGTACTGGAGAAGGAAGCGCTCTTCCGCTTCAGCGGCGGTGACGGTCGGAAATTGCTCAACATCATCGAGATCATTGTCCAGTCGTTTCCTGAGGATGCGCCCATCCGCATCGACAATCAGCTCGTGACCGACCGCCTGCAGGAGAACATTGCTTTATACGACAAGAACGGCGAGCAGCACTACGATATCATTTCGGCCTTCATCAAGAGCATGCGCGGCAGCGATCCCAACGGCGCCATCTACTGGATGGCCCGGATGCTTGCCGGCGGCGAAGATCCTCTGTTCATCGCACGCCGCATGCTGATCCTGGCTTCGGAAGACGTTGGCCTGGCCAATCCCAACGCGGCGCTGCTGGCCGAGGCGTGCTTCAACGCCGTCCATCAGGTCGGCATGCCGGAAGCCCGCATCATCCTGGCTGAGACCTGCATCTATCTGGCCACATCACCCAAGAGCAATGCGTCCTATCTGGCCATCGACGAGGCGCTTGCCATGGTCAACTCCACCAACGACGCACCGCCCGTACCGCTTCATTTGCGGAACGCCCCTACCCAGCTGATGAAAGACCTGGGCTATCACAAGAATTATAAGTATGCCCACGATTTCGACGGCAATTTCGTGGATCAGGAATTCCTGCCCGACGCCCTGCGCGGCCATAAGTTCTACGAACCAGGCAACAACGCCCGCGAATCGGAGATCCGCAGGCGTTTACAGTCACTCTGGAAAAAGTACAACTACTAAAAGGCGAACGTGACGCCCAGATGCATCAACGCGACGCCCGACCAGCCGAGTTCGGCTGTCGCGGCAATGGACTGCGTGAAGAAGTAGGAAGCACCGACAAATTCATACATAGCTACTCTATTCAGACGTCTATCCTTCACTTCGGGCGATTCGTAATTGTTCCATCCAAAACCCGCCTTGGCGTGGACTTCCATACTCTCGTTAAAGAAGTAGCGGTAGCAGGCATACGGAGAGAGTTGCATCGACAAGATATTATAATTCTCGCCTTCGTATGACCAGCGGTTCTTGCAGGCTTCGTATGCGACGCCAGCGCCGATGGTGCCATACTCGCCGTGGCCGAAGTCAGAAATGCCATATTCGACCGTGATGCCGATCGGCGGGATCCGCATGCCTTTGAACTGGGTGGGAAGCCCCGAGTAAACGCTGGCAATAATGCTGCCGGCCGAAAATGGATTTATCTCGGCGGAAGCCTTCGGTGCGAATGAGAAGGTTACGACAAGACAAAGAAGAATGATAATTCTTTTCATAATGCTATAGTATTTGTCACTGCTATCTGCGGTGTGATTTGCGGCGGCGCTTCTTGCTCTTGTTGCTGAAGATCACAGCGGCCACAATGGCCACGACGGCCAGGCCAATGATGACATAGGTCATACTGCTGGCATTGTCACCCTTTACGCGCGACCACATGGCCAGCAGTTTTTCCGTATCCTCTCCCCAGTCATGCTCCAGGGCGCAGCGCTCGATGACGGCCTTGTCGGGATAGAGCACCGGATTGACACAGACGCTTGCAGCCTCCGGGCCGAAGAAATACGACAGGTCGATCGGATCCCACTCATCGTCGATTTGCGATTCCAGCACTTCCATGGCTCCGTTGGCCGAAACATAGCCCGTTCCGTCCATATTGCGGATGGCGATGTCGGGACGGCACATGAAGTCGATGAAATACGTGGCGGCCTTGATGTTCTTGGCGTATTTGGGAATCACCCAGCCGTCGAACCACACGGTACTTCCTTCCTCCGGCACGACATAGTCGAGCGAAACACCCACTTCGGCCGCTTCTTCAATGGCCCACACGGCGTCGCCGCTCCAGTTGAGCGAGACCACGCCGCGGCCCTTCGTCATCTGGTCCTTGCCGAAATCGGCTTCCCAGCCCAGCACGCCGTCTTTCACCTGCTTGAGATAATTCTCGACGGCCGCGATCGATTCGTCGGAAGAATCCTGCATCAGATCCTGAAGCGTCACGGTGCCTTCCTGCAGTTCTTTCTGCTTGAGATAGATGAGCACGGGTCCATACACGTCGCGCGGGGCGTCCTTGATGAGAATCTGTCCGGAGAACTTCGGATTGCGGATCACGTCCCAGGTGCCGGCTTCTTCGGGCGACACTTTTTCCGTGTTGTAGATGATGCCGGTGGTGCCCCACATGTATGCCACGGAGTAGTCATTGGCGTCGATGGCCGGATTGATGTCGTGGAAGACCTGGCGGATATAGGGCGACTTGTTCAGGTCGATGTAGTTGATCTCTTCCGGGATTGAAGCGAAATCCAGCGGCAGCAGCAGTCCCGTGTTGAGCATGCGTTCGATGATGTAGTCGGACGGACAGACGATATCGTAGTCTTCGTGGCCTTTCTCAATCTTCGAGAGCATCGTCTCGTTGACGTCGAAAGTCTGGTATACCACGGTGATGTCTTCACCGGTCTGGGCTTTGTACCATTCTTCGAATTCGGGGAGAACAGACTCATCGATGTAATCGGACCAGTTGTACACTTTCAGGATCTGGTCGCGGTTGGAGCTGCACGACAGCAGGACGGCGGAGAGCGCTGCCAGGATCAGGAATTTCTTCATTCGTTTAGGGCTTGTCGGTTTGTTGTTTGGATTGGCGAATATTGATGACGAGCAGCACGATCAGGATGATCAGGAAGATGATGCTCATCAGCGGTTTCAGTTCAGGTGTCAGGCCGCCTTTGCGGGCGTCGGCATAGATATAGGTCGAGAGCGTGTCGAGACCGATGGTGCCGCGCGTGAAGAACGTCACGGCGAAATCGTCGAGGCTCATGGTAAACGACAGGATGAATCCCGAGATCATGCCGGGCCGCAGCGCAGGAACCAGGACTTTGCGGAGCGCCTGCGCGGGGGTTGCGCCCAGGTCGAGGGCGGCCTCGTAGATGTTGGGATTCAGCTGGCGGAGCTTCGGCATGACGTTGAGAACTACGTACGGCGTGCAGAAGGTGATGTGCGCCAGGATGACGGTAAGATATCCTTGCGAGATTCCCAGGAAGACAAACAGCAGGAACAGCGACACACCGGTGATGATGTCGGGGTTGATCATCGGGATGTTGTTCAGGAACGTCATGGTTTGCTTCTTCCGGCCATGGAGATGGTGGATGCCGATGGCGGCTACGGTGCCGAGGATCGTGGCCACGATCGAGGCGGCCAGGGCGATCAGGAGCGTGTTCTTGACGGCTGCCAGCAGCCCGGAGGAGTTCTGCATGCTGCCGCTGAACAGGTTCTGGTAGAGCTGCGTCGAGAATCCCGTCCAGTTGCCGAGCGACTTGGCCTCGGTGAACGAGAAGATGACGATGAAGGCGATCGGTGCGTAGAGCACGATCAGCACGAGCCAGAGATAGGCCTTGGCGAAAATCTTTTTCGCATTCATCAGATGAGCCCTCCACTGGTTTCTTCCGCCTGCTCACCGCCCTGCAGCAGCGTGGTCAGGCCGATGATGACAAGCATGATAAGCGATAGCGCCGCACCATAGTTCCACATCGAGTTGTTGATGTTCTCCTGGATGATCGTACCAAACAGCTTGATCTTGTTGTTGGTCAGGAACTCGGAAATGGCAAAGGTAGAGACGGTCGGCATGAAGACCATCATTACGCCGCTCCACACGCCCGGCATCGACAACGGCAGCGTCACTTTTCGGAACACCTGTCCGGGCGTCGCACCGAGATCCTGCGCTGCTTCCGCATAGGACTTGTCCATTTTTTTGAGCTGGTTGTAGATCGGATAAATCATGAACGGCAGGTAGTCGTAGCACATACCGAACAGCAGCGTCCCCTTCCCCAGCGGCACGCCGGCCATGGTAAAGAGCTCAGCCGTGGCCAGGGTGCGCATAAGGGCGTTGATCCACATCGGGAGGATGAAGAGCACTACCGTCACGGCGCTGCGGTTGAGCTTGTTGTCGGCCAGGATGTAGGCTGCCGGGTATCCGATCAGGATGCAGAGCAGCGTGTTCTCGATGGCCACCTCGATAGAGAGGGCAAAGGTGCTGAGCGCGTCCTTGTCGGTAAAGAACTTGGTGATGTTGTAGAGCGTGAAATGGCCCGACCCGTCCTGCAGTGCATACAGGAGAATCATCATCAGCGGAAGCACGACGAAGAGCACCAGGAAGATGAAGTACGGAAGAGCCCAGCTCGAACGTTTATTCATTGCCTGCAGCGGGTTTGGAAAGTTGGATATCCTTGGGGAGAATCTTGATGCCCACGAAATCGCCCTTGTCCCAGATGTCATTGGTGTCGACCCAGATGTTCTCGCCCGTTTCCGTCTTGACGGTCAGGTGGTAGTGGTTGCCCATGTAAAGGATGAAAACCACGTTTCCGGTGAGGTCGGCTTCCTCTTCGTGGTCAAGCAGGTCGACCTTCTCGAAGCGGATGGTAGCCACGGCCTCGTCGCCCTCTTCGAACCCGGTGGTGTCGCAGGCGAATTCCGTGTCGAGGAAACGGACCTTCCCCTCGCCCGTCACTTTGGCTGCGTAGGTGTTGGCGCGGCGCTCCTTCTTCATGACCTGAATGTCGTCCGGGTCAATGTAGAGCATCACTTCGCTGCCCACCTCGTAGGGATCGTAGTCCTGGATCATGAGTTCGTAGCCCGTATCGGTATCGACCCACATTTCATAGTGGACGCCCTTGAAGGTGCAGGAATTGACCTTGGCCTTGAACTGGCACTTGGTCGGATCGGTCGTGAAGTAGATGTCTTCCGGCCGCACGACCACATCCACGGGAACGTCTTCGCCGAAACCCTCGTCCACGCAGTCGAACTCATGCTTGATGAAGGCTACGCGACGGTCGCGCATCATGCGGCCTTTCAGGATATTGCTGTCCCCGATAAAGTCGGCCACGAAGGCGTTCACCGGTTCGTTATAAATATCGGTCGGGGTACCGATCTGCTGGATCTTGCCTTCGTTCATCACCACGATGGTGTCGGACAGCGTCAGCGCCTCCTCTTGGTCGTGCGTCACATAGATGAAGGTGATGCCCAGTTTCTTATGCATTTCCTTGAGCTCGATCTGCATGTCCTTGCGCATCTTCAGGTCGAGTGCGGCGAGCGGTTCGTCGAGGAGCAGCACGCGCGGCTGGTTGATCAGGGCGCGGGCGATGGCCACCCTCTGCTGCTGGCCGCCGGAAAGCGATTCCACGTCGCGGTCTTCGTAGTCCGACATGCTCACGAGTTTCAGCACCTTCTTCACGCGTTTTTCAATCTGCTCTTCAGGCACCTTCTGGAGCTTGAGCCCGAAAGCCACGTTGTCGTACACGTCGAGGTGTGGGAAGAGCGCGTATCGCTGGAATACCGTGTTGAGCTTGCGCTGGTACGGCGGTACATCGGAGATATCCTTCCCCTCCATGATCACCCGTCCTTCGTCGGGTTTGCCGAATCCGGCGATCAGGCGAAGCGTGGTGGTTTTTCCGCACCCCGAGGGGCCCAGGAACGTGATGAATTCTCCGCGTTTTACATATAAGGAAATATCGTCGAGCACTTTCTTGTCGCCGAACGACTTGGAAATATGCTCCAAACGGATGATGATGTCTTTATCAGCGGCCATCGCATCAGAAGATTTGCAGGTTCAATGCGTAGGTCAGGCCCAGTGAGAACGCGAGCGTCTGCTCGAAGTTGTCATAGGAGCAGAGCGCATGCACCCGCAGGTCACGGCTGTCGCGCAGCGGGTACCAGTAACCGCCAAGGCCGCAGTAGAGGCGGCGTCCTTCCAGAATCAGTTCGTTCTCCCCTACATCGAAACCGCCCTTGACGAAAAGATCGGCCTGCTCGCCCAGGGCGGCAGTCAGCCTGGCGGATGCACCGCAGTAGTTGTCTGAAATATAACCGTCCGTCCGGAGCGAGAGGGCTTCGGACAGCTCGAGTTCGGCGCCGAGAGCTCCCATCCAACCAATCGAATAGTGGCCGACGGATCCCATCAGAGTCACGCCGTCGGCTTCGTGTGAACCAAAGAGAGAATAGGCATAATCGCCCAGGCTCTTGCTTTCAAAGGGTTTTTCCATGGTCTGGTCGGATGTCATCTGCAGCATGAGGCTCGTGCTCTCGTCGTTGCTGGTCCAGCCGATGCTGCCACCCCACTGGTATACCTGATAATTGTTCCACAAGCTGGAATTCACCTGCCAATGCGAATCAAAATCGTAATCATCGCTTTCAAACGTGCCGAAGTGGATGTAATCCTTTCCCAGGGTCAGGGAAAAGTTGCCCAGATGAATCGAAACGTTTGCCCAGTCCACCCAGTTGTTCGCATCGGCCCGCCAGGTATTCCGGTACAGGTCTTTCGTATCGTCAAACGAGGAAGAGTATGCAAACCAGTGGTTGGAGAAAGAGAACGAAAAATAATCTCCCAGATTGCCCTCGAAAACCGTCCAGAGCGAACTCGTTCCCAAGTCGAACGACCAGGATTTGTCGCCGAAAGCGTAAGCGGGTTCAGCTTCCAAACGGGGTACAATCATCAACGTGCCCTCCGACTGCGGTTTCTCGTCTTGTGCAAACGCTGCACCAGAAACCAGAAGGAAGGCAAACAAGACAAACAATCTTTTCATTTCGAGTATTTGTATTATTTGGGTTAGGCGAAGCGGACTCCCAACGGCACGAGCCCGCGGCCCGTTACGCTGCCAAGCGGGTCGAAAGTGATGGAATAGCCGTTGGAATACAGAAAGTTTTTCATGGTCCGGAATAATGGCGCAAAGATAGAAAAATAATGTAACTTTGTGTACCAATTTTGCAGCAATGTTCCAGAAAATCATTCGTGCTTGCGTAAAGGTCGTCCAGCGATATCTGCCTGAACCGTTTATCTTCGCCATCATACTGACTGTCGTTGCTTTTGTCATCGCCATTCCGGTTTGCCGGCAGACGCCGGTCGAGGTGGTGGAGCACTGGGGAAACGGCGTGTGGTCGCTATTGGCTTTCTCCATGCAGATGGCCCTTGTATTGGTGTGCGGCTCGGCGCTGGCGTCGGCCTCGGTCGTCAAGAAGGGGATCAGTGCGCTGGCTTCCCTGCCGAAAACGCCCGCAGGTGCCATTGCCCTCGTGACGGGCATCTCCGCCGTTGCGTGCTGGCTCAACTGGGGTTTCGGCCTGATCGTGGGCGTGATCTTCGCCAAGGAGATCGCCCGTAAGCTGCGGGGTGTGGATTACCGCCTGCTGATCGCTTCCGCTTACAGCGGTTTCGTGGTCTGGCATGCCGGCATTTCCGGTTCCATTCCTCTGACCATGGCTACCCCGGGTACTGGACTCAGAGAGATTACACGTGGCGCATTGGTCAATCCCGTCCCCATTTCACAGACCATCCTCGATCCGCACAATCTCGTCATGGTGGTGCTGGTGATTGCTGCATTGGTCGTGGTCAATTCATTGATGCATCCCAAAGGCGATCAAGTGGTTACTGTCGATCCGCAGTTGCTGGCGGAACCCCGGCCCGATCCGGCGGTGAAGCCCGCCACGCCTGCTGAGAGAATGGAGAACAGCCGCCTCCTCACGTGGATCATATCGCTGCTCGGCCTTTCCTATGTGATCATCAAGTTGTTTTTCCGGGGAGGTTCGCTCGACCTCAATACGGTGATCCTCATCTTCCTTTTCCTGGGGCTCCTCCTCCACAAGACCCCCCTTGCCTACGTAGGGGCCTTTACCAAAGCGGCATCAGGGGCTGCCGGCATCCTGCTTCAGTTCCCGTTCTATGCGGGTATCATGGGAATCATCATGGGCGTCGGCGCTTCGGGCATTTGTCTGGGTACGGTTATCAGCGACGCCTTCATCAATATATCCACGCCGGTTTCCTACCCGTTGTTCACGTTCCTGTGCGCCGCTGTCCTCAATCTGTTTGTGCCTTCCGGCGGCGGCCACTGGGCTATCCAGGCGCCCATCATGTTCTCGGCAGGTGCCGATCTGGGCGTGGACCCGGGCCTCACGGGTATGGCGATTGCCTGGGGCGATGCGTGGACCAATCTCATCCAGCCGTTCTGGGCTATCCCCGCCCTTGCCATTGCCAAGCTCAATGCGAAGGACATCATGGGCTTCTGCCTGATCGACCTGGTTGTTTCCGGTGTAATCATATGTTCCGGCCTGCTTATCTGGGCCTGACGCTTGGCCTGCTGTGTCTTCTGGCTGGATGTACGTTCACACCAAAGCCGGGAGTGTCGCACGAGTTGGCACTCCAGCGTGCCGTGCAGATCCGTGACGTGCGCTATCAGCTCCATTTCGACCTACCAGAAGATGCGGCCGCGGACATCCCCGCCTCTGAAACCGTTACACTGCAACTCCGTCAGCGCCGTCCGGTTTTCCTCGATTTCCGGGAGGAGGCCGCCTCGGTCCTGTCCTTGACCGTCAATGGAGATAGCATCCCCATTGTCCTTAAAAATGAGCATATTGTCATACCGAAAAGATATATCCGTAAAGGCGACAACGAGATTCGTATCCGCTTCAATGCCGGCAAGCAGTCACTGAACCGCCGCGATGCGTTTCTCTATACCCTGCTGGTGCCCGACCGCGCCCGAACGCTCTTTCCCTGCTTCGACCAGCCCGACCTCAAGGCGCGCTACACCCTGTCGCTTACCGTGCCGCAAGGATGGACTGCCGTCTCAAATACGAATATCGCTGAGCAGGTTGCCTTGAAGGACGGACGCACGGCGGTACGATTTGCCGAAACGGAACCGCTCAGCACCTATCTGTTCTCTTTCGTGGCGGGATGCTTCCAGCGGGATTTTGCCACGCGCGACGGGCGCACTATTTCCATGTACTACCGCGAGACCGATCCGGCCCGCCTGGCCCAGAAACCCGACATCTTCCGCCTGGTTTTCGATGCGCTCGACTACATGGAAGCCTACACAGGGATCCCCTATCCTTTTGCCAAATACGACTTCATCGTATTGCCCGATTTCCAGTATGGCGGCATGGAACACACCGGGGCCACGCTTTACAACGACAGGCGCATCTTCCTGGGACCGGAGCCCACGACCGACGAATTGCTCGACCGGGCACAGCTCATTTCACACGAAACGGCGCACATGTGGTTCGGCGATTTCGTAACGATGAGATGGTTCGACGACGTGTGGACCAAAGAGGTGTTTGCCAACTGGTTTGCCGCGCAAATGGTGCGTCCGGCTTTCCCCACGGTCAACCATCGGCTGAATGACTTGAAATCGTACTACGCACCCGCCTATGCGGAAGACCGTACAGTCGGTTCCAATGCAATCCGGCGCCCGCTCGACAATCTATCCAACGCCGGTCTCATCTATTGTAACATCATCTACGACAAGGCACCCGTGGTGATGGATATGCTGGCCCGAAAGATGGGTGCTGAGGCATTCCGTCGGGGTTTACAGACCTATTTGCAGAGGTATGCCTACGGCAACGCGACTTGGGATAACCTCATTGCGATCTTTGGGCGTGAAACGGATTTCGACATCGAAGCGTGGAGCCATACTTGGGTGAAGGAAGCCGGTATGCCTTGCCTGGACCAAGCCGCTTATGAGGCCGATGTCATGGCCTACGGCTGGTTCCCGCTCGACGAGGCGGGCGCAGAGGCCGTATATACCGAGTATGCCGACCTTGAAGAGACGGCGCGCCTGCGCTCCCTGATGAATCTCTACGAAAATGTCTGGCGCTATCGTATCGACCCCCGCAGGTTTGTGGAATGGGCGTCAGAAACCCTGCTCAGCGAGAGCAATCCGTTGATATTCGGATCTCTAATGGGCTATTCGAGGGAAGCCGTGGGATATGCTGGCGGGTACAATCCGAAGCTGGAACAAGCGCTGTTCCAGCTTGCTTCCGAGACGACCCGTCCCCATGAAGACCGTCTGCAGGCTTTCCGTACATTGAGCTATCTGATGCGGGGGCCCGTTACCGAAGAGGCCCTTTTCACAGTATGGGAGCAGCAGAAACCCTTCCCCGGCCTGGTCCTGGGGGAAAGCGACTACACGAATCTCAGTTATCAGCTGATGCTCCGCTTTCCGGAGCGGGCCGAATCCATCCGTCAGCTGCAGCGAAGCCGGATCCAGCATCCCGATCGGCAGGCGACGTTCGATTTCGTAGTGCAGGCAGCTTCGCCTGACGCCGATCAGCGTGCGGCATTTTTCCAGTCGCTGCTGCAGGCGGAAAACCGTCGCCCGGAATCCCGCGTGCTCACGGCGCTCGACCTGCTCTGCCATCCGCTCCGCGGGGATGAATCCGTTGCCTACATCCGCCCTGCCCTGGAGATCCTGCCGGAAATCCAACGCACCGGCGACATCTTCTTCCCTGCTTCCTGGTGCAAGCGCATCCTCGGCCCGCATACTTCACTGGCTGCAAAAGCAGAAGTGGAAGCATTTCTTGCGGACAACCCGCAGATGCATCCACTTCTGAAAACCAAGGTCCTGCAAGCCGCAGGCTGGTTGCTGCAATAATTATTGCAGGGCGTTAATCACGTAGTCGCACACTTCGCCGACCGTATCGAACGGTTTTTCGGTATTTTCGAAGCGCATGTTGAACTTGTGCTCGACCGCGAGCGAAAGCAGCAGCATCGACAGGGAATCGATGCCGAGTTCACTCACCAGCTTGCTGTCGAACGTCACTGTACCGAGGTCGAGCGAAGGCTTGACGCTCGCCATGATCTCCTTGAGACCATCGAAGACTTCTTCCCGTGCCATGACGCTACTGATTGCGTGCGACTTTCATGCTGCCGGTGCGTTTGAAATCCTCTTTGCGGACCGTCACTTTCGCGATGCGATGCGTGGAGGGCAGACTGGCGTTGATCTTGGCGACGAGGGCATTCATATAGGCCTCGACTTCTTCCCAGGACTTGCCTTCGAAGGCCGGCATCTGCGGCAGGATCTCCACGGCAATGACATGCGAACCGTTCAGGTCGTCTTCCTTGACCATGGCGTCACGGACGCAGGGATCGGCGTAGAACGGCTCTTCCAGGCTCTCCGGACTCACGTTTTCGCCGTTCGACAGGATGATCAGGTTCTTGATGCGGCCGGTGATGTAGAGGAAGCCATCCTTGTCGAAGCGCACCAGGTCGCCCGTCCGGAACCATCCGTCTTCCGTAAAGGCCTCGGCGGTCTTGACGGGGTCTTTGTAGTAGCCGGAGAAGACGTTGTCGCCCTTGATGAGCAGCTCGCCGTTCACGATCTTGGCCTCCTGGCCCGGATAGATCTTGCCGATGGAAGTCGGTTTCTCGAGGGCATTCGCATTGGCTGAGGTCAGGTTGGCTGTCTCGGTCAAGCCGTAGCCGAAGCAGAACTCCACGCCCAGTTTGGTGAAGATGTCTACCAGGCGCGGCGGCACGTTGGCTGCGCCGGAGATGATCATGCGGAGCTGGCCGCCCAGGAACTGCGGGCCGTACATCTTGCAGAGACCGGCGAGGATGTCGCAGATGCCCGGAACGATAATCAGGATGGTGGGCTTGATGACCGGAAGCTTCCCAATCGTGGCCTTCATGTCTTCGCAGGTGTAGATAAGGTTGCCCGTGTAGAAGCAGCCCATGGTGCCGGCGATCAGACCGAACACATGGCTCAGCGGCAGCAGCGCGATGTAACGGTGCACGCCGATGACATTGCCGGGCTTGAAGATGGCGTTGTAGCAGCCGCGCATCAGCGCACGATGGCTCAGGACCGCACCTTTGGGCGCACCTGTGGTGCCGCCCGTGAAGAAAATGGCGGCCGGTGCATCGGGGTCGACCGTGGTGACAGGAGATGCGGCATCGCTGGTCGCGCAGCAAGGATACACTTTGGCGGGGACGCCTTCCACCAGCGGTTTAAACTCGTCGCGCACGAAAAGTGCCTGCAGGTCAAAACGGACGCAGCATCCGGCGATGGCCGGAGCAGGAAGGCCTGCGGGCAGCATCAGGGCTGTATAACCGGCCGAGGTGATGGCCAGGAAAAGCTCGATGGCGTCGGCGCTGTTACGGTCGAGCACACCGATGTTGGCGCCCTTCGGCAGGCCGGTACTTTCGAGAAAAGCACGGCGGTGTGCCACGCGGTCGCAAAGCGCTTTGTAGGAATATGTGTTGGTGTGGTCACACAGGGCCGGCATGTCGGCGTAAGTGGTTTCCAACCAGGTCATGAATTCGGGAACAGAGGGAATGTAATGCAGTCGTGCCAGTTCGTCGGCAGGCAGCATATCATAGAAATAATTATCCATTGGATGGTTTAGTTTAATAGTATAAAAATCGAGCAAAAATACGCATTTTTTTTCGTATTTTTGTAAAATGAAAGCCTAAACCGACATGACCCTTTCGATCAAAGAAGTGCTGACGCGGAGGGAGCTCCGCCAATTCATTACCTTTCCCGAAACGCTTTACAAAGACTGTCCGAACTGGGTCCCGGCCCTCCATTCTGACGAATTCGACACGCTCGGTGACAAGAATCCCGCCATGGATTTCTGCGAAAAGGCCCTCTATCTGGCCTACCGCGACGGCAAGATTGTGGGGCGCGTGGCAGCCATTATCAACCACAATGCCAATCGGCGCTGGAACGAAGAGGTGGTCCGCTTCGGCTGGATTGATTTCATCGATGACGCAGAGGTGGTACGGGCACTGATCGACGCTGTGATTGCCTGGGGAACAAAGCGGGGTTGCGTGAAGGTGAAAGGGCCGCTGGGCTTTTCCGACATGGACAAGGAAGGCCTGCTGGTGGAAGGATTCGAGTATCTCTCCCCTTTCACGGTCATCTACAATTATCCGTACTACGGGCAGCGGCTCGAGGAACTGGGTTTCGTGAAAGACGCCGACTGGACGCAAAAGATCGTGGACATTCCGGCAGGCGACGTACCGCAGCTGCAATTCGCCTCCCTCGTCGAGGAACGCTTCGGTCTGCGTGCCGTGACCGACATGTCGATGAAGGAAATGGGCAGGAAATATGGCGTCGACCTGTTTCATCTCATCAATACGTCGTTCGCGGAGCTCTACGAGTATTCTCCCCTTTCCGACAAGCAGATTGAATCCTATCTGAAGGTCTATATTCCCATCTTGAACAAGGATTTCGTGGCGGTGATCGTCGATGCCGACGACCATGTGGCCGGCTTCGCTTTCTGCGTCCCTACCCTTTCCCGGGCCTTTCAGAAAGCCAGAGGCCGCCTGTTCCCCTTCGGATTCATCCATATTCTCAAGGCGCTCCGCAAGACCGATACCATCGATGCGCTGATGATCGGCGTCCTTCCCGAATACCAGGGAAAAGGCGCCAGCGTTCTGATCTTCAAATATCTGCTCGACAGCTGCCACAAGTACGGCGTTACCCGCATGATGGCCAATCCGCAGCTTGAGAACAACCACAAGGTGCAGAATGTTTTCAACGACATTTTCGTAACCCACGAATTCCAACGCCGCCGCAGCTACGTCAAGGAACTATGATGCGATACAGCAAGACGATGAAGATGGCCGACCTGGTAGAAAGGGATTTCCACCTGCTCACGCTCTGTGCCCGGATGGGCATCGACCGGAGTTTCGGCGAACGGACCGTGGAATCGGCCTGTGCCGGCTATGGTATCGACAGTGATACGTTCCTGTTGCTGTGTGAGGTGTATTCCAATCCCGAGTTCCGCCCGACCGTGGCGATGCTGCGTCTTTGCCGCCTACAGGATATCCTTCGCTATCTGCACCGTTCCCACGACCACTATGTCAATGAAGCGCTGGTTGAACTCGATGCATCCCTTGAAACGCTGATCGTTCCTTGTACCGAAACGCAGAAGAAGGTCATCCGCCACTTCTTCTCCGATTTCCGTCGGGAACTTGAAAGGCATTTTGCCTTCGAGGAACGCTCCGTCATCCCCTACGTCGAGAAACTGCTGCTGGGCTACCGGAGTATCGATGCCAATATCGATCGCTTCGAAGACAACCATGCGCTGATCCACGAGACATTGTCCGACTTGAAGAACCTGATTATGAAGTCGCTGCCAGACATTTGCGACAGCCGCCTCCGCATCGGTGTACTGATGTCGATTTATCAGCTGCAGGCCGATATCGACCGTCACACCTGTATCGAAGACGACGTGCTGGTGCCGATGGTGCGGATGCTCGAGTCACCGCGTCGTAGCACGGTGACGGAAGGGACTGGAAAGGCCGGTATGGAACGGGAAGAACTTTCCCAGCGTGAAAAGGAAATCCTCGTAAGTGTGGCAAAAGGTCTGCTCAACAAAGAAATCGCTGACAGGCACAATATCTCCATCAATACGGTGATAACGCACCGCAAGAACATCACGCGTAAAATCGGCATCAAGACAGTCCCCGGCCTGACGGCGTATGCCATCCTGAACAACCTGATCGATATCAACTCGATCGAATGAGATTCCCGGTCAAGCTGGGAATGATGATACCCTAAATCAGATTTGTGATTGCCCAGCGGTTTACCTGGTTGCGGTCGACGATGGGGCGCAGGGCGATTTCAGCCGTGGGCCCGATGCTTTTGCGCAGGGCCCGAAGCTCTTCGAGCCGCTCTTGGTTGGCCGGGTCGTGCATGGGCTCCAGGCCGGCCTCTTTCAGAATCATATTGCTTCTGGCGGAAATGGAAAGTTCCAGGTAGTTCTGAATATAGCAGAACATATCGAAGAAGGTCTCCGGTTCGAAATTCTCCTTCAGCGACAGCAGGTACTCCCCTGCCTTGGTCGTGTGGAATTCCCCACGCTTCACGGCTCCCAGGAGATTGATCTCGTTGTTGATGCCCTCGTCGAGCCACTCATGCACGAACTTGCTGTTCTTCTTGAAGAGCGAATGCTTGCTGTACACGAAATAGACGATCAGCAGGGCCGTCAGGATCAGCGGGTTGAACGGCCAGAGCGTGTGGACGTAATGGATGAGGATGGCGGCAAGGAATGCGACAAAGGTCCCAATGACCTTGCGTTGGAGGCTCTCGCCGAACTTGTCCTGATGCACCATGATCAGTGCCATGGCGAGGGTGGACGTACAGCCGATGTGCATCACGGCCGCCTCACATCCCAGGAAGATCGTGTGCCAGAAATTCACGTCCGCATGGGCGTTGAGATAAAGAATGTTGGCCAGCAGGCCGAAACCGGCCCCGATAGCCGAACCATAGATGGTGGCGTCGGCCAGTAACCCCACCCTTTTCCTCGCAATCAGCACGTAGAGGACTGCTCCTTTGAGCAGTTCCTCTACGACTGATACGAGCAGCTTGCTTTCCCCTATGGCAGGAATGCGGCAGATGAGCCACGAAAGTGCACACATCGCCACGCCCGCCATAATGCTCCAGATCAAAATCGGCCACTTTGTCAAAGAGAAGGAATCCATCACCAGGAGCAGAATGATGAACAGTGCCAGCGGCACGGCGGAAAGCAAGTAAAGCCAGATCATTTCGTGCCGAAAATACGGTCGCCTGCGTCGCCGAGTCCCGGAAGAATGTAGGCATCGCTGTTGAGCTCCTCGTCGAGGGCCGCGGTGTAGATGTCCACGTCGGGATGATCCTTTTGCAGTTTCTTCACGCCCTCAGGCGCAGCCACGAGGCACATCAGGCGAAGATGCTGGCAGCCCAGGTTCTTGAGCATCGTCAGGGCGTCGGATGCGCTGCCGCCTGTGGCGAGCATCGGATCGGTTACGATGACCAGTCGCTGGTCGATATCGAACGGCATCTTGCAGTAGTACGACACGGGCTTGTGTGTGACCTCGTCGCGGTAGAGACCGATGTGGCCCACCTTGGCGACGGGCAGCAGTGTCAGCAGTCCCTCCACCATCCCGAGTCCTGCACGCAGGATCGGGACGATGGCCAGTTTCTTGCCGGAAATGACACGGGCGGTCATCTTGCGCATCGGCGTTTCGATTTCGACGGGTTCGAGCGGAAGGTCGCGAGTTACTTCGTAGCCCATCAACAGGGAGATTTCCTTGAGGAGTTCCCGGAAGTCTTTCGACCCGGTGTGGATGTCGCGCATGATGCTCAGCTTGTGCTGGATCATGGGATGGTCGATGATGTGCAGCTGGCTCATAGGATTGGTCTAGCGTTATTATTCGGTAATGCCATACATCACGACCTTGGACTGGTTGCCCTGCTTCAGCATATGCTCGATGGCGGCGCGCACGTCGTCGGCCGTGATGGAATCGAGGATTTCGTCGTAGCCGGTGATGCCGTCGACATCATACTGCAGATAATCCTTGAGCGTGTTGGCCCAGAAGTAATTCTCGCGCAGGTTTTCTTGGTGAGTCTTGTGCATGTAGTCCTTGACCTTCTGGAGATTGGCGTCGGAAGGGCCGTTCTGTGCAAAGTCGGCGAGCAGCTCCTCGATGCGCTTGTTCAGGCGCTCGTAATCCTCAGGGCTGGTCTGATAGACGATCTGGAGGAACTCTTCGGTGGTCTTCGGCTGTACATTGTAACCACCGTTGGTACTCACGCCATAGGTGCCGCCTTCCTTCTCACGGATCTCCTCGGTATAGACAATGTTGAGTATCTGGTGAGCGATTTCCATCGTCAAGTAGTTCTTCATGTCATACGTGCCCATGCCGGATTCGAGGTAGAGCACCACGGCCATCGGGACTTCCATCTTCTTACCGAACACCACTTCATTCTGTCCGGTGGCGAAATTCATCACCTCCACAGCCTTTTCCTTCTTTCCCTGGCCGGGCAGCGAAGCGATGTACTGCTCGATCAGCGGGCGGATCTCGTCGATAGTGAAAGCGCCGGCGAAGATGAAGGTGAAATCGGCCGCGTTGGCGAAACGCTCCTTCGCGATTTCCATGATGCGATGGTAATCGACCTTGTCGAGGTCGGCCGCCTTGGTCATGGTCTGGCGGGGATTGTTGTTGTAGATGACCTTGTAGAGGGTATCCTGGAAAGCGGTCATCGGCTGTGCCTCCTGGTTGACGAGCTGGGCATAGGTCCGGTTCTTCCAAGAAGCGAACGCATCGTCATCCGTGCGGGGTGCTGTGAAGCGGAGGTATACGAGCTGCATCATCGTCTCCAGGTCCTTCGGCGTGCTGGCGGCGCTGACACCTTCTTCATACAGGCGGATGAACGGAGTGGCTCCGGCCTGCTTGCCGGCGAGCGCCTTGTTCAGGGCCGTGGTACTGAAGTTGCCCACGCCGCCCTCGGTGAATACGCCGATATTCTTCAGGTTGATCGCTTCGCTTTCCGGATAGAGCGAGGTGCCGCCGTCACTGTAGGCGCGCATGATGATCTGGTCCTTGTTGAAATCGGTCGGCTTCACATACACGGTGGCGCCGTTGGAAAGGATGTACTTGGCGAAACCGAAGGGAGCGGTCTCCGTCTTCTTGATCTTGCCAGGCTTCGGCAGCTGGGCGATCAGTGGCTCGTTGGAGATTTCCTCCTGGAACGGCTCGATGGTCTCGGCTGCTACATCGGCGAGCATCTTCTTCATTTCCTCTTCCGTGGGATAGGTCACGCCTTCCTTGTCGGGAAGCATGCCGACCACCACGAGGTTCTTCCCTTCTTCCACTAAATTGCCGAAGATCTGGTTGACGACTTCGACAGGGATGTTGGGGCAGAGCTGCTGGGAGAGTGTGAACTGGTTCTCGATGCCCATAATCGGCTCGTGGTCGATGAAGTTGCGTACATACTCCTTGCAGTAAGAAGCGCTGCTCTTCTTCTCGCGGGCGTTGTATTCGGATTCCACCTGGCTCATATATTCGCTGCGGGCACGCTCATATTCGCTGGCGGTGAAGCCACCCCGTTTGGCACGCAGGATCTCGCGCCAGAGGGTTGCCGTCGCGTTTTCCAATTTGTTCTCGTCGCAGGCCATATAACCGAAGTAGCACTTCTTGGTCTTGGAGAGGAAAAAGTCGTCGTCGCTGGAGAACTGCGCCATCATAAACGGAGGTTCGGGCAGTTTGGTCATGTCCCGCAAGCGCTCGTTGAGCATCATGTCGGCCATGCCCAGGACATATTTGTAAATGAGATAGTTCATGTCGCCCTTCATGGCGTCGGGATAGGCGTCGTGCTTCCACATCAGGAACGTGATGGCCGTCGGGTTCTCCTTGTCCTTGACCAGGCTGACGATGGTATCATCGTTGTCCTCGACCTGTACATAGTAACGCTCTGAGGG
Organism: Bacteroidales bacterium Bact_11; assembly: GCA_001603505.1. Classification (GTDB taxonomy): domain Bacteria; phylum Bacteroidota; class Bacteroidia; order Bacteroidales; family UBA932; genus Cacconaster. Next base: position 16,285 of record LUZC01000060.1, on the reverse strand, counting down.
GTTTTCAGGCATCTGGATAGGACCGAAGATGTCTTTGATCTTGCCTTCCACCTCATCCACGTCGATGTCGCCGACCACCACGATGCCCTGCTGGTCGGGGCGATACCATTTCTCATAGTAGTCGCGCAGCACCTTGTAAGGGAAGTTGTCCACCACCTCCATCAGGCCGATCGGCAGGCGTTCCGCGTATTTGTTGCCCGGATAGATAATGGGCAGGAACTGCTCGTACATGCGCATCTGGGCGTTCTGGCGGCTGCGCCATTCCTCGTGGATGACGCCGCGCTCACCGTCGATGTCCTCATCGGTCAGCAGCAGGCCGTCGGCCCAGTCGTGCAGGATCCAGAGGCAGGAATCGACGGCCGAGGGCACCTTGGCCACGGGGACGTTGTCAATGTTGTAGACGGTCTCGTCGATGCTGGTGTAGGCGTTCAGGTCGGCGCCGAATTTCACGCCGATCGACTCACAGTACTTCACCACGCCGTTGCCGGGGAAATGTTCAGTACCGTTGAAACACATATGCTCGAGGAAATGCGCAAGACCGCGCTGCTCTTCGTCTTCAAGGATGGAACCCACTTTCTGGGCGATGTAAAAATTGGCCTGCCCCTTCGGCTCTTCATTGTGCCGGATGTAGTAGGTCAATCCGTTTTCGAGTTGGCCGATCCTGACGTTGGGGTCAACGGGAATCGGGGGCATCTGCTGTGCAGAAACCAGCGAGCCAAGGCTGAAAGCCATGACTGCCACGATAGAAACGATTCTTTTCATTTGGAAATTGAGTTTTCTTTCGAGCCTCAAAGATAATGAAAATAGATTATCTTTGCACTATGGAACAAAATCTTTCCGACGGACAGCAGCACGCAGAAGCATTGGCCATCGCTTCCGAAGCGGGTCACATCCTGCTCGAAAACGGGGCTGAAATATCTCGTGTCGAGGAAACCATGGAACGCATCGCGTCGTACTACGGTGTAGATTCCAAGAGTTTCTTCGTCCTGAGCAACGGCATTTTCACCACCAGCAGCTTCAACAAATATGCGAACGTGGAGTTCATACCCTTCAAGGGAACGCAACTCGACAAGGTGGTGGCAGTCAACCAGCTTTCGCGCGATATCGTTGCCGGCAAGTATTCCATCGAGCAGGCCCGGGTCCGACTCGAGGAGATCCGCAACATGAAACCTCACCCCCGCTGGGAACAGATCCTTGCCTCCGCGTTGGGCAGTGCCGGTTTCTGCATCGTATTCGGCGGCGGTCTGCTCGATTGTGCCGCATCGTTCATCTGCGGCATACTCTTGTGGATTCTTGTGTTGTTTGTCACGGCGCCCCACATGTCGAAAATCGTGGGCAACATTGTCGGAGGATTTTTCGTCACGTCTCTCTGCATCCTTTTCAAATATGCCGGATTCGGACATAGCCTGCCCAACATGATCATCGGCGCCATCATCCCTCTGATTCCGGGAGTGCCGTTCGTCAACGGCGTACGCGATTTGGCCAATGAAGACTATATTGCCGGCGCAACCCGCTTACTGGATGCATTGCTGGTGTTTTTCTGCATTGCCGCCGGCGTGGCACTGGCTTTCGTTTGCGACAGTTTGATTTCCGGCTCCATGATTGTGCTGCAGGGAATGACCGTCGATGCTTTCACCGCACAGATGTGGGTACAGATTATTTCCGCATTCATCGGGACTGCCGCATTCGCCGTCCTGTTCGGCGTTCCGCGTAAGTATTATGTGCTCTGCGGAATCAGCGGCACGCTGGGCTGGATCCTCTACATGATCCTGGTGCGTTATGCGGCTTTTTCGGCGCCTGCGGCCACGGTGTTTGCGACAATGCTCGTGACGTTATCGGCGCGTTGTTTCTCCGTATGGGACCGCTGCCCGGCCATCGTGTTCCTCCTTTGCGGAATCTTCCCGCTTGTGCCGGGTGCGGGTGTGTTCTGGACTACCTATTACGTAGTGTCCGACCAACTGCGGCTGGCGCTCGGCAGTGGTTTCATGGCCATCAAGGTAACCATTGCCATCGTCCTGGGCATCATCCTGATCAGCGAACTCCCGGCCAGCCTGTTTCGTAAATTATCAAAGTAATATCGGTATATATGTCGATCCAATCATTTTCTCTCGATGCCTCGGCCGACGGGGTGATTCTCGCCGGGCTGATGTCGTTGCCCGAGGGCGAACCCAAGGCAATCGTACAGATGGTACACGGCATGTGCGAACACAAAGAGCGGTACGTGCCCCTGATGGAATATCTTTCTGAAAACGGATATCTCTGCGTCATCCATGACTTGCGCGGGCACGGCGCTTCCATCAAGGACCCCGAGGACCTGGGCTATCTGTACGACGGAGGCTGGAATGCCCTGGTCGAGGATATCCGGGGGGTCAATGAATGGATCCGTCCCCGGTATCCGGAATGCAAACTGATGCTGTTCGGCCACAGCATGGGTTCGATGGCCGTCCGCTCGTTCGCCAAACGTTATGACGACCTGATCGATGCGCTCGTCGTCTGCGGATGCCCGGTCGACAATCCCGCCAAAGGCGCAGGGAAGGCGATCGCGGCGTTTTTCGGTAAGACGCGCGGCTGGCACTATCGCCCGGAACTTCTCCAGAAGATGTCCTTCGGCGCCTACAACAAGCCGTTTGCGGGAGAAGGATGGCCTGCCGCCTGGGTCTGTTCCGATCCCGATACCCTCAAAGCCTACCACGCCGATCCGCTCTGCCAGTATGTATTCACCGCCAACGGCTTCTACAACCTGATGGGCCTGATGCAGGACTGCTACGCACGCAAGGGCTGGGCCGTAAAGCGCCCCGATTTGCCAATCCTGTTCATTTCGGGCGAACTCGATCCCTGCCGTGGCAGCGACAAGCAGTTCCGGCAGGCCGTTCAGTTGCTCTCCCATGTCGGGTACCGCAACGTGAAAGTCAAGGTCTATCCCGGCATGCGCCACGAGATTCACAATGAAACCGACCGTGCCCAGGTGTGGCGGGACCTCCTACAATTCATCGAACAAAACCGCTAGTCCATGCTCAAGATTTACTGCAAGAACACGCACACGTCCAAGCACTTCAATGAAGGCACGACGCTTGAGGAAATGCTCCCCGAATTCGAATTTGAACGTCCGTTCGACATCGTATCGGCCAAGGTGAACAACGTATCGCAGGGGCTTCGCTTCCGCGTCTACAACAACCGCGACATCGAATTCCTTGACCTGCGCGACGCCAGCGCCCGGCGCGTTTACTGCCGTTCACTCTCGTTCCTGCTTTGCAAGGCCACGCAGGATATCTGGCCGCAGGCGAACATCAATATCAAGCATCCCATCTCAAACGGCTATTTTTGCGAGCTCCACAAGCCCGACGACAGCGAGGTCACCGAATCGGACGTGCGGAAGATCAAGCAACGGATGCAGGCGATCATCGATGAAAACATGCCCTTCCACAGGCGTGAGGTGCGGCTGGAAGAGGCAATCGATATTTTCCGCGAGCAGGGGTATGAAGACAAAGTCGCCTTGCTGGAAACCAGCGGACAACCCTATGTGGACTACTATATGCTGGGGGATACGGTGGATTACTACTACGGTCGTCTCCTCCCTTCGGCGGGTTATATAAAGGTCTGGGACATCGTGCTTTATCATGGCGGTATCCTGCTGCGCGTCCCCGACCGCTACAATCCGAATCAACTGGCACCTTACGTAGACCAGCCCAAGACATTCGAAGTCTTTACGGAAGATTTCAAATGGAATAAGATCATGAACCTGCGGAACGCGGGTGACGTGAACCGTGCCTGCCTGAACGGCGGTGCGGCCGATCTGATCCAGATTTCGGAAGCGCTTCAGGAGAAGAAGCTGGTGCAGATGGCTGAGGAAATCGAGCGGCGATACAACGACCCGGAGCATCCGGTACGCATCGTCCTGATCACCGGTCCGTCGAGTAGTGGCAAGACCACGGTGACACGACGGCTCAGCGTACAGCTGAAAGCCTGCGGACTGTGGCCTATCTCCTTTTCGACCGACGACTACTTCGTGAATCGCATCGATACCCCGAAACTGCCCGATGGCAGCTTCGACTTCGACAATTTCGAGACCGTGGACCATCGGGCGCTGGAGCAGGACGTGCTGAAGCTATTGAAAGGCGAAGTGGTGGACGTTCCGGAGTTCAACTTTGTGACTGGCCGGCGCGAATACAACGGCAAGCACCTGCAGATGGCACCGGGCCGCGTGCTGCTCATCGAGGGTATTCATGCGCTTAATCCGCAGTTGATACCCCAAGTGCCCGCCGAGAATACCTTCAAGATATTCATCTCTACGCTCACCAGCATCTCGCTCGACGACCACAACTGGGTGCCGACCAGCGACAACCGCCTGTTGCGCCGCATTATCCGCGACTACAACAAGGGCGCCTTTTCGGCCCGTGAGACCATCAATCAGTGGCCCAACGTGCGTCGTGCCGAAGAACAGTGGATTTATCCGTATCAGGAGAATGCCGACGTGATGTTCAATTCGGCCTATCTGGTCGAATTCGCCGTGCTCAGGGCACATGCGGAGCTGATTCTGCGTACCATTCCCAAAAACTGTCCGGAATACAGCGAGGCGCACCGCCTGTTGAAATTCATCCACTATTTTACGCCGGTCGACGACAAGGAAGTCCCGGCCACTTCCCTTCTCCGCGCCTTTATTGGCGGTGGAACGATGTAGTCCGGCGGATGGCGTCGGACCAGGCCTTTTTGGCAGCCTCGACCGCTGCCTGTTCCATGCAAGGCGTGAAACGGCGCTCCGTCTGCCAGATGGCCTTGAGTTCGTCGATGCCCGACCAGAAGCCCGTGGCCAGCCCGGCGAGGAATGCGGCGCCAAGCGCCGTGGTTTCCGTGGTGCTCGGGCGGATCACGTCGACACCCAGCAAGTCGGCCTGAAACTGCATCAGCAGGTTGTTGCGCGAAGCGCCGCCGTCCACTTTGAGATCCTTCAGGGCTACGCCGGCATCTTTCTCCATGGCGGAAACGATGTCCATGGTCTGGAAGGCGATGCCCTCCAGGGCTGCACGGGCAATGTGCTCCGCTGTCGTGCCCCGGGTGATGCCATACAGGCTTCCGCGGGCCGAGGCATCCCAATAGGGTGCGCCGAGTCCCGTGAGTGCGGGCACGAAAACCACGCCCCCCGAATCCGGCACATTGGCCGCCAGGCGCTCAATCTCTTCTGAAGACCGGATAATTCCCAATCCGTCGCGTAGCCATTGCACGACACTGCCTGCCACGAAAATGCTGCCTTCCAACGCATAATCCACGCAGTCTCCGATTTTCCAGGCTACTGTGGTCAGCAGATTATTCTGAGAGTCCATGGGGCGCGGTCCACTGTTCATCAGCAGGAAACTGCCGGTCCCGTACGTGCTTTTCACGGAGCCGGGTTCCACGCACATCTGCCCGAACAGGGCGGCCTGCTGGTCGCCTGCGATGCCCGCGATAGGCACTTTTCCGCTGAGGATCGAGGCATGCGTGCAGCCGAGTATTTCACTGGAAGAGCACACTTTCGGCAGCATCGAAGCCGGGATGCCGAACAGGTCGAGCAATTCCGTGTCCCATTCCAGCGAATGGATATTGAACAGGAGCGTGCGGGATGCGTTGCTTACGTCGGTGACATGCGCTGCACCTCCGGTGAGGTTCCACACCAGCCAGCTGTCCACGGTACCGAACCGGAGTTCTCCCCGTTCCGCCCGGGCCCTGGCTTGCGGCACGTTGTCCAGGATCCACTTTACTTTCGTTGCGCTGAAATAGGCATCTACAAGCAGTCCTGTCTTGCCACGGATCCATTCTGTAAGGCCTTGCGCCTTAAGCCGGTCGCAGTATTCCGCCGTGCGGCGGTCCTGCCACACGATGGCGTTGTACACCGGGCGCCCCGTCGCCGCATCCCACACGATGGTGGTTTCGCGCTGGTTGGTGATGCCGATGCCGCTGATGCCGTTGCGGAATCCGCCCAGCGAGGCGACCGCTTCGGCCATCACGGCAGACTGCGACGACCATATCTCCACCGGATCGTGCTCCACCCAGCCGGGATGGGGAAAATACTGAGGGAATTCTTTCTGGCAAGTGGCGATGGCGTTGCCTTCGTGGTCGAAGACGATGGCCCGGGAACTGGTGGTTCCCTGATCCAGGGCAAGAATATAGGCGTCGTGCATGGAGCGATGTTTTCTACAAATTTAGAAAAATTGCCCCGAAGGCCCAAAAATTCGTATTTTTGGACGATGATTGCTACGCTTCCATTCCTGCAGAGCCGTTTTGAATCGTTTAACGAAGTCTTTTTCGGGGGACAGCTGCCGCCCGTACCGCTGAAGCTGGGCCATGCCACGCGCAGCCTGGGCGCGTGCACGTACAAGAAACGCCGCAAGTTGTTCCGCGGAGTGGAATACTACGATTTCCGCATTCGCATCAGCACGCGGTTCGACCTTCCGGAAAATGAATTGGAAGACATCCTGCTTCACGAGATGATCCACTACCAAATCCTGGTGAACCAATGGAATGACACCTCTGCCCACGGGAGGATGTTCCGCGCAAGAATGAAAGAAATCAACGAAAAGTACGGACGCGGCATTGCCGTATCCTACCGCTTCAGGAATGGCAAGTTGTCGCGGACGGTCAGAGGAAAAGGTGCTCCAGCAGGATCTTGACACCGATGGCGATGAGAATGGCGCCCCCGAGGATCTGAGCGCCTTTGTGGAAATGGTTCCCCACTTTCTTTCCGATGAGCAGGCCGACGGCCGAGAAGGCGAACGTCGTGACGCCGATCAGCGCGACCGACCTCCAGAGCGGCGTTCCCAGGAAGGCGAAGGAGATACCCAGCGCGAGAGCGTCGATGCTGGTCGCAATGGCCAGGATCAGCATCGTCCGGAAGCCGAACGAACTGTCGGCGGGTTTCTCTTCATCATGCAGGGCTTCCCGGATCATGTTGGCTCCGATCAGCAGCAGCAGGCCGAAGGCGATCCAGTGGTCCACTTTCTCCACCAGGCCGGCGAAACTGAAGCCGAGGTAATACCCGATCACGGGCATCAGCGCCTGGAAACCGCCGAACCAGAGTCCGACGCACAGCACTTCTTTCCACGTCACTTTCTTGGCGGAGAGGCCCTTGCCGATTGAAACGGCAAAAGCGTCCATCGAAACGCCGACGGCGAGCAGTAATATTTCCCAGAACGACATTAATGGAGAAGGAAAAGGTAAGCAAAATAGATGGCCTGGATCAGCACGAGGATCACTCCCTCAAAGCGGTCGATGCGGTTCCGCAGCCCGGTTCTGGAGAAGAGCACGAGGCTCAGGGCGCACACAAACAGGGCCGTGTAGTCCATATATGTGATGTTGTCCATCGACAGCGGGTTGATGACGGCCGATCCGCCGAGAATCAGCAGGATGTTGAACGTATTGGATCCAAGCACATTGCCAAGTGCCAGCTGGCCCTTGCCCTTGGCCGCTGCGATGCAGCTGGTGGCCAGTTCGGGCAGCGAGGTGCCGGCCGCCAGCACGGTAATGGCGATGAATTTGTCGCTCAGGCCTGCCATCTGCGCAATGACCTGTGCATGGTCGACGAACAGGCGGCCGCCGTACACGAGGCCCAGGATACCGGCGACGACATACAGGATCGCGACAATGAGCGGCCGGGGTTTGGCCGCATCTCCAGGTTCATCTGCCGCCTCCGGCCTGTTTTCCTTGTCGTGCACGAATGAGGTAATCATATACCAGGCGAACAGTGCCAGGAAGGCGATGCCTTCTATACGGCTGAGGCCGTTTTCGCCGATGCCGAAGAGGGTTTTCTTGAGGCCGAGGACAATGAGCAGGGCCGTGATGCCGATATTGACGGGGATGTCGCGGCGCAGGTTGCCGCGGGTGATGGCCACGGGCGCGATGATGGCCGACAGTCCAAGGATGAGCGCGGTGTTGAAGATATTGGAGCCGATGATGTTGCCGACGGCCAGGTCGGAGTTCTTCTCGATGGCCGAGATGAAACTGACTACCATCTCCGGCGCCGATGTCCCGATTGCTACGACCGTCAGGCCGATTACGAATTCACTGATCCCCCACCGTCTCGCCAGCGCCGACGCGCCGTCGACAATAGCCTCCGCTCCCACGAGAACCAGCACCAGTCCGGCAAGCAACAATAGTATTTCCACCGTCATAGTTCCATGCGTTTTCCAATTTCTCCGCGAAGATACAAAAACGATTTTAAATCCAAGCTAACGATTCTTAATTCCATTCTGCAACGGACGCACTTGACAATCAGCAGAATATAAAAACTGCTTCCCATCGAAACGAGAGGGAGCAGTTTGCATAAATAACTATCTGTCAGTTGCGTCCGTTGCAGCGCAAAAGGACGGAAACCGGGGACGGCGGCGTCAGGAAAGCTCCAACTGCCCGTCCTTGAACGTGGCGGTGATGGCTTTGTCACGCGTGAGCGAGCCGTCGAGCAGCTTCTTCGCCAACTCGTCGATAAGCTCTTTCTGGAGCACACGCTTCACGGGACGAGCACCATAGGCAGGGTCGTATCCCTTGTCGCTCAGGTAGTCGATGAACTCCTCGGTAAAACCGATCGTAATGCCCATCGACGCAAGTTTTTCCTTTAACTGGCCGATCTGCAGCTCCACGATTTGCCGGATGTCGGCCGGCGTGAGTTCGTGGAACACGATAATCTCGTCGATCCGGTTGATGAACTCCGGCCGGAAACTCTCTTTCACCAGTTCAGGCTTCAGGTTCGAAGTCATGATGAGAATCGTGTTCTTGAAGTCGACCGTACGCCCCTTGTTGTCGGTCAGTCGACCGTCGTCGAGCACCTGAAGCAGTACGTTGAACACGTCGGGGTGCGCTTTTTCGATCTCGTCGAGCAGGATCACCGAATAGGGTTTCCGACGCACGGCCTCCGTGAGCTGGCCGCCTTCATCGTAACCGACATATCCCGGAGGCGCGCCCACCAGGCGGCTCACGGTGTGACGCTCCTGGTATTCGCTCATGTCGATACGCGTCATCATGTTCTCGTCGTTGAACAGGTATTCGGCCAGGGCCTTGGCCAGTTCGGTCTTGCCAACGCCCGTGGTGCCCAGGAACAGGAAACTGCCGATCGGCCGCTTCTCGTTCTGCAGGCCGGCCCGGCTGCGCCGGACGGCGTTCGACACGGCCGCGATGGCCTCGTTCTGCCCGATGACACGCTTGTGCAGCACCTCTTCGATATGGAGGAGCTTCTCGCGCTCGCTCTGCAGCATCTTGTTGACCGGGATGCCCGTCCACTTGGCCACGACCTCGGCGATGTCCTCGTCGGTTACGGCCTCATTCATGATGGGGTCGGGATTCTCGGCTTTCTGCTTCTCGAGGACTTCGATCTGCTTCTGCGCATCCGCCATTTTGCCGTAGCGGAGTTCCGCCACGCGACCGTAGTCGCCGCGACGTTCCGCCGCATCGGCTTCGATGCGGTAGTCCTCGATGGCCTGGCGGTTTTCCTGGATGGCTTTCAGCAGGCCCTTTTCGCAGTCCCACTGCTTGCCAAGCCGGGCACGTTCCTCCCGGGCTTTCTCCAATTCCTCGTTGATCGACTGGAGTTTCGGGGACTCCCCTTCCCGTTTCACGGCTTCTTTCTCGATCTGCAGCTGTTTGATCCGACGGTCGAGTTCATCGATGCACTCGGGCACGGAGTTCATTTCAAGCCGCAGTTTCGAGGCCGCCTCGTCCACGAGGTCAATGGCCTTGTCGGGCAGGAACCGGTTGGTAATATAGCGGTGCGAGAGCTCGACTGCCGCGATAATCGCGTCGTCTTCGATGCGCACCTTGTGGTGGTTCTCGTATTTCTCTTTCAAGCCACGCAGGATGGAGATGGATTCTGCCACCGACGGCTCGTCGACCATCACCATCTGGAAGCGGCGCTCCAGCGCCTTGTCGGTCTCGAAGTATTTCTGGTATTCGTCGAGCGTGGTGGAGCCGATGGCCCGCAGCTCGCCGCGCGCCAGGGCCGGTTTCAGGATGTTGGCCGCATCCATAGCGCCGCTCGAGCGCCCGGCGCCCACCAGCGTGTGGATTTCATCGATGAAGAGGATGATCTGTCCTTCGCTCTCCGTGACGGCTTTCACCACGCCTTTCAGACGCTCCTCGAATTCGCCCTGATACTTCGCGCCGGCGATCAGCGCGCCCATGTCGAGAGAATAGATTTCCTTGCTTTTCAGGTTTTCAGGTACGTCCCCGTTGACGATCCGCTGGGCAATGCCCTCGGAAATGGCGGTCTTGCCGACGCCCGGCTCGCCCACGAGGATCGGGTTGTTCTTCGTGCGCCGCGAAAGGATCTGCAGTACCCGGCGGATCTCGTCGTCACGGCCGATCACCGGGTCGAGCTTGCCGCTTCGCGCCCGTTCGTTCAGATTGATGGCGTATTTGCCAAGCAATTCAAGGTTCTCTTTGTTCATATATTTTTCCTCCTTTTTTTCAATTCATTTTTGGCTTTATGGCCGTAACTGATCAAACAAATAACCGACCAAGGCCCGTTTTATGCCATTTTGTCAGTCTTGTATATGTCGGGACAATTTCTTATATTTGTGGATTAAACAAAGATCAACTAATCATCCATTCCAATATGAAGAAAATCCTTCTTTTCGCAGTCGCGTTGATCAGCATCGCCGCTGCTGCACAACCGCCCATGGGCCCCATGCCTCCGAAACCCGAAGACAAGGGTGAAGGCTTCCAGTTCACCGTCGTGAAAGAGAACCCCATCACCTCCGTGAAGAACCAGGCCAGCTCCGGTACCTGCTGGTGCTTCTCCTCCCTCTCCTTCATCGAATCCGAAGCCATCCGCATCAACAAGCTGAAGGAAGAAGACTATCCCGATCTCTCCGAGATGTTTGTCGTCTCCCACGCTTATGCCGATAAGGCCGTTAAATACATTCGTGTGGACGGCAAACTCAACTATGCCCAGGGCAGCTCGTTCGGCGACCTGATCTACGTGCTCCGCGACTACGGTATCGTCCCCAATGACATCATGCCGGGTCTGAACTACGGTACGGACCGCCATATGCACGGCGAACTCGAAGCCGGGCTGAAAGGCTATCTGGACGGTATCCTGAAGAATCCCAACCGCAAGCTCTCCACCGCCTGGAAGAAGGGTCTCCAGGGCATTCTTGACGCTTACCTCGGCCCCATTCCCGAGAAGTTCACCTGGAAGGGAAGGGAATATACTCCGAAAAGCTATTTCGAGAGCCTGAACGTCAACCTCGACGACTATCTGGATTTCACTTCCTGGACCCACCTCTCCTACTATGAGAAGCATCCTGTGGAAGTGGAAGATAACTGGCGCTGGGAGCAGGCCTACAATGTGCCGATGGACGAAATGATGGCCATTATCGACTACGCCGTCGAGAACGGTTACACTGTGGCCTGGGCTTCCGATGTGAGCGAGCAGGGCTTCACCCGCGACGGCATCGGCCTCGTGCCCGACATGGAAGCCATCCAGAAACAGGCGCAGCAGGCAGGCAGCGACCAGGCCCGCTGGGTCGGTGCCGCTCCGCAGGGCCAGCGTCCGACCTTCAATAAGCCGGTTCCCGAGCTGACCATCACCCCGGAACTCCGTCAGGAAGGCTACGACAACAAGACGACGACCGACGACCACGGCATGCAGATCTACGGCATCGCCAAGGACCAGAACGGCACTAAATACTACATGGTCAAGAACTCCTGGGGCGAGACCGGCAAGTACAAGGGCCTCTGGTACGTATCCGAAGCGTATGTGAAATACAAGACCATGGACTTCATGGTCCACAAGAACGCCATTCCGAAAGACATCAAGAAGAAACTCGGCATCAAATAAGCCATGAGACGCTTTCTCACCATCACATTAGCCGCGGTCCTCTGTACCGCTGCCTTTGCACAGACGCAGACCATCTACCAGTTCACGCCTGTGCGCGACATCCCCGTCACGCCGGTCAAGGACCAGGCCTCCACGGGCACCTGCTGGTGCTTCGCCACGGTATCCTTCCTGGAAGCCGAACTGCTCCGTCAGGGCAAGGGCGAATACGACCTCTCCGAAATGTTCGTCGTGCGCAATAACTACAACGACCGCATTTTCGACAATTACCTCCGCCAGGGCAAGGGCAACATCAACCCCGGCTCCATCGCTCACATGGCTACCAATGCCATCGCCAAGTATGGCATTGTGCCGGAAAGCGCCTATAACGGCATCAACTACGATTCCGACAGGCATAACCACGGTGAACTGTCCTCCTACCTGAAGGCCATCGCGGAAGTGTCGGTGGAACTCAAGAACCTGAGCCCGGAGTACAACAAGCTCATGAAGAGCCTGTTCGACATCTATCTCGGTGAAGTTCCCGAGACATTCGAGTACAACGGAAAGACGTATACTCCCAAGAGTTTCGCCAAGATGCTCGGGCTCGACGACGTGAGCGACTACATCGAACTCACGAGTTTCAGCCACCATCCGTTCTACCAGCAGGTGCCGCTCGAGATTCCCGACAACTGGGACCATGCGCGCCTGTGGAACGTACCGCTCGACGACTTCATGGACATCATCGACAACGCCCTGAAGAACGGTTATACCGTGGCCTGGGACGGCGACCTCAAGGCCGGCGAATTCCAGCACAACCGTGGCATCGCCATCTGTCCCGAACCGAAGGATTTCTCTGAAGCCGTGAAGCTGGAAAAAGTGTATCCCGACCGCGTGGTCACGCAGGAGGTGCGCCAGGTCGACTTCGAGCACTTCCAGACGGTCGACGATCACCTGATGCACCTTACGGGCCTGTTCAAGGACCAGAACGGCAACCTCTTCTACAAGACCAAGAACTCCTGGGGCGAAGGACGTAACCCTGAGATGAAGGGTTACCTCTTCATGTCGCGTGCGTACGTGCAGATGCGCGTGGTCAGCATCATGGTCCACAAGGACGCCATCCCCAAGGACATCCGCAAGAAACTGGGCCTCTGATGAAGAAGCACATTCCGAACATCCTTACCCTGTGCAACCTGCTTTCAGGTTGCACAGGGGTTGTTTTTGCGGTGCGGGGGTACTTTTCCGCCGTGCTGTTATGCCTTTTGATTTCCGAACTCTTCGATTTTTCCGACGGTTTCTTTGCCCGTCTGCTGGGAGCCTATTCCGAAATCGGCAAGGAGCTCGATTCGCTGGCCGACCTGGTCAGCTTCGGCCTGGCTCCTTCTGTCAGTCTTTTTTCCCTATACAGCATCGCGCATCCTGAAATTCCGCTGCTGCGCTGGTTCCCGTTCCTGATTACGGCTGCTTCCGCACTTCGACTGGCGAAGTTCAATCTCGACACGCGCCAGTCCACGAGTTTCCTGGGCCTAGCCACCTCCGGCTGTGCGCTGCTCCTTACTCCGCTCTGCGTTTATTCCTTTTATACCGACGGATTTCTGCACATCCTGATGCACACGGTGTGGTTTATTCCGGTTCTGACGGTGGTCTTTTCCCTGTTGCTGGTGTGTGAGTTCCCGATGTTCTCGCTCAAGAAGATGACAGGCCTGCTGAAGGCCTTCATCGTGGGAAGCGTCGTGCTGGTGGCGGCCTGTCTGATCCGGGAAATAAAAGGCCCCTGGTACGTGACCGTGAGCCTCTGCCTGGTGCTGATCCTCACCTATTATCTGGTGCTCAACATCGCCGCCGTCAAACGGCAATGATCACTCCTCATAACTGACGTCGAACGTGCCCCGCGTTATCGCGAGTTCCATGGTCATGCGCGGACGCACTTCATATTCGTCGGGATGCTGGTTGTTCTTGCTGGATGCATGGAAGGTATCGTTAGCGATGCCTTCGGAAATCATCCTGACCTTGAACTTGAATTCGCCGGAAAGAATGCCCGTCTCCGGATCCCAGGAACGGATGTGAAGCGAACCGTCAAGGAAATCCGCGCTGCGACGGATCGGTGTGAACGCATAGCCCTGCGGGAAAGACATATCCCGCTCATAGCCGCTGATATAAGGCATCTTTGCCTGCAGATGCGGATAGTCGATGGTCGCGCCCTGCTTCATCATTCGGGCCGGAAACTGGATGTAGAGGGGCGTTGCATCCCACTCGTTGAGTGTCAGGGATGCGTCGATCCAGAACACGTCGCCCGCCTCGGTGAAGCCGGCAAAAACGCTTCGGGGCGGCGTGTCCGATTTATCAGGATTGGGGTTGAAGATGCCGAACAGGCTCCGTACCCAGTTCGGCGCCCTTCCCCCGCTGGATATCACCTCTCCGTCGAGCATGAAATACAGAGTGTTCAGCCCCTCGTTCGTCTTTTTGCCCGGATTGACTGCACCTTCGCAACCGACGGCCAGGCCGCAGAGAACCGCCAGTGTGAGTATACGGATGGATCGTTTCATGTGCTCTTTTTCTGTTAGATGTACGAAACGGACAGATGTTGCGCGGTCGCATCCCACAGACGCCTGTCAAGTTCCGGCGTGAGATAACGGGACGGTATGGCGTGACTTCCCTTACCCACGAAGTAGCGGTTTCCTTCAGCGGCTTCAAGGGCGCGCAGGGCGGGCTTGACGCCGTTTTCAGGTTTCTTGCAGAAGGGCTTGAACAGCGCGTCTGCCAGCGGGTCGTACCAGTGTCCCAGATCGATCATGTCGGAGGCCACGACGCCAGGATCGGCCATGTTCACGCGGAGCGACGGACAGCGGCGGGCCAGTTCCATGGAGAACGACAGCAGCGCCCGTTTGGCGCGCGCATAGGTACCCAGTTGACTGAAATCTTTCTCCGATGGAATCAGGGCGGCTTCGTCTATGTCGACGAATCGGCAAGTCAGGGAAACCATGTTCACGATAGGAGCGTCGGCGGGGAGTTTCGGCAGCACCAGCGTGGTAAGCAGCCAGGGGCCGAAGTAATTGACGGAGAATGTGTTCTCGAATCCATCTTCGGTGATTCTGTAGCCTTTGGAAATGGTGCCGGCGTTGTTGAAAAGGGCCGTTACGGAGCCCGGTTCGACAGCCTCGGCGAAGCGGCGGACCGACGCCATCGACGACAGGTCAAGATCCCCTATCACCAGGTCGGCCTGCGGATGGCGGGAAAGAATCTCCAGGCGTACCGCTTCGGCCTTTGCCCGGTTACGGCAGGCCATCAGCACGGGCCGGCCCTTCGCGGCCAGCGATTCGACGGCTGCCGAGCCCATGCTTCCCGTCGCACCCGTTACAATGATTCGTCCGTTTATTTCAGGTGTTTCCAAAGTGATGCTACGACAGGACCGGGCAACATTCCGATCAGCGGAGGAAGATATACATTCATGAAAGAAGGGCTGATGACGCGCCGCTTGTGGAACATGGCCCGCAACGCCCGTTTCACCAGCCAACGCGGCGTCCGGATCACCCCGATGCGTACGCCGAACCGCAGCCATTTCTCGCTCAGACGGTAGAGCGGCGTGGCGATGGCGGCCGGACAGACGGTCGTCACACCGACGCCGAAAGGCTTCAATTCATACGAAAGCGACCGCCCGAAGCTCTTCAGATAGGCTTTGGTGGCTGAATAGATGGTGATGCCCGGCACGGGAAGGCGCGCGGCCATCGACGACATATTCAGGATGTAACCGCTTCCCCGCCGCTTCATTGCTTCACCAAAGAGGATGCTGGCGCGGGTGACGGTTGTCACGTGGAGATGCAGCATCGCCTGGACGCGGTCCAGGTCGGAAACCTCCAGTTCCTTGAAGAAGAACATCCCGGCGTTGTTGACGAGCACGTCGGGCAGGATACCCTGCTCCTGCACGCACCAGTCGTAGAGACGGTCGGCGGCATCTTCTCTCGCCAGGTCCTGCCAATGCGTCCACACCAGCACGGGATAGGCGGCGCGCATTTCTTCCGCGGCAGCGGCAAGTTCTTCCTCCCGGTTGCTGACCAGCATCAGGCCGAAGCCTTTCGCAGCCAGCTGCCGGGCATACTCAAGGCCCATGCCGGAACTTCCGCCGGTAATCAGCGCGACCATCGCTCCTCCGCTTTGTCCACTTCGCGCCGCAGCCTGTCGGGCAGGTCGGCCACGCAGCGGTTGCATTTCATCTCGAGCGTGTACATCCGCCCGATGCAGTAATTCGAATGACCGCAGGCGCTGCGGTCGATTTCGCCACGCTTGAGCTTGTTTACGAAATCCGTGTCGCGCACCAGTGCGCGGGCCATCTGGAGGCCCTGAAATCCGGCAGCGAGCACTTCTTCCATCTTCTGGCGGGAAACCAGGCCGCCCACGTAGAGCAGCGGCAGTTGCACCGCTTCGCGGAACCGCTTGGCGCGCTCCAGGAAATAGCATTCGCTGTAGGGCACCGTGGGAATCATCCATCGTCCGAAGCCCAGGACCAGCGCCTTGAGC
>LUZC01000059.1 GCA_001603505.1 Bacteroidales bacterium Bact_11 | reverse complement strand
GGCGAGAGCACCCTCTTCATCGAGAACGTAACCAGCGAACCTTACATCCGGCTGACGCTGGGTGTCGCCGGTTTCTTCGGCCTTACCGGTTTCGAATGTCCGGAACTCTCGGAAGATTCCGAAGAAAACGACACGCTCAACCGCACCTGGTACATCGAGCCCGGCCAAACCATCACGCCGGTCCTCGGGCTGGAAGTGGAACGCGACTGGAGCGCGGCCGCCATGTTGCTCGTGGCGGGCGCCGTAGCGGGCGAGATTACGCTCCGCAAACTCGATTTCCATTCGCGGCAGGCCGATGCCGCCATCTACGACCTCATGCGGCACAACCACGTCGATATCTGGCACGATGCCGAGAAAGACACTGTGACCGTGCGCCGTTCCATCCTCCAGCCGTTTTTCTACGATATCAGCGATGCGCCCGACTTGTTCGCGCCCCTTTTCGTGCTGGCTTGCTTCGCCGAAGGTGAAAGCATCATCGCCGGCATCGACCGGCTCCGCAACAAGGAAAGCGACCGCGCTGCGTCTTTCGCGGGCGAATTCCGCAAACTCGGCGTCCAAACCAGCATTGCCGACGACATGATGACCATCTACGGTCGGGAAAACCGCCGTTTCCCGGGAGCCTCCTGTTCCTCGCACGGCGACCACCGCCTGGCCATGGCCCTGCTCGTAGCCTCGCTGTCGGCCGACGGCCCCGTGGAGATCGATAACACCGACTGCATAGCCAAGTCATTCCCCGGATTTCTGGAAACCTTCAACCATTTGAAGAAACAATAAGCCCATGGACCGCTTCGGACATCGTTTCCAACTCGACATCTTCGGCGCTTCGCACGAACCTTGCGTCGGCGTGACGCTCCGCGGCGTCCCCGTCGACCTGCCGCTGGCGGAAGCCGATTTCACGGCCGACCTGCTGCGTCGCAAGAGCGGCGCCCGCGGCACGACGCCCCGCATCGAAGACGACCGTCCCGCCATCGACGACCGCCGTGCCACCGACGGCACCCTTACGCTGACGTTCGCCAACAAGAACTACCGCGACGCCGATTACAAGGACTTCACGGCCATTCCCCGTCCCGGCCATGCCGATTTCGTTGCCATGGCCAAATATGGTTCACTGCGCAACGGATGGTTTTCCGGCCGCATGACGCTGCCCCTCGTGGCGGCCGGCGTGATAGCCAAGAAGCTCATCGAGCCGCTGCACATCGAGGCCCGGCTCACGGAAGTGGGAGGAATCTCTACCGACGATGCGGAGGCGGTCGACCATCTGCTCGACGAAGCCATCCGCGAAGGCGATTCGCTTGGCGGCATCGTGGAGTGCCAGTGCACCGCCGTTCCCGTAGGGCTGGGCGAACCGTTCTTCGATTCGCTCGAATCGCTGCTTTCCCACGCCACTTTCTCCATTCCGGGCATCCGTGGCATCGAGTTCGGCGACGGCTTCGCCGCCGCACGCATGAAAGGCTCCGCACACAACGACCCGTTCATCGACGCCGCCGGCCATACGGCCCGCAATGGTGCCGGAGGCATCAACGGCGGCATCTCCAACGGCAATCCGCTGGTATTCCGCATCGCGGTCAAACCAACCTCAAGCATCCGGAAAGCGCAGCGCACCTTCGATTTCGAAAACGGCCGCATGACCGACTACGCCATTCCCGGCCGGCACGACGTGTGCTTCGCACTGCGTGTTCCGCCGGTGGTAGAGGCCGTAACGGCTTGTGTGCTTGCCGACCTGATGGCCGGAAACGACGCAGATTTGTAAAGTTCCGCAAAAAACCCTACATTTGCACCCGCTACGATTGCCCGGATGGCGGAATCGGTAGACGCGCTGGTCTCAAACACCAGTGGCCGCGAGGCTGTGCCGGTTCGACCCCGGCTCCGGGTACAGGGAAAAAGGTTGCATTTTGCAGCCTTTTCGTTTACAATGAAGACACCTATCCACAACAAAACCAGCAGGCTCGGCTTCTTTTCCATGCTGCTTGCCCTGCTGGGGCTGATGTCGCTTTCCTGTGAAAAAGGGGTCATCCTGGATCTTCCGCAATCCGAATTGTCCTTTGAGGCGATGGGCGAAAGCCGGTCCGTTTCTTTTATCGCAACCGACGCCTGGGAGGCTTCTGCCAATCAGGACTGGTGCTCGGTTTCACCCACAAACGGCCACGCTACCGTCGACAACCACGAAAAGCTGACGATTATCTGCGATCCGAATTTTTCCAAGGATGAGAGAAGTTGCACCGTCACGATATCCAGTAGCGGCCGATCCTGTTTGATCGAGATCGTGCAGTCGCCGATGAGGACTTTTCAAATATCCCCGGAGCCGCAGTTCAGCGAAGCCGTTGAACTCATTTGCCTGATATTCCGACTGGCAGGGGCAGAAGAATATACGCAGTGTAAAGTGAAGCAGGTGTCGGAGAGCGCAGACAGCTATTTTGCTTCCATGCTGAACCATGAAGCCGTCTCGCTGGCAAAAGATTTCCGCCGTACAGGTGTTTCCTACGATGCTGTGAGTAGTTTCGGTGTTCATTTGTACATCACACCGACGGGTAAGATCCTGTTCAACGATTTTATCGAAAAAGACAGTGACGCCAGTTTTAATCGCTGGAACCTTCAGCAAAGACAGAAAATGCTGACCGCGCTGAACGATTTCTATCAAAAATCGAACTTCCACGAATGGTATTCCCAGTTGGTGCCCCTGCAAAACGCGGCGGTCGAATCTTTCAAGGGCCTATCGACTATTGATTATGAATGGTTTACCCGTTTCTTTGGGCCCAATAACAACCTCGCTACACAGATCCGGTTGAGCTTCCTCATCGGAACGCACAACAATGGGATCGGGTTCAACCTCCTTGACGGCAGATCTGTTCTCAGTCCGGTAATGGGTTGTTTTCGCCAGGATGGTTTGGAGAATCCCTATTATGACGGAGATGCCAGCATTCTGATTCACGAATTTTGCCATCCTTATTGTAACCCGCTGATCGATCAATACTGGCCGCTGATGAAAGAGAAAGCGGAAACCATTTACAAATCGGTTGAACCAAAGATGAAAGCCATGGCTTATGGCACACCGGCGACAATGATGTACGAGACCTTTGTCCGTGCAAGTGTCATCCGGTACCTCCTGGCTCATGATACGGGCGAATCGGCAGCAATGAACCTGATCGAGATGGAAGAGCAGAGGGGTTTTGTGCTGATCCGCGCTTTCGTGGATGCGCTGGAAAAGCGGGAGCGGCAGCAAACGACGTATTTGACCATGGATGATTATATGCCGGAGTTGATCAAAGCGATGGAACAAACCGATCGAAGAGGCATGTTCGACGATTATACGTATTCTGCCGGCAATAAGCTGCTCCCTGGTTATTTCTCCGTGAGTCCGACCCAAAAAGTGCAGTTCACAAAAGGAAATCTGTACTGGAACGGCGTGCAATGGAAATTCGAATCCAACCAGATGAATTTCCCGTACTCCTGGAATCCTGAACATGTCGGCCATTTTTTCTGGACAACCACGGCTTCTTCCTCCTATGCGGCGGCTTATCAAGACACCCCCAGCGAGTCCGACCGCTTCTTCTGCGATGGCGGCGATGTAAGCCACTCTCTGACGGTTGAAGGGGAAACTGGGCTGCGCGTGCTTTCTGGTGGAAAAGGAGGAGAACTCGACTATATGCTTACACAGCGCCCGAATGCCGAGAATCTTTACAAGGTTCCTGTCGCAATCCAGGACGTAGGCAATTGTATGGTGATTGCTCCCGACGATTATCCCTATCCCATCAAGGACTTCTACGACCCTGAATCCTGGCGTGAAGCCGAAGCGGCAGGACTTGTATGTCTGAACCCTGCGGGGCAACGAAATAAACAGACTATCGTGAACAGGACCATGGGACTCTTTTGGTGCGGGACTTCCGCCATGCTTTCCGACACACCCGATGTTGCACATGTCTGGCGCTTTGACGACCGTTGGTATCATCCTGTTTTAATGAAACGGTCCTTCGGCTGTTCCATCCGCCTGGTCAAAGATGTCCCGGAATCTCCCGCCACGGAATGACAAAAAGCAGACACGAAATGATAATACTGGAGGGTATTGCCATTTCGTGTCGCAATCAAATGCAGCCGCTCTTTTGCTTAGCCAGGGCGGTATTCGAGCAGGTCGCCGGGCTGGCAGTCGAGGGCGCGACAGATGGCCTCGAGCGTCGTGAATCGCACGGCCTTGGCCTTGCCGGTCTTGAGAATCGAAAGGTTAGCCGCAGAAATGCCTATCTTTTGCGCAAGTTCCCCCGAAGACATTTTCCTCCGGGCCAACATAACATCAATGTTGATGATAACAGGCATGACTACGCTTCCTCTTCCGTTACTTCAACCGCTTCGACAGGTTTGTCTTTACCCTTCAGATAGGAAGGAAGTTCCATTCCGGCCATCTTGAAGAGATCTTCGAGCGGGGGGACCGATTTCATCATGCCGGAGATGAAATTGGAAGTGGCGGTCTTTCCATCGGCGCCATTGCCGGTATCCCACACCGTAACCTTGTCGATATTGATGCCCTTCACGGCTTCGACCTGGGTCTTCACCAGTTCAGGCAGCTTGTCGGTGATCAGCATCGTTATGGCCTGGCGGGCATCGCCGCCGGCAGCCGCCACCAGCTGACCGAAACCGGTCGCCTGCTTGGAGAGGATCTCCAGCGTACCGCGGGCCTGCGCATCCATCTTCGCGAAGATGGCGTCGGCCTCACCTTTCGCCTTGCGACGGATCTTTTCAGCCTCAGCTTCGGCGTCGATGATGGCTTTCTCCTTCTCGATCTGGGCAGCCACCACCACATTGGCCTGCTGCGTGGCCTTTTCACGCTCGGCACGGGCCATTTCAGCGTCACGCTCGCTCTTGTAAGCCTCTTCGAGAGCCTTGGCCGCCTGCACCTTTTCGGCAGCCACGGCCAGGCGTTCCGCTTCGGCCTGTTTCTCACGGCGGGCCGCATCGGACTGGGCGATGGCGATCTTCGAGTTGTTCTCGCCTTCCACAGCCTTCGCGTTGGCATCGGCCGTACGGATACGGGTGTCTCGGGTGGTTTCGGCAATCCGGATGTCTTTGTCCCGATCAGCCTCGGCCTTACCGATCTCACCGTAACGGTTCTGTTCGGCCACGCTCTTCTTCGCATCGTTGATGGCCTTGGCGGCAGCTTCCTTACCGAGGGCTTCGATATAGCCCGATTCATCGCGGATATCGGTCACGTTCACGTTGATGAGCTTCAGGCCGATCTTGCGGAGCTCGGCTTCCACATTGGTGGAGACGTTGGCCAGGAACTTGTCGCGGTCGGCGTTGATCTCCTCGATGTCCATCGTGGCGATGACCAGACGGAGCTGACCGAAGAGGATATCGGTGGCGATGTTCTGGATCTGCTCGGTGGTAAGGCCCAGCAGACGCTCGGCGGCGTTGGTCATATTGTCGGGCTCGGTGGAGATACCCACGGTGAACCGGCACGGCACGTCGACGCGGATGTTCTGCTTGGAAAGCGCGTTGGTCAGGTTGCACTCGATCGAGATAGGGGTCAGGTCGAGGAATGCGTAGCTCTGGAACACGGGCCAGATGAACGAGGCGCCGCCGTGGATACAGCGTGCGGACGAAATGCCGCCCTCTTTGTTTTTGCCGGTCTTACCATAGATCACCAGGATCTTGTCGGACGGGCAGCGCTTGTAGCGTCGCAGGATGGCGGTGAAGGTGACGAACACCACCGCCACGATGATCAGGATCAGATAGAGTTCCATACGTTTGCGTATTTAAATAATGATTGATTCCAAAGGTTCTACCAGGACGGTTTCCGGGCTGAGCACTTCGACCACCCGGATCTGCGTGCCGGTCTTGAGCGTATCGCCGTCGGTCACGGCGTTGTACTCGCGCACGGAATTGTTGATGGAAAGCTGCACTTTGCCTTCACCCTTGCGCTGACCGGGGATGGTGAGATACACCGAACCACCGCAGCCCACCGCTGCCTTGAACAGGTTGATGTTGCCCGACTGCTGCATGCTGCTCAGCCATTTGAAGAGGTACATCACAAGGGCCACCAGCGCCGCGCCAATAATTACGGAAACCACAATCAGCAGCGGGATGGACGTGATTTTCTCCTGCAGCAGGATGGCTGACCAGCCGAAACCCAGGATGAAGTTCACGAAGTTGCGGAAAGTGTAGAGGTTGGTTCCGCCTTCCACAGCCGCATCGGCCGCTTCCGTATCGAAGCCCGTGTCGACATCGGTGTCGATGCCACCGTCGCCGGCGTCTGCGCCAATGAAAGTCAGAATGCTCTGGATGACGAAGATCAGGGATGCCGTCAATGTGACGCCCCAGAGGATCTTCATCGCAACTGAAAGGGATGCCCACCAGGTAGTAATCATGTCAGTAAAAGTTTAATGCTTTGCAAATATAAAAATAATTATTGAAAAACAATAAATATTTTAAAAATATTTGAATTTTTTATCGCAAAGAAAGCCGATTCCTCAAGGGAACCGGCCTTATCGCGCCGAAAGGGCGGATTACAGTTCCACGATCTCTGCGACCGGAGCGTTCTTCATCACCGAAGCGATGCCGTTGTTGCGGTTGCGCTCGGAGGCATACATCTGGCTCATGCCGATCACCTGGCCGTTGGTGGCTTTCAGGCTGAAGTACGGCTTGCCGTTCTTGGCCACGAGTTTTTCGAAACGTTTCTCTTCGACAGCATTCTTCTTGACGGACTCGACACCGTTGAGGCACGCCGCTTTCGTGGTGTAGCCCTCGCTGGTGAGGATCACCTCGCCGTTCGAAGCTTTGAGATTGAACTGGAATTCGCCGTTCTTTCTCACGGTAATTTCAAATTTTGCCATAGCGTAATTGTTTGAAAGATTTGTATATACTCTACAAATATACAAAAAAATGACTACGGGGAGTTGCTTTTGTTAAAAAAATAATGGGATGACCTCCCGAGAATATGACTACCTTTGTATAAAGATACCTTCCCGGAAAGAGCGCGTATGAAACACCTCGTAGAAGCATTGCGGCGGAACCGGAGCCTGGATGACGACGGGCTGCGGACTTTGCTCGAGAGCGACGACACCGCTCTTGCGGACGCTTTGCACAGCAGCGCGCGGGAGGTGACAGACGAAGTGTTCGGCCGCCAGGTTTGGTTGCGGGCGCTCATCGAGTGGAGCAACGTGTGCCGCAACGACTGCCTGTACTGCGGCATCCGCCGAAGCAACCATGCGCTCGTCCGGTACACGCTTTCGCGGGATGAAATACTCGCATGCTGCGATGCGGCCTGGAACCAGGGCATCCGCACTTTCGTGCTGCAGGGCGGTGAAAACCCGCTGGCAGCAGCGGAACTGCTCGTCGGGATTGTGGGCGCCATCCGTGTCTGCTGGCCGCATGCAGCCATTACCCTTTCCCTCGGCGAGCTCCCTGCAGAAACCTACGCCCGGCTACGGCAGGCTGGCGCCGACCGCTATCTCCTGCGCCACGAAGCCGCCGATCCACAACTTTACACCCGGCTGCACCCCGCCGGAATGGACTGGCAGAACCGAATCGACTGCCTGCACACCCTGCGGCGGCTGGGATTCCAGACCGGAATGGGAATGATGGTGGGCGCACCTTTCCAGACCACCCGTCATCTCATTCAGGATATCCGGCTCATCGAGACGTTCCGCCCGGAAATGATCGGCCTCGGGCCCTTTGTTCCGCAACACGACACACCGCTGGGAAGTTATCCGGCCGGCCGTGCCGAAACCACCCTGCGCCTCTACTCCATCCTCCGGCTGATGCTTCCGCATGCCCTGATCCCGTCGACCACTGCGCTTTCCTCTTTGCTGCATGGCAACCGGCTTGCAGGTATCCGCGCCGGCGCCAACGTCATCATGCCCGACTTTACCCCTGCGCGCGAGCGGGCCGCCTATGCCCTGTACGACGGCAAGAACGCAGCCTGGATGGAAACTACCGGCAATCTTTCCCGGCTCCGGCAGGAACTTGCGGAAGCCGGTTATTCCATCAACCCCAGCCGGGGCGATTATGCTGAATCCGTTTTTCTTCTATCATAGCGTATGTATTTACCTTCTTCCTCCCACGCCGAAGAATTCATCGACCACGCTGAAGTGCTCGAAAGCCTGGCCGCCTCCGAACGGGAATGCCGCGACATGCATCGCGTGGCCGACATCCTCGAAAAAGCGGCCCGCTGCAAAGGCCTCTCGCACCGGGAAGCGGCCGTTCTGATGGCGTGCGACGACGCCGAAATGGAGCGCCGCCTCTACACGCTCGCCCGAGAAATCAAGCATCGTTTCTACGGCAACCGCATCGTGCTTTTTGCACCGCTTTACCTGTCGAACTGGTGTATCAACGGTTGTGTGTATTGCCCATACCACCTGAAAAACCGCACGATTCCCCGAAAGAAGCTCTCCCAGGAGGAAATCGCCGAAGAAGTCCGCGCTCTCATCCGCATCGGCCACAAGCGCCTGGCTGTAGAAGCCGGCGAAGATCCGGTTCACAATCCGCTCGAATACATCCTTGATTCCATCCGCACCATCTATAGCGTACATGAGGGCGGCAATTCCATCCGGCGCGTGAATGTCAACATTGCCGCCACCGACGTTGAGTCGTACCGACGTCTGAAGAATGCCGGGATTGGCACTTATATCCTTTTTCAGGAGACCTACAACAAGGAACAATACCAGCAGCTCCATCCCACCGGTCCGAAGAGCAACTACGCCTGGCACACCGAAGCCATGGACCGCGCCCAGGAAGGTGGTTGCGACGATGTGGGCATCGGCGTATTGTTCGGTTTGAACAGTTATCGCTACGAACTGGTAGCCATGCTGATGCATGCCGAGCATCTGGAATATCGCTTCGGTGTTGGTCCGCACACCATCAGCGTCCCCCGCATCTGCCCGGCCGACGATGTTTCGCTCGACCATTTCCCCGATGCGCTGCCCGACGCCATCTTCCGAAAACTGGTGGCCGTGCTGCGCGTAGCCGTGCCCTATACGGGGATGATTATCTCCACGCGGGAATCGGCCCGGATGCGCAAGGAATTGCTTGACTGTGGAATCTCTCAAATCAGTGGCGGTTCACGCACCAGCGTGGGAGGCTATACTACCGAGGAACGCCACGATGAAACCGCGCAATTTGACGTATCCGATACGCGGCCGCTCGATGAGGTGGTGCGCTGGCTGCTTGAACAAAACCATATCCCCAGTTTCTGCACGGCCTGCTATCGGGAAGGACGCACAGGCGACCGCTTCATGACGCTCTGCAAGAGCGGCAAGATCAGTTTCTGTTGCACACCCAACGCCCTGATGACCTTGAAAGAATACCTGATGGATTTCGCTTCGCCCGCCACGCGGGAACTGGGCGAGGCGATGATCGCCCGCAGCATCGGCGACGTGCCTGAAGGCCGTGTCCGCGAGAAAACCCTCGAACGGCTGCGGCGCATCGAGAACGGCGAAAGAGATTTTAGATTTTAGTATGGAACGACTGCACATCGCTTTCTTCGGACCGGTCAACAGTGGAAAATCGACGCTGATCAACGCCATCTGCGGGCAGGAGGTCTCGCTCGTCAGCCCCGTTCCGGGCACGACCACCGATCCGGTGCGGAAACTCGCGGAACTTCCCGGGCTGGGGCCTTGCGTGCTCATCGACACGGCGGGTCTCGACGATGAAAGCCTGCTCGGCGCCGAGCGCCGGCGCCGCACGCTCGCCATCCTCGACCAGACCGATGTAGCAGTGGTTATTTCCGCACCCGATTTTGGGACACTGCCGTCACAGCTGGGCATTCCCGTCGTCCACTATACCCGCGGCGAGTCGGTCGAATCGCTGCTGCAGCGCATCATCGCAGTAAGGCCCCGGGAAGAGGCTCGTTTCCTGACGGGCGACCTGGTCGAATCCGGCGACACCGTGCTGCTCGTCATGCCGCAGGACAGTGAGGCACCGAAGGGCCGCCTCATCCTGCCCCAGGTGCAGGTTATCCGCGAACTGCTCGACCGCGGCTGCAACGCCCTTTGCTGCACGCCTGCATCGCTGGCCTCCGCTCTGGAAAAGACCACCCCCAATCTGGTGATTACCGATTCCCAGGTTTTCGGTCTGGTCGATGCGGCCATCCCTGCCGATATGCCGCTGACCTCCTTTTCCATTCTGCTGGCCGCCGCAAAGGGCGACGTGACAACCTTTCTGGAAGGCGCCCGCGCCATCGACCGTCTGAAGCCCGATTCCCGCGTGCTGATTGCCGAAGCCTGTACCCATGTTCCCGACACGGAAGACATCGGCCGGATAAAGATTCCTGCGATGCTTCGCAGACGCGTTGAGATGCCTGGTCAAGCCGGGCATGACCAGCTCCAGATCGATATAGCCGCCGGTAATGACTTCCCCGACGACCTCGCGCCTTACGATCTGATCATCCATTGCGGAGCCTGCATCGCGAATGCGCAATTGGTCCGTGCCAGAATAAGAAAGGCACTCCTTGCCGGAGTGCCTATCACCAATTACGGAATCGCCCTGGCAAAACTCCAGGGAATCCTGGACCGGATCGCTATTCCTTATTCGCGAACTCGTCGACAATCTTCTTGATGTCCGCCGGATTCAGACGGCCGTAGACCTTCTCTCCGATGGTGGCCACCGGAGCCAGGCCACACGCACCCACGCAACGCAGGCAGTCAAGCGAGAACTTTCCATCGGGCGTGGTCTGGCCCACGTCGATGCCCAGCACGCGCTTGAACTCCTCCAGCAACTTGTCGGCGCCCCGCACATAACAGGCGGTACCCAGACAAACCGAGATAGGATACTTTCCTTTCGGTGTCATCGTGAAGAACGAATAGAACGTCACCACGCCGTAGACTTTCGAAGCGGGAATGCCGAGTTTATTCGCAATCACCCGCTGTACATCCTCTGGCAGATAACCCAGATGCGCCTGACATTCGTGCAGGATGGCAATCAGTTCACCCGGATCGTTCTGGAATTTTTCGCAGACCTCCTCCACCTGGCGGATGGCCTCGCAAGATAATTTCATCTCACTCATGACTACTGGATCTGTTTGTTGAAGTAATGTGTGTGGAGCAGCTCTTCGGAACGTTCGCCGAGCGGATCGCCGAGGAAATCTTCATACAGTTTGATGATGTCGGGATTCTTGTGGCTCATGCGGATGGCCTTGCCTTCGTCTTCGCGATACACGGCCGCGGCACGCGCCTGCAGTATCTCGGCGTGGCCATGGTGGTATGGCTGGCCGGCACCGCCGATGCAACCGCCGGGGCAGGCCATGACCTCTACCACATGGTAGTCGAGTTCTCCCTTGCGCAAGCGATCCATCAGAATGCGCGCATTGCTCAGCGTATGGGCCACACAAACCTTGAGCGGGAACCCGTCGATGTCGATGACGGCTTCCTTGATACCCTCGAAGCCGCGCACCTGCGTAAATTCAAGCTTCGGCAACATCTTGCCCGTGAACACCTCGTATACGGTACGCAGCGCTGCTTCCATCACGCCACCGCTCGCGCCGAAGATGGCGGCGGCACCCGACGATTCGCCCATCGGCGTATCGAAATCGCTGTCGGGCAATGCCTTGAAATCGATGTTGGCCCGCTTGATCAGACGCGCCAGCTCGCGCGTAGAGATGGAATAATCCACGTCGGGATTTCCGTCAACCGAAAACTCCTCACGTTCACACTCATACTTCTTAGCCAGACACGGCATGATCGAAACCACCACCACTTTCTCGCGGTCAATCCCGCGTTTTTCGCACCACCAGGTCTTGGCGATGGCGCCGAACATCTGGGCCGGCGACTTGGCCGAAGAAGGATAGTCGAGCAGGTCGGGATAGTTGTGCTCAAAGAAGTTGACCCAGGCCGGGCAGCACGAGGTCATGATGGGCAGTTTCACATTCTTGTCGCCAGCCAGGAAAGCCTTCAGGCGATGGATGATTTCAGCACCTTCTTCCATGATGGTCAAGTCGGCGCCGAAGTCGGTATCAAACACTTTGGTGAAGCCCAGGAAGTGGAGCGCGGTGGCCAGCTTGCCCGTTGCAATCGTACCGGGCTCCATGCCGAATTCTTCGCCGATCGCCACGCGGACAGCCGGAGCGGGCTGCGCGATGACGATCTTGTCGGGGTTGTTGAGGTCTTCCAACAGACGGTCGGTGTTGTCGCGCTCTGTCAGGGCTCCGGTCGGGCAGACAGCTACACACTGGCCGCAATAGGTACAATCCGTATCTTTGAACATCCGGTCAAAGGTCGGAGCGATGGTTGTATCGAAGCCGCGTCGGATGGCACCCAGCACCCCCACCGACTGCACATTGTTGCACACGCTTTCGCAGCGGCGGCAGAGGATGCATTTGTCCATATTGCGGGAGATGGCCGCTGTGACTTCCTTCTTGCGGGTGGACTGTTCGCCACCCTGGAAAGGCATTTCACGGATATTGAAACGCATCACCAGCCGCTGCAGTTCGCAGTCGCTGCACTTGGGGCAGGTAAGGCAGTCGTTGGGATGGTCAGATAACATGAGCTCGGCGATGGTCTTGCGGGCACGCACCACGCGGGCCGAATTGGTCCACACCACCATGCCTTCCGTACACATCGTGGCGCAGGAAGGCGCAAGATTACGACGGCCTTCCACTTCCACTACGCAGATTCGGCACGAAGCCGGATTGTTTTTCACGCAAGTGCCCTTCAAGTCGATGTGGCAGAGCGTGGGGATGGCGATGCCGACCGATTTCGCAGCATCGAGGATGGACGTTCCGGGGGCTACGCTCACGGGACGCTTGTCTATGGTAAGTTTGATCTGTTTTTCCATGATGCTTCTAGATTACGGAGATGGCACCGAAATGGCAGCGCGACACGCACATGCCGCACCGGATGCAGACATACGGGTTGATGACATGCGGCTTGCGGCTCTCGCCCATAATGGCCTGCGCAGGGCAGGACTTGAGGCAGGCGGAGCAGCCCTTGCAGCGCTGCGGCTCGATGGTGTAGGTGAGCAGCGCCTTGCACTTCTTGGCGCGGCACTTGTGGGCGCGCACGTGTTCCACATATTCGTCGCGGAAATTGGCGAGTGTCGAGAGCACCGGGTTCGGAGAAGTCTGGCCGAGGCCGCAGAGCGCCGAGTCCTTGATGACCGTGGCCAGTTCCTGCAGCTTGTCGAGGTCCGCCATCTCTCCTTTTCCTTCCGTGATGCGGGTCAGTATCTCCAGCATACGCTTGTTGCCGATGCGGCAGGGCGTACACTTGCCGCACGATTCGCCTACGGTGAACTCCAGGTAGAACTTGGCCACCGACACCATGCAGTCGTCTTCGTCCATCACGATCATACCACCTGAGCCCATCATCGAACCGGCCGCCGTCAGGCTTTCATAATCGATGGGAATGTCGAGGTGTTTCTCGGTAAGGCAGCCGCCCGACGGTCCGCCCGTCTGCACGGCCTTGAACTTCTTGCCGTTCTTCACGCCGCCGCCGATGTCGTAGATGATCTCACGGAGCGTCGTGCCCATCGGAACCTCGATCAGGCCTACATTGTTGATCTTGCCGGCCAGGGCGAACACCTTCGTGCCTTTCGATTTCTCGGTACCGATAGCGGAGAACCATTTCGGACCGCGGGTCAGGATGACGGGGATGTTGGCAAGGGTCTCCACATTGTTGACGTTGGTCGGTTTGCCCATGTATCCCGCTTCAGCCGGGAACGGCGGCTTAAGCGTCGGTTCACCGCGCTTGCCTTCCATGGAGTGGATGAGCGCCGTCTCCTCGCCACAGACAAAGGCGCCGGCGCCATAGCGGATCTCAATGTCAAAATCGAATTTGGAACCGAGGATATTCTTGCCCAAGAGGCCGTATTCACGGGCCTGCGCAATGGCGATCCGCAGGCGCTCGACGGCCAGCGGATATTCTGCACGGATGTAGATCAGGCCATGGTGCGCCTCGATGCAGTAGCCGCAGATGGTCATGGCCTCGACGATCGAGTTGGGATCGCCCTCCATGATGGAGCGGTCCATGAACGCACCCGGGTCACCCTCATCGGCGTTGCACACCACATATTTATCCTTGGCTTTGAACTTCCGGGCAATCTCCCATTTTGTACCCGTGGGGAAACCCGCACCGCCGCGTCCGCGCAGGCCGGAAGCCTTGATGTCATCGAGCACCTCCTGGCTGTCGCGCTGCAGGCTTTCCGCCAATGCCCGGTAGCCGTAGCGACCAATGTATTCGTCGATGTTCTCAGGGTCGATGACACCGCAGTTGCGAAGCGCCACGCGCATCTGTTTGCGGTAGAAGTTCATGTGCTTGGAATCACTGATATGCCGGCCGTTGCCGGGATCCAGGTACAGGAGCCTCTCCACTTTGTTGCCGCCGATGATGTGCGAGGTCACGATTTCCTCTACATCCACTGGACGAACCGATGTGTAAAAGGTATTGTCGGGCATAATCTTGACGATCGGACCCTTTTCGCAAAAGCCGAAACAGCCGGTCACCACCACGTCCACCTTGTCAGTGATTCCGTGTGCCTGGAGCGACGCATGGAAGTTTTCGACGATCTTTGCGCTCTCGGAGGCCTTGCAACCAGTACCGCCGCAACACAGGATCTGGATGTGGGGTGTCCCTTGTTCCAGGCCGCTGGTCTTCATCGCGCCGACACGTTTGCTCGTCTCCCTGACGGAAAGCGCTTTGGCCGCTTTCCGCCGAATGCCGTCGAGGGCATCTGCCGATTTGATTTTCATGAGCTGCTTTTAGAAGGATATTCTATCTAACAAAAATACGTATTTTTTACTATTTTTGCAATACCTTTACAGTTATGGCCCGTCCCATCCTCTATCGCAGCAAAGCACCTTTCCGGCTCGGCATCGCCGGAGGCGGAACCGATGTGTCTCCTTACTCCGACCTGTATGGAGGCGCCGTCCTCAATGTGACCATCGACCGTTTCGCCTATGCCACCCTGCGTCCCACCGACGACGGCAAGATCCGTTTCGTCCATGTCAACGAGCACCTCGTACAGGAATTCGATGCGGCTCCGTTCATCGAGCCGCAAGGACCGCTGACGCTCCAGTGCGGCATTTACAACCGAATCGTACGTCAGTTCAACGACGGTAAACCCTTTTCCTTCGAACTTACCACCCAGATGGATGTCCCTTCGGGATCGGGCCTGGGCACATCGTCCACGCTGGTCGTGGCCATCCTGGGCGCCTTCGTGGAAGCCCGCAACCTGCCGCTCGGAAAATACGACATCGCCCGGCTGGCCTACGAAATCGAGCGCATCGACCTGGGCATGGCCGGCGGTAAGCAGGACCAGTATGCGGCCACCTTCGGCGGCGTGAATTTCATGGAGTTTCTGGGAGACGACCGTGTGATCGTCAACCCGCTGAGCATCCCCGAAGGCACGCTCAACGAGTGGGCCATGAACACCGTTCTGCTCTACACCAACAAGCGGCGCGAATCAGCCCGCATCATCGAGGAGCAGATGGCCAATGTTAAGAAGAACAACAACAATTCCGTGGAGGCGATGCACAAGGTGAAAGCCGAAGCGTTCCGCATCAAGAAATGCCTGCTGCAGGACAACCTTCATGAGCTGGGTCCCGCCCTCAACACAAGCTGGGTCAACAAAAAGAAGATGGCCGGCGGCATCTCCAACGCCTTCATCGACCAGATTTACGAAACGGCGATGGCGGCGGGGGCCACGGGTGGCAAAATCTCCGGCGCCGGTGGCGGCGGGTTCATGTTCTTCTACTGCCCGGGCAACACCCGTTACGCCGTGGAGGAAGCACTCCGCGAACTCCAGATCGGCGAAATCTATGACTTTGAATTCTGCAAGGGAGGACTTACTACATGGACTGCGCAACTCTGATCGACGCTCGCCTGCAGGCGCATGCGGAAACCATCTCCGCCATCCGCGGCAATGCCGACCTGATGAAAGCGGTCGCGCAGGCTGCCGAAGCCATCACCGCCTGCTTCCGCAATGGCGGACGCGTGTATTTCTGCGGCAATGGCGGCAGCGCCGCTGACGCCCAGCATCTGGCCGCCGAGTTTTCCGGACGATTCTATTTCGACCGGCCCGTTCTTCCTTCGGAAGCCCTGCACTGCAATACTTCCTACCTCACCGCCGTAGCCAATGACTACGGCTACGAACAGGTCTTCGCCCGTATGATTTCGGGTATAGGCCGTCCCGGCGACATCCTGGTGGGAATCTCCACCTCCGGCAATTCGGGCAATATCCTTCGCGCCTTTGAGGTTTGCCGCGAAAAGGGTGTCCACACCATCGCCATGACCGGCGCCACCGGCGGTAAGATGAAAGAACGCTCCGATCTGCTGATCAACGTGCCCTCCACCGACACGCCCCGAATTCAGGAGGCCCATATCACCCTCGGCCACATCATCTGCGAATTCGTGGAAGCGGCCATCTTTGGAGACAGGAAGTGATGGAGTGCGTAGTGCTGGCCGGCGGAATGGGCACACGGCTGCGCAGCGTCGTCGCCGATCTTCCCAAGTGCATGGCACCCGTAGCCGGAAGGCCGTTTCTCGACTGGCTCCTGGAATCG
>LUZC01000058.1 GCA_001603505.1 Bacteroidales bacterium Bact_11 | reverse complement strand
TGGAATGCACGCCCTACCGCTATACGGAGGCCGACCTGGCCGCCATCGCCCGATTGCGCGAAGAGCGGTTCGGAAGCCGCCTCTGGAATTTCGGGGCGTCACCCGTCTGCCGCATCGCGAACGTACGGAAGTTTCCCGCAGGCCTGCTGGAGGCTCACTTCGACGTGGAGGACGGCCGCATCCACCACCTTCAGCTCTACGGCGACTATTTCTTTTCGCGCCCGACAGAGGATTTCTGCGCACTGCTGGAAGACTGCCCATATGAACAAAAAGCAATCGCCGGCCGTCTCCAAGGAGTGCCGACCGGCGAATATTTCACGGGACTCAGCCCGACAGATCTGATATTATTGCTTATTTGTAGCGACGCTCCTTCTCTGACACCAGGAGATCCTTCAGCGTAGTGACGCAGTCGTTGACAGCGCCTTCGAAGGTGTCGTTGTTGCGCTCCACGACGAGTTCGTTGCCCGGAATGAAGACGTGGACCTTCACGTTCTTGTTTTGCGGATCGGCGAGCAGGGAGAGATCGACCTCCGTGCGCACGATGTCTTCGTAGAACTTCTCAATCTTGCTGACCTTCTTGTCGATGTAGTCCAAGAGTTTCTGGTCGGCGTCGAACTTGATCGATTGTACTTTAATTTCCATGTTTACCTCCGTTTTTTGCTCTGGGATGAGCGGTTAAATATGTCTTTTTCAATTGTTCGAACGTGTTGTGCGTATAAACCTGCGTCGCCGCCAGCGAGGAGTGTCCCAGGATCTCCTTGATGCTGGTCAGGTCGGCGCCCCGGTTGAGCAGATGCGTGGCCAGCGAATGTCGCAGGACGTGGGGCGATTTCTTGCCAGAAAAGCCCTCCAAACCCGAGAGTTCATGCTTGACGAGGTTGTCAACGAACGCCAGGTAGAGCGGAGCGCCCTTGTCAGTGAGAAAGAACTTGCCATGCGGGTTGTCGGGATACGCTTCACCCATTTTTTCCAAATATAGCGAAATTTCCTGACAAATCAAAGCCGGAACGGGGATTTCGCGCAGCTTGTCGCCTTTGCCCAGCACCCGGAAGAGCTGTCTCCCGCGGTCGAAATCCGAAATCTTCAGGCTGCAGAGTTCAGCGCGGCGCATCCCGGTCGCATAGAGCACCAGCATCATCATCCGATTGCGCAGCAATGCGAAATCCTCGGGGTTCTCCTCCATCTTCCTACGGCTCTCGTCGAAATAGTTGTCGATGGATTTTTCGGTATAGAAAACCGGCAGCCGTTTTTCCTGCTTGGGACGGGGCACTTTCCGCACGGGATTGCTCGCAATCAATCCCTGCCGCAACAGCCATTGCGCCCAGGTGCTGAGCGCCGAAAGCCGCAGGTTCACAGTCCGCTCCGACAAGCCCCGGTCCAGGCTCCGGGCAATGTAGTTGCGGAGATTCCGGGACGTCAGCGCTTCGGGCGGGGTATCCTCTTCCTCCAGAAAAGCATAGTATTCGTTGACGGCTTCCTTATAGAGCGCCACCGTCCGCGGAGAATACCGACGCTCGACCTGAAGAAATTGTATGAAATTTTCCATCAACACTTGACAAATTTACAAAATTTTTCTCTACCTTTGCCGTCCCTAAGAAAAAGGAGGTGTATGCAATGATTATCGTACAGGTCAAAGAAGGTGAGAACATCGAACGCGCGCTGAAGAAATTCAAACGTAAATTCGAGAAGACGGGTGTCATCCGTGAACTGCGTAGCCGCAAGACGTTCGAGAAACCGTCCGTGAAGAAGCGTGAGATGATGAACAAGGCCATCTACGTGCAGAAGCTGCAGCTCCGGGACGAGTAATTCTCGCAACAGCTCTAAGCAGGCTCCTATTCGAAGGGGCCTGTTTTTTTATGGCTCCAGCGCCTGCAGCGGCACGGCCTGGAAAGTGATATGAGCCTTCGAGCCTTCGTAGATGATTCCGACCGTCTCGGAATCGACCATCGTCAGGCAGGAGTAGCCCCAGCAGGGCCCCTCATCAAGCAGCACGGCACCGGGCCAGGTCGCGCCGCCGTCGAAACTGATGCGAAGCGTCATGTTGCGCCGCTCCTTCGCATCGGCCGGATTGGCGAACAGCAGGATATCGCGGCCCAGGCAGTTGTCCGCAGTCGGCACGTGCAGCAGCGAAGCCATGCACACAGGATCGGGCAGCAGGCCGTCTGCCGCATGCGGTGTCCAAGTCTGTCCCATATCGTGCGTCACATACATCGCCCTACCTGTTCCCCGGTTGTCGCGGATGCTGAGCAGCAGCACGCCCGGAGCGATTTCGGCAACCTGGGATTCCGTGGTATTGGACTTCGCATCGGCCGATACGGTCCACGTACGGCCGTGGTCACGGCTATACATGATGCCCGCCGCGGGCGTGCGGTCGGGCCCCTGGTGCTGGAAAGGCACGACAAGCGTGCCGTCGGTCATCGTGATGCCGCGACCGGGCGCCTGAAAGGTAAAGAGCCACTCCGGCTGTTTCACCTGCCGCGTCAGGTTGACGGGCTGCGACCAGGTGCGGCCCTCGTCGCTTGAACGGACCATCAGCAGCTGCGGCGTTTCCGACGGGTCGAATCCGGAGCCGGCGCTCCACCAGGCTGCCTGTCCACCTTTTCCATGCACCCACGTGGCGAAGATCATCAGTTCACCCGTCGTTTCGTCGAGCAGGAGGCAGGGATCCCCCACCCCGTTCTCGGCACGGGGCAGTCCGCCGTATTCGCCCATCGAGAGGGCGACGATCATCGGTTCCCATGTATTGCCGTGGTCGGTCGAGCGGCTGATGCCGATCTCGATATCGCCCTGCAGGTCGCGGGAACTGTCGTGACGGATGTCGTACACGGCCACCAGCGTGCCGGACTGCGTGGTAACGATGCCGGGAATGCGAAAGGCCGCCACGCCATCGTCACCGGCCGTACGGACCGTGACGGGGTCTTGGGGAGGGACCGGTTGGCATTGCAGCAGCAGGGCAGCCAGAATGAAAAGAAACAGCTTACGCATCGGGATGGGGTTTTGCCGGGTTAGTATTGGGTAAAGTTACGATTTTCGGGCGTATTTCCGGATGGAAGCCGGAAATTTGTGTAAATTTGAAAGATGATCGACGATTTCGTATGAAAAAGGAACTTCTCTCACTGATAGCGCTCGGAATGCTGCTGGCGACGGTACCGGCGGCAGGGCAGAATGGCCCGGTGCAACGGGACGGTTACTACAAGGACCTGTTCATGGACGGCGGATGCTCCCTGAACTCATATCCCGACCTGCCGGCTGCCGACTGGCTGGGGCTGACGATGGAACAACTCTCCACGGCGCCGCGCCTGGAGATGACGCGGCTCGACACGCTGATGCAGAACTATCTGCTGGTGGGCAACCCGCTCGATGAGAACGGCGCCCTCCTCTTCCCCGACGGAGCGCCGCGCTTCCGGGCCGTATACCTCAACGGCGGCAAGGCGCTGGGACACTCGAAATCGCTGACGGCGGAAGGTCGAGAGCATATCCGGACCTATCTGAAGAACGGTGGCAGCGTCGTGGGTACCTGTGCGGGCGCTTTCATGGTCTCGCTCGGCTCCGTACGTGACACAGGCTATGTACCCCGCCCCGACTACCTGCACCTCTGGCCTGGCTGGACCGTAGGCACGGGCCTCGAGAAGTCCGCAACCGGCATGACCGTGGAACCGGGCTCCCCGCTGCTGCAATACTATGATTTCGGCGGCGACATGCAGATCGACAGCATCCGGCACAACGGCGGCTGCTACGCCTATATGGAAGAGAACGTACCGGAAGGCACGGAAGTCCTGCTGCGCTACATCGGCGACACGCTGCAGCTCAAGAAATCCATCCACCAGAAAGTCAGCGCATGGGCCTGGAAGGAATCCCCGCAAACGGGCCGCGTAGTGGTCATCGGCTCGCATCCGGAACGGATGGTATCGGGCGACCGCTTGGAACTGATGGCGGCGATGATCCGCTATGCGATGGACGGCAACGGCACGACCCGCCTCAAAGGCACGCTGACCAACGGAGTGCCGCGCCACATGGAGCGCCGGACCGCCGACAACGACCCGGACTTCACCTGCATTGGCGACCGGCAGTATCACCACTTTGCCGTCGATGTTCCCAAAGGCGTTAAAGAAATAACCGTCAATCTCTTCGCACCCGGCAACTGGACCGACCGGTTTGACCTCTGGCTCTTCGCTGACGGGCAGGACTTTGCTTTCCGAGACAACGCCCGCTACAAGGACTTGAACCACGGCACTGATAAGAAGTTGACCATCCCCGTAACCAAGCCGGGTCGTTACTTCATTTCGGTATTCTGCGCAACGACCGTCGACACGGCCGACACCTTCTACGGCGTGCAATACACCGGCCGCACCGACGTTCTCAACGGGGTGCCGTATATCCTGCAGGTGGACTGGTAGTCGTCAGTCTTTCAGCTTTTTGTACTTAAAGCGCTTGGGCTCGGCGTTGCCCAGGCGCATTTTACGATTGGCTTCGTACTCGGAGTAAGTGCCTTCGAAGAAATAGACCTGTGAGTCGCCCTCGAAAGCGAGGATGTGCGTGGCGATGCGGTCGAGGAACCAGCGGTCGTGGGAGACCACCACGGCGCAGCCCGCGAAGTTCTCGAGGCCTTCCTCAAGGGCGCGGATCGTGTTGACATCCACGTCGTTGGTCGGCTCGTCGAGCAGCAGCACGTTGGCGTTTTCCTTGAGCGTCAGGGCCAGGTGCAGGCGGTTGCGCTCGCCGCCGGAGAGCACGCCGCAGAGTTTTTCCTGATCGGCGCCCGCAAAGTTGAAGCGCGAGATATACGCCCGGGCATTCACTTCCCGGTTACCCAGTTTCACATATTCGGAATTCTCCGAAATCGTCTCATACACCGTCAGGTCGGGATCGATCTGCTTGTGCTGCTGGTCCACGTAGGCAATCTTCACGGTCTCGCCGATTTCGAACGACCCAATATCCGGCTTTTCGTAACCCATGATGAGGCGGAACAGCGTGGTCTTGCCGGCGCCGTTCGGTCCGATGACGCCCACGATGCCGGCCGGCGGCAGCGAGAACGTGAGGTTTTCGAAGAGCACCCGGTCGCCGTAGGCCTTCGAGACGCCCTTGCATTCGATGACCTTGTTGCCCAGGCGCGGGCCGTTGGGAATATAGATTTCGAGGCGTTCCTCTTTCTGCTTGGTGTCCTCGTTGAGCATCTTCTCGTAAGCGTTGAGACGGGCCTTGCCCTTGGCCTGGCGGGCCTTGGGTGCCATCCGCACCCATTCCAGCTCGCGTTCCAGCGTCTTGCGGCGCTTGCTCTCCTGCTTCTCTTCCATGGCCAGCCGCGCGCTCTTCTGTTCCAGCCACGAGGAATAATTGCCCTTCCAGGGGATGCCCTCGCCGCGGTCGAGTTCGAGAATCCAGCCTGCCACATTGTCGAGGAAGTAGCGGTCGTGCGTCACGGCGATGACCGTGCCCTTATATTGCTGGAGATGCGCTTCGAGCCACTGGATCGATTCGGTGTCGAGGTGGTTGGTGGGCTCGTCGAGCAGCAGCACGTCGGGTTCGCGGAGAAGCAGGCGGCACAGCGCCACCCGACGCCGCTCGCCACCGCTGAGCGTCGCCACGGAAGCATCCGGATCGGGGCACTGCAGCGCGTCCATCGCCCGTTCCAGCTTCGCGTCGATATCCCATCCGCCCGCGTGGTCGATGGCCTCGGTCAGTTCGCCCTGCCGGGCGATCAACGCGTTCATCTGGTCGTCGTCCATGGGCTCCATGAACTTCAGGTTGACCTCCTCATACTCCTTGAGCAGGTCCATCACCTCCTGCACGCCTTCCTGCACCACCTCCAGCACCGTCTTCGCATTGTCGAGCTGCGGCTCCTGCTCCAGGTAGCCCACGGTGTAGCCCGGGGCGAAAACCACCTCGCCGTGCGTCGGCGTCTCAATGCCCGCGATGATCTTCATCACGGTCGACTTGCCCGCGCCGTTGAGGCCGATGATACCGATCTTGGCCCCGTAGAAGAACGAGAGATAGATGTCCTTGAGGATTACTTTGTTGTTGTGCGGCAGAATCTTGCTCACACCGTTCATCGAGAAGATGATCTTTTCGTCGGCCATGTCAGATGAGGTTGCGTTGTTTCATATAGTATTTGATGAGATCCACGACGGCGGCAATGTCGTCGCCAAGGCGGGAAGAATCAATGCAGAGGTCGTAGCTCGACGAATCGCCCCAATTCTTGAACGTGTAGTAGTTGTAGTACTCCGCCCGCTTGCGGTCGCCCTGCTCCACGTAGCGGCGGGCGTCTTCCTCTGACAGATGCTCGCCTTCCATGATCCGTTTCACACGGCTTTCAAGGCTCGCGCTGATGAAGACCGACACCAGCCGGGGCTCGTCGCGCAGGATGTAATCGGCACAACGCCCCACGATAATGCAGTCTTCCTTGGCGGCAATGCTGCGCATGACATCGCTTTGAATCTGGAACAGACGGTCCTCGTTCATCACGCTGTCGCTTCCGGCACGATTGTACACGCCGAAAAGCGAGCGGAATCCCTGGAGCGCTTCGAGCACTCCGCGCGAGGATTTTTCGTCACGACGCTCAAACACTTTTTCGTCAATGCCGCTCTCGCGCGCCACTTCGGAAAGCAGTTCCTTGTCCAATACCTTCATGCCGAATTCCCGCGACAGGCTTCGGGCCACGCCCAGTCCGCCTGCGCCAATCTGGCGGCCGATGGAAATGATCAGGTGAGAATCCATATTGCGAATCGTCTTTACAGGTTTTTATCCGTTTACAACCGTTTCCACGACGGCAGCGGCCTGCTCTCTCCGGAATTGCTGCTTCAGTCGGGCCAGCATGATTTCGGTTACCACCAGGGCGGCGAGGTCGGATGCCGGCATGCTCCACCATACGCCATCGGCACCGAACCACAGCGGCAGCAATGCCAGGAAAGGAAGCAGGAAGATTAACTGGCGCGACAGCGACAGGAAGATGGCCTTGTTGGCCATGCCGATGCTCTGAAAAAAGTTGGTGATCACCATCTGGCGACCGATAATGAAAAACAGGACCACCGTGATCCGGAAACCATGGGCTGCCAGGCCGATCAGTTCCTCATCGCGGGTGAAGAGCGATACGGCTTCCCGCGGGAAAAACATGCCCACAACGAAGCATGTAAAGGTCACGATGAGCGCACACTTGATGGTCAGCCGAAGCACCTCGAGCACGCGATCGTACTGCTTCGCACCGTAGTTGTAGCCGGCAATCGGCTGCATGCCCTGGTTGAACCCCATGACGATCATCAAGAAAAGGAACACCAGCCGGTTGACAATACCGTAGGCTCCGATGGCCAGGTCGCCGCCATAGCGCTTGAACTGGTTGTTGATGAAGATCACCACGAAACACGAGGCCACGTTCATCAGAAAGGGCGCAAGGCCGATGGCCAGGGATCGGCGCGCGATGCCCCAGTCCAGCCCGAAAGTGTCGCGCGAGAGGTGCAGGAATTCCCGCTTGTCGCAGATGATGCGCATGATCCACACCAGCGCCACGCTCTGCGAGATGACGGTCGCGATGGCGGCACCCTGGATACCCATCTTGAATACGAAAATGAAGATTGGGTCGAGAATCGTGTTGAGCGTCACCGTGAGGATGGTGGCGAACATGGCCTTCTGCGGATGGCCCGACACGCGCACGATGGAGTTCAGGCCGAAGTAAAGGTGGGTGATGATGTTGCCGGCCAGGATGGGGATCATGTAACTGCGGGCATAGGGCAATGTAGCCTCGCTAGCGCCGAAGAAGCGCAGGATGGGGTTGAGAAACACCAGCGAAACGGCCGAAAACAGCACGCCGACCAGCACATTCAGGATGAACACGTTGCTCAGCACTTTCTTGGCCACGGGATAGTTTTTCTGTCCCAGGAGCACGGAGATCAGGGTGGCACCGCCCACACCCACGAGGGTTCCGAAGGCGGCGGAGAGGTTCATCAGCGGGAAGGTGAGGGCGAGACCGGAGATAGCCATCGGGCCGCAGCCCTGCCCGATGAAGATGCTGTCCACCATATTGTACAGGGAAGACGCGGTCATGGCGATGATCGCCGGCATCGCATACTTTTTCAGCAGCTTGCTGATCTTCTCCGTACCTAATTCAAGGGGAATGTTTTCTGCCATAGGTTACAAAGATAGTAAAAAATGCGGTTCGTGCAGGGGCTCTGGGAATTGCTTCTCAGACCGACGCTCCGCGTCTCCCTCCCGCTTCGTGGGCCCCTCCCGCTATCAAGCGCGGGTGCTTAGGGTCTTCGAATCAATTTCCCACCCGCCCCTTATGCACAAACCGCTTTTATTTCGTAACTTGCAGACTATTATGACGGGCATATCATTGATTATCGCGTTTGTCGTGGCGATCGTCGCCATGATCCTGCTCATCTCGAAGTGCAAGGTACATCCGTTCCTGGCCATCCTGGCCGTTTCGCTGGTGCTGGCGCTGCTGGCGGGGATTCCGCTGAAGCAGGTGCCGGGCGTAATCGGAAGCGGCTTTGCCGGGACGTTCACGTCAATCGGCATCGTTATCATCCTGGGCGCGTTCATCGGCGGCGTGCTGGAGAAGACGGGCGCCGCCTTCAAGCTGGCCGACCTGGTTATCCGACTGGTGGGACGCAAGCATCCCGGGCTGGCCATCGAACTGATGGGCTGGATGGTGTCGATTCCCGTGTTCTGCGACAGCGGCTTCGTGATCCTCAACCCCATCCGCAAAGCACTCGTACGGCAGACCGGCGCTTCGAGTGTGGCGATGACGGTATGCCTCTCGTGCGGCCTCTACATCGCCCATGTGTTCATCCCGCCCACGCCCGGCCCGCTTGCTGCAGCCCAGGCGCTCGGCATGGAGAACAACCTGCTGCTGGTCATCGGGATGGGCGTGCTATGCTCCATCTTCCCACTCATCGCCGGCTATTTCTTCGCCCGGCACATCGGCAAGAAGGTGAAGAGCGCCGACGAGACCGCGGCCGCAAGTGAAACCGTCAAGACCTACGAAGAGCTCAAGGCCGAATACGGCAAACTGCCCGGCGCGATGGACGCTCTCGCTCCGATCCTCGTGCCCATCCTGCTGATGGCACTGGCCTCCTTCGTTTCGATGGCGAAGGGCGACACAGGGCTGGCCGATCTGCTCCTCTTCCTCGGAACCCCCATCATGGCGCTGTCGGTGGGCGTGCTGCTGGCCATACTTCAGCTCTTCCGCGCCGGAAAAGGCAAGGATTTCTACCAGCTGACCAACGATACCCTCAAGACCGTCGGCCCGATCCTGTTCGTAACGGCCGCCGGCGGCGTGCTCGGCAAGGTCATCGCCTCGTCCGACATGGTGAACTTCATCACGGCGCACGCTGATACCTTCAAGACCGTAGGCATCTTCTTCCCGTTCCTGCTGGCCGCTATCCTCAAGAGCGCCCAGGGCTCCTCGACCGTGGCCATCACCACTACGGCCGGTATCGTAGCGCCGCTGCTCGCAGCGCTGGGATTCGCCACGCCGGTCGACTCGGCGCTGGTCGTAGTCGCCATCGGCGCCGGCGCGATGACCGTCTCCCACGCCAACGACTCCTATTTCTGGGTGGTCACCAGCTTCGGCGGCATCACCCCGCAGGACGGCTACCGCACACAGACCCTGATGACGCTGGTCATCGGCCTGGCGGCGATGGTCGAAGTGTTCATCCTCAGCCTCGTTTTCTGACCGTATGGCTGCAAAAACTACAAATAAGTCCGGCACCGACCGCCAGGCAAAGGGCACACTGCTGGCCATCTTACTGGTTATCATCGGCGTAGTCAGCTACTTTTTCGTTCCGTACCTCCAGGCCTGGTTCGACAAGGTCCTTGTCGGCTGGAAAGGGCTGGTGTACCTACTGGGCGGCGCCTTCGTGCTGGAAGCCTGGTTCCTGATCATCGGCTACCGGGGAAAAGCCCTGCTCTATGCGCTGGGCATCCTTGTTTTCACCATCCTGTGCATCTGGCTGGCCATCAACTTCAACCTGGTCTGGGACTCGATGGTCGCCACCATCGGCCTATGGCCCACGATCCTCATCGTCCTTTTTGGCGCCATCGGGCTCTGGTTCGTGATTAAGGTGCTCCTATAGCAAAAAAGGCGGCCTTCCGGTCGCCTCTCTTGCAGTAAGCACGAATTCTAATACACCTTAGCCACTTCGCGGCCCTGCATCACGCTCAGGCCGTTGTGGGCGAGGGCGCCCATCTCGTCTTCGCCAGGGTAGATTTTCACCGGAGCGATCCAGTCGACATACGCGGCCAGGTCGGCCATCATGCCCTTGCCGTAGGCGATGCCGCCCGTCACGAGGATGGCGTTGACCTTGCCTTTCAGCACGGCCGCCATGGCACCGATTTCCTTCGCGATGTTATAAAGATATGCGTCTGCGATCAACTTGAAATGCGGATCGTCGACCATCTTGCGCTCGATCTCCATAAAATCGTTGGTCCCCAGGTGAGCCACCGTACCGCCGCGTCCGTTGATCATCTTCTTGACATCCTGCGGCGTGTATTTGCCGGAGAAGCAGATGTCGGCCAGCTGCTGTGCAGGCAGCGCGCCGGAGCGCTCGGGGCTGAACGGGCCGTCGCCGTTGAGGGCGTTGTTGGTGTCGATTACCCGCCCTTTGCAATGCGCGCTGACCGACGTGCCACCACCCAGGTGCACTACGATGAGGTTCAAGTCTTCATATTTGACGCCCTGCTGCGCGGCATACATCTTGGCGATGGCCTTCTGGTTGAGCGCGTGGAAAATGGAGATGCGCTTGAACAGCGGATGACCGGCCACACGGGCAAGGTCGCAAAGTTCGTCGACCACCACCGGATCGGTGATGAAGGCGCGGCAGCCGATTTCCTGTGCGATGGCTTGAGCCAGGATGCCGCCCAGGTTGCTGGCGTGCTCGCCGTACTCTCCGGAGCGCAGGTCGGCCAGCATGCGGTCGTTGACCTCATATACGCCCGAGGGAATCGGACGCAGCAGGCCGCCACGGCCTACGATAGCCGCGACCTCCTTCAAGGCGATGTCGTTCTCGCGAAGCGCCTCCACAATCATCTTCTTGCGGAATTCAAACTGCGAGACGATATTGGGATACTTTCCGATTTCCTCAGCGGAGTGACGCAACGTCTTGGTAAACACCTGCTCGTAATCCTCGAACACCGCGATTTTGGTGGAGGTGGAGCCGGGATTGATGGCAAGAATCTTCATACGGT
Organism: Bacteroidales bacterium Bact_11; assembly: GCA_001603505.1. Taxonomy (GTDB): domain Bacteria; phylum Bacteroidota; class Bacteroidia; order Bacteroidales; family UBA932; genus Cacconaster. The sequence goes on along the minus strand of LUZC01000058.1, from coordinate 16,461 downwards.
GAACCTATTTTGCGTTGATGGCCGCAAGGGCGATGGAGTTGAGCTTGGTATCGATGCTGTCGGCACGGCTTGAAAGAACGCACGGCACCTGGGCGCCGACCACGAAAGCAGCCTGAGGAACGGGACCGCAGAGCTTCGAATTGGTTTTATAGAACACGTTGGCACTCTCGATATTCGGGAAGAGAAGGCAGTCGGCGTCGCCGGCCACTTCGCTCTTGACCTTCTTGATGGCCACGGCTTCAGCATCGACAGCCACGTCAAGGGCGAGCGGGCCATCCACCACACCGCCGGCAATCTGCCCGCGATCGGACATCTTGGCCAGCATGGCGGCTTCCACACAGGCTGGCATGCCATCGAGCATCTGCTCGGTCGCAGCGATGGCAGCCACCTTCGGCTTAGGGATGCCCAGCGCCTTAGCGGTGCCGATCAGATACTTGCAGATAGCCTGCTTCTGTTTGAAATCAGGCGCGGGAATCACAGCCGCATCGCTGAAGATCAAGAACTTATGATAGTTGGGGTTGCGGATTACCGTAATGTGGCTCAACACAGCCTTCGGCGGCAGTAGGCCGCGTTCCTTGTTGAGGATGCCGCGCATGTATTTGTCGGTGCTGCAAAGGCCCTTCATCAGGATGTCGCCTTCACCGTCTTTTACCATGCCCACGGCCTGGGCGATGGCCTTGAGTTCGTCTTTGTTGTCGACGATCGAGAAGATGGCAGGATCGATATGCTCGTTTTCGCAGACAGCGAGGATCATGTCCTTGTCGCCGACTAGCGTTACGTCGACAATGCCTTTTTCAATGGCACGGGCGGCGGCGGTGATGGTGTGGTCGTCCACGCCCCAGGCGGCGACCATCCGTTTCTTACTCCGGGAACGGAGTGCTTCGAACAGTTCGTTGAAGTTGGTAATCATTGCTCTATGGGATTATTTGTTATTGACGATATTCATGGTGTCGGTGGCAATCACCAGCTCTTCGTTGGTGGTCACGGCCACGACCTTCACGCGGGAGCCGGGGCGTGAGATCAGCACATCCTTGCCTCGCACGGCATTGGCCTGCGCGTCAAAGTCTACGCCGAGGTATTCAAGGCCTGTGCAGACCTCTTCGCGGACCGGCCATGCGTTTTCACCGATGCCGCCCGTGAAGACGATGAGGTCGACACCGCCCAGTACCGCCGCGTAGGCGCCGACATATTTCTTGATGCTATAGGAGAGCATCTGCTTGGCCAGGATGGCGCGCTGGTTGCCCGTCTTGGCAGCCGCCTCGATGTCGCGGTTGTCGCTCGACACGCCCGAGATGCCCAGCAGGCCGCTCTTCTTGTTGAGCAGGGCGTTGACCTGGCTGTAATCCATGTTTTCCTTCTCCTGGATGAAGGTCACGGCGCCCACGTCGAGGTTACCCACGCGCGTACCCATCACCACGCCCTCGACCGGCGTGAATCCCATCGACGTATCGACGCTCCGGCCGTTCTTAATGGCGGTAATGGAACTGCCGTTGCCCAGGTGACAGGTGATAATGCGGCTCTGGGCGAAATCGAGGCCCACGAACTTACAGGCCTTCTCGGCCACGAACTTGTGGCTGGTGCCATGGAAGCCGTAGCGGCGGAGCCGGTACTTCTCATAGAAACGGTACGGCAGGGCATACATATAGGCGTAGTCCGGCATGGTCTGGTGGAACGACGTATCGAACACGGCCACCTGCGGTTTGCCGGGCATCAGCTTTTCAACGGCCTGGATGCCCATCAGGTTGGCGGGGTTGTGCAGCGGGGCGAGCTCGCAGCAGCGGCCGATCTTGTCCATCACGTCGGCGTCCACTCGCACGCTGCAGGAGAAGTATTCTCCGCCGTGGGCCACGCGGTGACCCACCGCTTCGATGCGGTCGAGCGAGTCGATGACGCCTTCTTCGGGGCTGACGAGCGCGTCGAGCACCAGTTTGATGCCAGCGGCATGGTCGGGAACTTCGGATTCGCCGATGCGTTCCACGAGGCCTTTCTTCATCAGGGTATAATCTTCAGCGCTCTGCATGTCGAGCAACTGGTACTTCAGCGAGGAGCTTCCGCAATTGAGGACAAGAATGATCATTTTAGTTCGATTTGGGAGTTCACAATCAACAAAGTTAACAAAAATAATCGTACCTTGCTGAAAATTTGAACGGGATGCGGCAAGGTAGGGAAATAATCCATTGTACGCTGGCCATTCTGGCCGGTAACGTGCTGGGAGATGTGCTGACACTCCCGCCCCTGCTCTATCTGGCGACCGGCTTTGCTCTTGCGGGCATCTCGGTCCTGTGGCCCAAGCGGATGCCGTTGCTGGCGTGTTTCGTACTGCTGGGAGCTGCAGCAGTGCAGGTGGGACGGATGCCGCCCTCTCCTGCGGATTCGGCGCTGACGGAGTGGGCGGCGGGCTGCAAGGCGGCGTTTTCTGCGTGGCTGGGAACGATGCTGCCCGAGGGCGACGAACTGGCCATCCTGCGCGCGCTGTCCATCGGTGACAAAAGCGGCCTGACGCGCGACCTTCGGGCGGCCTATCGCGAAAGCGGCGCGATGCATCTGCTGGCGCTCAGCGGGCTGCACGTGGGGCTCATTTATGCCCTTCTGGTTTGGATGCTAAAGCCTCTTGGCGGGCACCGCGCCATGCAGATGCTGCGCAGCGGTCTCCTCCTTGGTACGCTTTGGACCTATGCTGTGATAACAGGTCTGAGCGGTTCCATCTCCCGCGCCGTGCTGATGATTACCTTTTATGAACTGTCGGGGCTCCTCTTGGGCGACCGGGACGCGCTCGCCGCCCTGTTCGGCAGTGCCTTCCTGCTGATGGTATTTCGGCCGGAAGCACCCCGCGACATCGGCTTCCAGCTCTCCTACACGGCCGTGCTCTCCATCCTGCTGCTGCATCCCTGGCTCAAAACCCGGCTGCAGACACGCTCCCGGCTGCTCACCCGCGTCTGGGAACTCCTCTGCGTGAGCCTCTGTTGCCAGGCCACATGCGGGGTGCTGGCCTGGTGGTATTTCGGCTCATTCCCGCGCTATTTCCTGGTCACCACGCTGCTGGCCATCCCGCTTACCACCGCCGCGATGTACGCCATCGCCGCCACGGTCGCCACCACAGCCCTGGCCTCTCTCTTCCCCGCCCTTGCCCCGCTCTCCGCCATCACCATCCAAGCCCTCTCCCGGCTCCTCCATCTCCTCAACACCCTCATCCGGCTGATCTCCGACCTCCCCTAATTTGCGCTGCAACGGACACAACAGTCAATCAACCACTTACGGAAACTGCTCCCCTTGGTTTTCGGGGGGGAGCACTTTTCGTAACCATCTGGTCGTCAACTGCGTCCGTTGCAGGACAAAAAACAATTGTTTATCTTTGTGCAGCAAACCACATCAACATGAAAAAGTCCGTCATCTTTTTATCCCTGATCATCAGCATACTTTCGTTGTCTTCCTGCGGTTCCGGAAAATGGATCAACGACGGGAATGACGGAGATCAGCCGTGGCTGAACTATCGCACCCTCGACGAATACGTCGAAGCCATCTGCCCGCATTTCTTCGAAGGCATCGCCGCCCGGGGTGTCAGCACCATCAACGGCAACACTGCGCCCCTACTGATGGTCGACGGCTTTGAGGTCCAGAACTTCGACAGCATCGACCTCCACGACGTAGTCTCCGTCGAGATCATCACCGACTCCCGCGTCGCCGGCTACGGTGTCCGCGGCGCCAACGGCGTCGCCCTGGTCACCACCAAGGCCTCTCAGAACTCCAACAAAAAGTACAAGGACAGGAATTAGCTCCGCTGCGCTCTGGTAGTTGTTCCAGAACCGTCTCGCTACGCTCGACCCCTCCCAAAGGAGTTACGGGGCTCTGCCCCGAACCCCGTCGCTCCGGCCTGCTATTACACACGCCCTCGCAACGGCCTCCGCTAGCGCCTGATGGCGCTTTGGACCCCTCCCTCTCACGAGCCGAGGGTGGCTACGTGTTCTGGAGCAACTTACCACCCGCGCTGCTACGCTAATGCACTAGCTATTTGAGTATTTGTGAAGTAGAGATCCAGCGGCCGTCGGAGGTGCGGCCTTCGATGCGGAGGAAATACGGGCCGTCGGCACGGTCTTCCGTTTCGACAAGGACTTCCGCGGCTGTCGTGCCCAGACGTAGCGTCGGATTCCAATAGATCGTATTTCGCCTGTCGGGAAGAGAGATTGTGCGACGACTGTCATATGCAGGATTGTAGAAAGAACGGGGCCGTTGATAACCTAAGGGCGTCGTCACGATTGAATTGCTCTTGTCCTTCAGCGAGCCGGCCGGACTTGCCGCACTGAGTTCCACCAGGACGATACCGCCCGGCGAACGCGCCAGAAAGGCGTCGGAATTCATATAGGTTGTGACGCTGATCTTTTCCACCTCGTTCATATGAATTGTCTGAGCAAACTCCCACGGCATCTGGAAACCGCCGACATACAGCGCGACCGTCGAAAAATGCTCCCCGCTCTGATTGTTGTAACCCGTCTTGGTGTTGATCATCTCCTCATTCTCATAGCGCAGCGTCGGATGGGTCATCACGACGTAATCGACGAGATTGAGATGGTCGTAAAAAGTCAGGTCTTCCCGCTCCTTGATATTGGGCAAGTCGCTGATACCGAAAGGCGAACGGATGCGCGGCAACATACCGCGGATGACAGCTGTTTCCAGTGTATCGACGATGACATCTCCCGGATCGAACGCCGACGCAGGCTCATAGTCCTTTCGTGAATATTCTCTTTGAGCGACACTCAAAGGATAGATCCTCCCCCCTTTTTTCCATTTGGGCGCGAAGTCTTCATGGAGCACAGGGTAATAGCGTTTAAAGTCCCCCCTGTTGTCGACATGAACGATAAACAAGGTACTGTCGGGAAAATCCAGGCTGTCAACCACAAAACGGGAACCCCGCGGAACCGAGACTACCTGCGAATACGCCAGTTCGGGAGCCATCATGGTGAGCGTAAACTTGCGCGGAACCCTTCCAAACACCGAACGGACTTCCCCTTGAAGCGTCTGCTGCTGTTCCTTCGGATACGATGCCGGATCTGTGTCCTTATCATAATAGGTCCAGCCCTGTATCAGCAACAGGAGATCCAGGTGAGACATCCTGACAGACACCGGAACTTCGGGATCGAAATAATAATCCGGATCCTCCACATACCCCCTGATCTCACTGCCCAGCAACATATAGGACGCCAGCGAGCCTTCCTGCTGGTAATGACGGAAAGCATTCCGGACCACGGACACTGAGAGTTCGGCCGAATCGATGTCCTGCGGAAGGCCTAAACGGATATTCCATTTCTTCCGTGGTGAATAAACGGCGTCTACCGCCTCCGCCGCTATCTTTGCGGAAGAGGGTTCTCCATCAAACACCGAACGCTCCGAAAGGATACGTCCATTCCGGTCGGTCAGAACGAACTTCTGCAAACCAGCCGAATCTCCCGACGGGTTGAAAACGCTCAGAGATACGGGGCCGCCCGTCCGATTGATGGTCCGCACGGCAAAGTGGTCGCCGACACGCCGGGCCTGCAGCGTCGCCCCTTCCAGACTCACAGGCGGCAGGTTCCAACTCCGCCTGTCCGTATCGGATACCAGAAGATAGCTGCGCCCCTCGGAAGGTACAAATCCAAGCAGTCCCATCCCGGCATGCTCTGTTTTGGCGTCACAGATGAAATGGCCGAGGTCGTCAAACAACTTGCCTGTAAACGACCGGCTACGGCCGTCCGCCATAAGGACCTTGAAACCGACCGAAGCGTATTCCCCATAGAAATACCGGCCGCCTTCCGGATAGAAACTGATGTCATAATCAACGCTGGGGGCTTGCGGGGAAACCTCCTTGCCGTCGTAAACTTCAACCGGGCAATGAAACATCCATTCCTCCGGCCAGTTCATCTGCCAGCGCGTATAGGCCCGAAACATATACCGTCCGCCCGGCATGTCTTCCGGCAGGTCCAGATGGCCTGCAAACCCATCCTCTCCAAAACGGATCTTGCTGCGCAGTACAGCTTCCTCATCTTTCCCGCCAACCAACTCAACATACAGGAAACGGCTGGTGTCCGGAGCAGGCAAAGCATTCTCCACATATCCTTTCAACCAGACCGTCTCCCCGATCGCAAAAAACGTCCGGTCGAGATGCACGTACACCTTTTCGGGCACAAGTCCCTTTTGCGCCAGAGAAACGCTTGCACCGCCGAGCAGCAGGAAAAAGACCAGGATACACTTCCTCTTCATACGTCAAAGTTACTAATAAAAATGAATGGAGCCAACGACCGGACTTGCGGTGGATGTCATTCCTTCAAGCGTGGCGCTCATTCTGGCGCGGGTTGCCGGAAGATGGATGGGAACGGTGAGCGTCTCGCCGGGGTTCAGCTGGAGCAGCGGATGCCAGAAGAGGGTCTGGTAGCAGTCCGAGGCGTCGGCAGGGGCTTCGGGGTCGGGGCCGAGCCAGGCAGTGGGCCAGCAAAGGCCGGGGAACGGGACGATCTGCATGGTTTTGTTCAGGGCGAAATTCGGCAGGTTGTGCTCGAAGGTGATGAGGTTGACCGCACCGGAAAAGGTGCTGCTGCCCAGATAGTGGGTATACGGATATACGTCGATGCGCTGGATCTTGTGCGGATCATAGTACAACAGGCGTTCGTGATCGAAGATGGGCACGCCGTCAAGCAGGACCAGCGAAGGGGCACCTGTGAAGGTGCGGATTTCTTGCGCCTCTTCGATGCGTACCTGGATCTCGGGACGGCCGTCAGCGCCCTTGCGGACACGGACCTGCGGGATGAACTCGATAAAAGTATCTTCCATCGTGTCGAAGCGGGTGTAGTCGTCCAGGATGTAGCGGACGGGCGCGCCATCGAGCAGCGGGTATTCGCGACGAGGGAGGTATTCGTAGAGCGTATCGGCCGTCTGGTGGCTGGCCTGCTGCATCGCAAGGCTGCGAGCCTTCAGGGAAGCTTCCAGCGAGGGGCTGAGCTGCAGCCGTTCGGGGACCGCCACCTTCGCCTGGATGTAGGGTGATGCGAATTCGAAGCCGACCTGCGCCTTCGGGTCCTGGCCCTCGACTTCGCAGACCAGCTCCTGGTTGCCGAAGATGTTGCCGGTGACAAACGTCATCGAACCATCGCCGACAACCGGGGAAGTATAGACCTCGGCCTGCTCGGAGGGAGTAGAGATGAAGACGCTGTGGCCCAAAAGCGAGCGGAGCGTCGCGGCATCGGCCACGATGCGACCGTGGATGACCTCACCCTCCAGTTCGGGAATGACCTCCCCGCGGAAAGAGCGCCACCCGACTTGTTTTGCCGCGGCAAGAAAGTCGGCGACATCAGGATTCGCCGGCGGAACGATATCGTCCTCCCGCGCGACGGAGAGGCTGAAAGTGATGCGTTCACCGGTGTTGTTGGTGATGCGAAGGGTACTGTCGGGGGTCCAGGAGAATTCGACGTTACCCCCGACCTGATCGGGGGTCTGAGATGCCCGGTCAAGCCGGGTATGACGTTGCGCATACTCCTCCGGCGACACCACCTCTACGCCATCTGTAACGCGGTCGGTGGAGAAGACGTTGAAGATCGATAGTGTCTTGGAAGCCAGCCCAGTGTAATCATAGTCCACCTCGTCCTTGTTCTGGGCCGTATAGGCTACGAGGCGGTAGTTGCCGGTCGGGAGGGAGGTCGGCAGGTCGAGGTAGCCAGCGCCGCGGCCACCGTTGAGCGCGAGCTTGGCCGTGGCGGCCACGCCATCGGCCGAATGGAGTTCCAGATAGGCCACTCGGCTCACGTCGGAGAGTCGTCCTTCGTCCGTCACGCAGAAAGCCGAGCACCAGATGCGGTCGCCGGCCACATAGACACTGCGGTCGGTGGTCACGTATGTCCGCTCCGCCGTGCGCTCCTGCGCCCGCAGGGGCAGCAGCGACAAACCCATCATAATCAAGAGTATCAGCGACCGTCTCATCAGAATCTCAGATTAAAGTTGATGTAAGGAATCGGCACGGCGAAGACGCTCAGCATGTGACCGGTGACCGACGATCCGTCCGAAGAGAAATACACCGAATAGGGATTCTTGCGCCCCGTGACGTTGTAGCAACCGAAGGTCACCGAGAGGTGCGTCAGCTGGCGCAGGTAGTGGCTCGGCTCGATGATCATGGCCAGGTCGAGCCGGAAGTAGTCTGAAATACGATAGGCGTTGCGCTCGGAATAGACCAGCCACACGCCGTCGCCATACTGGTACTGTCCCACCGGAATGGTCACCGGGCGGCCCGTTGCGTAGTCGAGGTTGACCGACACGCTGTAGCGCTTCGTGAAGCGGTAGTTGGCTACCACCTTCACGTCGTGCGGCTTGTCGTAGGGCGCGTTGTACCACGCGCCGCCATTTATGGCTTCGTCTCCCCGGTCGCCCGTCTCCCGCAACCGCGAGCGCGACCAGGTGTAGGCCACCCAGCCGTTGAGCTTTCCGGCGCTCTTGCGGGCCATCAGCTCCACGCCATAGGAACGGTTTTCCGTCTCCACCAGGTCGTCGGCCAGATTGGGATTCATCACCAGCACCGCGCCGCCCTTGTAGTCGAGGTAGTGCTGGATGTGCTTGAAATAGCCTTCGAGCGAGAGATCCACCTGGCCGTCCATCAGCGTCTGGTAGACACCCGCCGCGGCCTGCCAGCCCGTCTGGGGACGGATGCGGTCGCTGCAGAGGCGCCAGCTGTCTACCGGCGAGACATTCACGCTGTTGGAGATGAGGTGGATGTATTGCCGCATCGTGTTGAAGCCGGCCTTGAAGGAGGTCTCGCCGTTGATGGTGTATTTACCCGACAGGCGGAACTCCGGGCCGCCGTAGGTCTTGCCGCCGCCCACCGGGATAAACTGCGACCAGCGCACCCCGAAATCAGCACCGAAGGCCTCGTTCGGTTTCCACTCGTCGCCCACATACACTGCGGCTTCCACGGCCCTTTCGCGGGGCAGTGCCCGCGCCTCCACCAGCGACTTTTCAGTCGCGCCGCGGTAGTCGCCGGGATTTACATTGTAGAGCAGCGACTGGATGCCGTAAGTCAGCGTGTGGGCGTCTCCCAGGCCCTGCGCGAACTTCAGCTTCGCGAAGCCCTGGTCCACCGCGTTGGAGAGGCGGTAGGCCTCATATTCGTTGAAAGTATCTTCGAGGCTATAATGGTAGCTATCGTAGCCGGCAGAAGCCGACATTGTGAGTTGTTCCCCAAGCCGGCTGTCCCACCGCAGGGAGCCATTTAAGTTGCGGTAGCGGAAAGTCGTATCGCCCGAGAAGCTGAACTTGTCGCGGGAGAAATAGCCGTAGGCGTGGAGTGTATTGCGCTCGTTGAACTTGTGGCTCAGGCCCAGGTTCGCATCCTGGAACGAGGCCTTGCCGCCGGCGTATTCGCTGTTGGCCGGGAGAAGCTTCAGCAGCCAGTTGGAATAGGTGGTCCGGGCTCCGGCAATGAAGTTCGTCTTGTCTTTGACGATGGGACCCTCCAGGTGGAACCGGCTGGTCAGCAGGCCGAGGCCCAGCGAGCCCTTGACTTTCTCGTTGTCGCCGTCACGGCCGCTGACTTCCAGCACGGACGAGATGCGGCCGCCGTATTCGGCCGGGATCGAGCTTTTGTAGAGTTCCATCCCGCTGATGACGTCGTTGTTGAAGGCGGAGAGGATGCCGAACATGTGGTTCGGGTTGTAGATCGTTCCGCCGTTGAAGAGGATAAGATTCTGGTCGGTGGAGCCGCCGCGGACGTTGAAGCCGCCGGCCGCTTCGCCCACCGACTTGACGCCCGGCAGCGTCATGATGACCTTCAGCGCATCGGCTTCGCCGAAGACCACCGGCACGTTCTTGATGACGTTGGCCTGTACCCGCTCAATGCCCAGCTGCGCCGTACGGTGGTGCATCCGGCTCTCGGCCGTCACCACGGCGCTGCGCAGCGTCACCACGGGCTCCTCGTCACGTCCCTCGCTCAGCGAGGCCGCAGCCTCCTTGGCCAGATATTCCTTGAAAGAAGTGTCCACTGCCGGCTTGGAGCGGTCCTCGAAATACCCCGCCGGCAGGCGGTCCATCAAGGGGCGTTCCTTGGTGGAGGAAGTACCGCCATAGACGGTCACTTGGTAGTCTTTCGACGGAAGGTTGGCGAAGGCCGGCTCCTGCGGCTCGCTGCCGGTTTCCTGTTTTTCATCCACGAAGCGGATGACAGCCTGGCAATACGTTTCGAAGTCAAGCATGCCGCCGTGCTCCAGGACGGCAACGTGCCGGCGGATGTCGCTGCGGAGCGACGGGTAGAGATTCTGCAGCTGTTTGCGGCGCGTCAGGGACGTCCAGGTGCCGTCGGCGGCGATGTGGCCGTAGCGGACCTCGGCCCGGGCGGTCGGGAAGCCCGCCTCGTCCTTGGTCAGGGTTCTGGTGATTTGTTTGACAAACTTGGCATGGCCGCCATAAAGGACCTGCCAGTAGCCCGACGGCATATCTTCGCCATAAAGCGCCTGAAGATGCAGAAAGACTTTGCCGCCCATGCTGAAGCGCGTCACGCCGTCCCGCCATATGACCTTGTCCACGCCGGTAGCCACATCCCGGGCCACCAGATCCTGTCGCACAGCATCGATATTCAATGGGATATTGCTATAGGTACGACCATTGAAGACGACCGTTCCCGACTCGAAGGCCACATCCTCCCACCACGGCGTCCCGGTCACGAGCGCCGGATAGGAGAAGGCCTTATGTCCCCGCCAAAACATCGATGAAGCCCCGACCGCATCCCGATAAAGCGCATCGTCATCCTGCGCCCCGGCCCCAAAAGGGACCAGCAGCAAGATCAACAGCAGGATATATCTCATTGACTTCATACCGCTCATCTATGGTCGTTGGGCCACCAGTCGGGCTTGTCCTTCGTGCCACCAAAAGACTTGCAGTTCACACACCGGGCGACATCCCAGAACAACGAGGAGACATTCTCAGTGGAGCCTTCTACATAAACCGGTAAATAACCGCTATAATAGAAGCGATGCCAGTACTGTTTCGACACGTTTTGCATTTTGGAGCCCTTTTCTACTTCGCCCACCCGGTGAAAGATGAAATAGTTGAAATCGATGAAACGATCCACAACGGCGGGCTGCGTCACACAGACATAACCCAGCACCATTTCTTCTTTATTATCCCTATTCCGGATATTCCCGCGCATCTCCGACGGTTGTGGCGAAAAAAGGCCCCCGACATTGGTTGAATTGCTGCGGACAGCTTCATAATACCGGAAAGCCTCCGGAGAAACAGCTTCCTGAATGACTTCCGCATGATAGAGATCCTGCGTCCGCAAATCACGGCAGCCCATCGAATAGATGGGGTATAAAACCAGTCTGTTTTCAGACAGCTCTTCTGTAGAGGCGATCATCAAGTCGTGGACGGGCTCACTTTTCCAACAACGATAGTCGTTGACCCGGTCACCATAATAAACCAAAGTATCGTTGACAGCCGTGACATCGTATCGCGTACTTCCCGCCGGCACGAAGAAGAACATGGCATTGTGCAGGGCATGATACTCCCACACTTGCCTGACGATCCAACGAAAGTATCGGTTCCCGGCTTCCTCATCCGAAATGGCATGCGTTGAGATTTCCATCACCAGGGTCTGCCGGTCCTCACTAATCGTGTACGAAAGACTGTCAATGGCCGGCGCCTTCAGCACCGTTTGCCATGCCGACTCGTACACCGAGCCATCAGCCTGGACGACCAGGCGATATTCAAGTGAAGGATCGGCACTCTGGGTGTCGATGTGATAGACGGCATTCGTGTCGGGGGTACCCGAATAGACCATCCCGTCGCTCCCTTCCGCATACACGGCTTCCACCAGCAGATTCCCGGCCATTTCGGCACCCACTTCCGTAGTCCGGCTGATGTTGATTTCCGACTCCCTTCCGATGAGGATATCCCCGTTGATGACCAGCATCCCCCCGCTTTCCGGCACCGGCGGCGCATAATCATACACGCACGCGCCCACCAGAAAAAGGACGCACGACAACAAAACCAACGGGCAAAACCTCTTCATCATCCTTACAAAGTTAAGCAAAAAAAATGATATTTATACCCCCCCCCGGCTTTATTTAACACGCTGAATAACAATATATCACAAAAAAAACCGCCCTCCCGATGGCGAGAGGGCGGTTTGTATAAGGAAAATCATTGACTATGCTTTCTCAATATCAGAGGGCGGCGGCGATTTGGCGGATGCGCAGAAGATTCTCATACCCCCGAGAAAAAACTCGGAAATAAGATTAACCGTTTTTCAAAGTTTCTTTGACGAGGTAATCGATAAAGGCATCACGGCTCTTGAAACCTTCCGGGATCGCTACGACGACGTACCAGGCCCCGGGATAGTCCCAAACCCACTGGAAATAGGATTCCAACGGACAAGGGTCATACACCGTCTTGACCGAAGGGTTGATCATTCTGGCCTTTTCCAGGACCTTATCATGGATCAATGCCCTCAATTGGGCCGCATATTCCAGGTCTCTTTCGCTCGGCGCGGGCTTGTCTGAAGAATCCACGGCGTTATTTCCGCTTGGAAACCTTGGCGTTGACTTCGACCTTGGTGTCCTTGTTGTTTTGCTCGGCGGCCTGTTTGGCCTTGGAAGTGACGATGATCACGCCCGAAGTGCCGCGCATGCCATAGATGGCGGTGGAGGCGGCGTCCTTGATGACATCGATCGAAGCGATGTCGTTGGGGTTGATCATACTGGTGTCGAACACCTCGTTTCCGTCGTAGAGGATCAGGGGCTTGGCGTATCCCCTGTCGACCGACATGCCGCGGATGACGAGGTTTCCGAACTCGTCGATATCCACGCCGGCGGTATGCGAAGCAACGTATTCCTCAAAGGAAGTGTAGCCTGCCCGATCCATGTCGGTTACCTCGATGTGACTGACCGAGCCCGTCTCGCGGGCGATCATCGCATCCGACAAGTCGGTGGGTCCACCCGAAGAGGCGGTGGACTGCGAGGCACCACAGCCGCCCAACATAAACAGGAGGGCGACGATAGTAAGGATGTTAATCTGTTTCATACCACAAATATATAAAAAATATAAAAAAAGGGCGGCCCGACTGGGTCGCCCTTTCATTAAGCAGATGCTGCAAAATTACAGCGCGTGGTTATAGTCCTTTTCGTTCTGAGGGATGACGTAGGTCCACTTGTTGCCGTCGCCCGGGTTGATGGTGATAGCGAAAGCTGTGTGGAAGCTGCCGCCGTCGGCGATAGACTTACGGACGATGGGTTCGTTCCAACGCTTGTAGTCGTAGTAGTCGAAGCCTTCGCCCCAGAGGTCAATGCGGCGATACAACTTGACTTCCTTCAGCAGGTCGGCACCTGTCTTGGTGCACTTGTACGAAGGGTCGAGGTTCTTGTTGAGCTCGTTCAGCAGGCTCTGGACCTTGGCGTCCTGGCCACCCATGTGGCAGAGGGCCTCAGCCTCGGAGAGAACCATCTCGGCGGCACGGTAGATATTGAACGAACCGCCGCCCGGCATGAACGTAGCCTGGAACTTGAACTGCATGTAACCGTACACCAGGCTGGTGCTGTAGAGCTTGTTGCCATACTCCTTGAACGCACGGTTGTAGAGGGTCTTCGTGCTGCGGCCGGCCGCGTTGCACTCCTTCCACTCAGCTGCCGTGGGGCCGAGCCACATCTTGCGACGGACGTCGGTCTCCGGAATCTGGTCGTAGAGCTCCTTGCTGATGGCGAGCGGATACTGACGCTGCATCGAAGAAGAAGCGTTCGAGCCCTGATATGCAAAGAAGGAATAGTAGTAGATGGTCTGGTCTTCTGCCTCATAGACACCCCAGATCCACTCTTTGTCCGCGTTGGAGAAACCTCCGTTCATGTAGGAATCCTGGCTCATGAGCGGGTGGCCCTGGCGGGCGAGCGGAGCCATCTGGGCAGCGGTAGCCCAGTCCTCACGGGTGAGGGCGGCGCGGGTATAGACGGCGTAAGCCACGTCGATGTCGGGTTTCCAGAACTCACTGCCGCGGTTCAGGCCGGACTGCTTGTAGAGGCTGATGGCCTCGTCGAGGTCGGCATAGATCTGAGCGTAGGTCTCGGCGGCGGTGGAAAGCGGCATGTCACCGATACTGGTGTCGGTACGGAGCACGACGCCCGGGGTGGAACCGTTGTTGGTATCCTGCCAGCGGTAGATATAGTTCCAGGCCAGCATCGTGAAGGCGTGGGCACGGAACGTCAAGGCCTGGGCCTTGATGAACTGCTTCTCGCTGTCCGGACCTTCGGCATTGTCGATGTTCTCGATGATCTGGTTGGCGTTGCCGATCATCTTGTAGTAGTAGTACCAGGGATAGGTAGCGTAACGCGAGCTGGCGTTGTCGTTGTACTGGTGGTTCCAGACAGTAGCCCAGCCAGTGTGGTTGCAGCGCTGCAGGTCGTTGCCGAAGTTGCCCCACCAGGTCTTCATGGAACCTTCGCCGTTCAGACCCTGGACGCTCCAGTACTGGGTCGTCATCATCTTGCAGATACCGTTGACGGCCAGCACGGCGTTCTCAGTCGTAGAGAAGATGGTTGCGGGAGAAGTGGAGCTCTCGGGCGCCGTCTCCATATAATCCTGGGAGCAGGCGACACCCGTCAACAGAATGACTGCTGCAATAAGGAATGCATTGAGTATCTTTTTCATATCTGTTTCTTCTAGAGTCAATTAAAATTTGAAGGTCAGACCGGCGGTGAACACGCGCGGCGTAGTGAAGGTGTTGCTGTCGACCGTACCGCCGAAGCTCTGCTGCGGGTTCATACCCTGACGGTGCGTAAAGGTGAGGGCGTTTTCGCAAGCCACGTTGAAGGTGATGCCTTCCATCTCGAGACGGTTGACCCAACGCTTGGGCAGCGAGTACGAGAGGTTGACGTTCTTCAGCACGAGGTAGTTGCCGGAGATCAGCCAGCGGTCGGAGCCGGCGTTGTTGTAAGAGGAGTACGTGTTGTTGATCTGCGGATTGACACTCTTGCTGATACGGTCGGCCGAAGTCTCGGTCATGCCGGACGGGATGCCCTGCCAGTTGTTGGCCCAGATGTCGTGGTGCATGCTTGCAGGCGTAGCACCGACGCTCATCAAGCCGCCGTAGATGCTGTCGTAAGCCTTGGCGCCGAGCGAGTAGGTGAAGATGGTGTTGAAGGAGAGACCCTTCCAGCCGAGGTTGAAACCGAAGCTGCCATAGACGGTCGGGGTAGCCGTACCGCACCAGTCGCGCTTGCCGTAGGAACCGGAGTTGTACACGTAAGGCTTGCCGTTAATCATGATATAGGAACCCGCCTCCATCACAGCCACGCCGTTGGTCACGTTGCCTTCGTCGTCGAAGGTAGGAGCGGTACCGTAGAGCGGCGAGCGGCCGTCACCCGAAACGATCGGCGTGTTGTCATCGGTAATATAGAACTTTTCGTCATCCCAGGTGTAGAGAGAGCGGCCGGTCATCTGGTCGACACCTTCCCAGTGATAGAGATAGTAGGCGTAACGGTCACCGCCCTCGACGAATTTCTTCGTGCCGGAGAGGATGCCTTCTTCGCGGTTCTGTTCAGGGAGCTTCACGATGCGGTTCTTGAGGAACGTGGCGTTGGCGAAGATATTGAAGCGAAGATCCTTGGTGCGGACCACATCGAAGTCGGTTTCGATTTCAACACCGCGGTTGGACATCGTACCGATGTTCTGGGTGATGGTCGGGTTGGTGCTGCCCGTAGCGGTCGGACCGGCGGAGATCGGGAGGATCACGCTGAAGAGCAGGTCCTTGTTGCGCTTGTCGAAGTACTCGATGTTGAAGTTCCAGCGGTTGAACAGGCGGGACTCGATACCGACGCCCCAGCTCTGTGCGGTCTCCCACATCAGGTCGTTGTTGGAGAGCTGGCTCAACCAGTAGGCGCCCTTGTTGGCGTTCTGGCCGGAGGTGTAGAGGGCCTGGTAGCCGTAGTAGCCGGAACCGGCGTCGTTACCTACCTCACCGAAGTCGGCGCGGAGCTTCAGGCTGTTGACCCAGCCCACGTTCTGCATGAAGTCCTCTTTCGAGATGTTCCAGTTGGCGCCGATGCTCCAGAAGTTACCCCAGCGGGCGTCCTTGTGGAAGCGGGAAGAACCGTCGCGGCGGAACGAAGCCTCCACGTTATACTTGTCTGCATAGCTGTAGCGCACGCGGCTCAGGTAAGACTCGGTGCGGTAGTAGTTGCCATAGTTGTAGAGGCTCGTGATCTCCGTGAAGTTGCGGAGGTTGTTGATGTTCGGGAACACCTCGGAGGTCTTATAACCGTAAAGATAGTCATAGGTGTTGGAGTAGTTCTCGTGGCCGAGAAGCACGTTCACGAAGTGCTGGTCGAACTGGTGGCTCCAGCGCAGCTGCTGCTGGAACGACCAGGTCTTGTACTGGTACTCGTTGCGGCTTCCGCGACCGCCATTGCCCTTACCGTCACCGATGACGGCGCTGTCGTAGCTCTGGTTGACGCTGCTGCGGAGGTTCATGTT
>LUZC01000057.1 GCA_001603505.1 Bacteroidales bacterium Bact_11 | reverse complement strand
AAGCGAACCCGACGACGATTCGCTTACTTTTGCTTCCACCGGCGACCCTTCGTCCGATGATGACATCTCGAACACCACCTTCAAGGGAAGGATCACCATCACCTACTCCGATTCTGGCGACGCTGCCGTAAAGGGCGACTCGTATGGCTATGTCACGGTGAACGGCAATCAGGTCACGGTCAACAATACCGGCGGCCAGGTGCTCATCTATGAATTGAAAGGAACCACTTCCAACGGTTTCTTCAAGGTGTACGGGGCCAAAAAACAGGCCATCGTGCTGAACGGCGCCCACATCACCAACCCCGACGGCGCTGCGCTCAACAACCAGAACAAAAAACGCACGTTCATCGTCGTCAATGGCAACAACACCCTCTCCGACAGTGCTTCGGCCACCTATGCAAAGGAAGGTGACGAGGACCAGAAATCCGTCCTGTTCAGCGAGGCGCAGCTGATTTTCAGCGGCAGCGGCCTGCTGACCGTCAATGCCCGCAACACCCTGGGCAAATCCGGCATCTCCTCCGACGATTACATCCGCCTGATGGACAATCCCACCATCAAGGTGAATGCCGGCAGCAGCGCAGGACACGGCTTCAAAGGCAAGGACTATGTCCAGCTCTCGAACGGAGCCCTGGTCGTTTCGACGGCCGCGGCCATGAAAAAGGGCGTCAGTTCCGACGATTATGTGCTGGTGGAAGGCGGTACGCACATCGTCACCGTGACCGGCGGCGTGGCGTATGACGAGGAAGACGCGGAATATTCCGGCTCGGCCGGCGTAAAAGCCGACAACTACTTCGCCATAACAGGCGGTTCGCTCATCATCAAGAACTCCGGCAACGGCGGCAAGGGCATCAACGCCGGAAGCTACGATTTCGATGCGGAAAACCACACCCTCTCCGACAGCTACATCTCCGGAGGAACCCTCACCGTCACGACCACCGGCCGTGAAGAGCACGACGTATCGGCCAAGGGCATCAAGATCGGCTGGGTAACCAAGGAAGGCAGCGGAGATCGCGCCAAAGTCACGGGATATGCCGGCAAACTCACCATCAGCGGCGGCACCGTCAATGTGAACAGTTCGGGCGGCGAAGGCTTGGAAGTCAAAGGCGACCTGACTTTTGACGGCGGCCAGACCTACGTCTCCTCCACCAGCGACGACGCCATCAACTGCCAGGGCGAACTGACGGTGAACAACGGCTTCGTCTACGCCTTCTCCTCGCAGAACGACGCCATGGACTCCAACGGCAATACGATCCTCAACGGGGGCTTTGTCATGGCCATCTGCACCAAAGGCCAACCGGAAGTGGCCATCGACGCCAACACAGAGGATGGCAAGAAACTCTATATCAACAACGGTGCTACCGTGGTGGCCTACGGAGGCCTGGAAAACGGCTACTCCGCCGCACAGACCGTGTACAGCATGAGCGGAACGGCCAACGCCTGGAATGCACTTTCCGACGGCAATACCTTCATCGCGGCCTTCAAGGCGCCGTCCAGCATATCCACTTTCATTGTTTCGGCCCCTTCCCTGTCAAGCGGCTACAAGGGCGTAAACGTAAGTGGGGAGACCAAATGCAACGGTGTCTGGGCGACGACCGGTATTTCAGGCGGTTCCTCCGTCACCCTCTCCAAGTACAATGGACAGAACGGCGGTCCGGGCGGTGGCGGTCCCGGCAGATGGTAAATTATTTGCAAGGCGGGCAGCAATTTTATATCTTTGAGAGATAATTCATAACAGCAACCCATGAAAAAGATTCTCCTCTCCACTTCGGCCATCGCCATGATGATCCTGCTGACCGCCGGTTGCGGTTCGCTCGGCAACATTGGCAACAGCTTCGGTATCGGCGGCCATACCTACACGTTCAACAGTCTCCCGCAGAATCTCGACGAACTCCAGGCGCTTCCCGAAGCATCGCTGACCGACCCCTACGCGGTCGCAGCCCTTACGATCGCCGCCCTGACCAGATATGGTACCGGTTACAGCGACTGCATCAGGATGCTCAACTGGCTCAAAGGCCCGGAACCGCTATCGGGCTATGATACACAGTTCATCCGCGAACGGCTCCAGGGAAAGGAATACAAGCCCTTCTCCTTCTTCCATGGAGCGACACCGGGCAACAACTACACCCCGTCACGACCTTACAAGATTACGGTCGACAGCAACCAGTACTCGTTCCAGACCGATGGGAACGGCTACGAATGGGCCTCCCTGCTCGTGACCTCCGGCGGTGCCGACAACCCCCGCCACATCAAACTCCGCAAGAAAGGAAGCACCGGACAGTGGTTCCTCGTCGAAATCCTCTGTCTGGGCGACATCCGCACCCCGGCGGCTGCCGACAAATGGTATTAATGGGCTGAACCTTCCGGCGCAGGCCGGAAGAAGCTGAAGTGCACATTGCCGTACTTCTTCTCCTTCACAAAGGAGGGATGTGCGGCAAAGTTGTATTCGGCAGGATGCTCCAGAATGAAATAACCGCCCTCGACCACCAGTCCGTGCGACAGGACCTTGTCGGGCAGCGTGTCGAGCCCTTCCAGGGCATAGGGCGGATCGGCGAAGACAATATCGAAGCGCCGGGTGCAAAGCGGCAGGAAATCGAACACGTTGTGGTGGACCGTCTGCACGACGGACGACAGGCCCAGCGACGCCGCAGCCCGTTTGATGAATCCGGCGTTCATCGGATTCATCTCCACGGATATGACACTACCGGCCCCGCGCGAAGCAAATTCAAAAGCGATGCTTCCCGTCCCGCCGAAGAGGTCGAGCACGGAGAGGTCGTCGAACCAAAACTCGTTGTCGAGCGTATTGAACAACCCTTC
This sequence comes from Bacteroidales bacterium Bact_11, assembly GCA_001603505.1. GTDB lineage: Bacteria > Bacteroidota > Bacteroidia > Bacteroidales > UBA932 > Cacconaster. The sequence continues at coordinate 13,434 of LUZC01000057.1, read as the reverse complement.
TTTCGCAAAATCGGTAGTAGGCCGGGCCTTATAGCCGGCCGGCGGATTGAACGATTTCCCGCGCAATTTCCCGCCGATGATTCTCATAGCACTTCCACGCTTGCGAAATGCCGGAACAGGTCGCCTTTGACCGATTCATCGGCATCGCCATAGAAATGGACCGTCGTGACTTCAGGATTGATCTGGAACTGCCGCAAAGCAGCGAAGAGATAATACTGGGCCGTGACCGGGTCGGCGGCAGGAAAAGAGTTGCAGAGCAACAGTTTCTCGCCTGCAGCCACCACGATGTCGACCCGCCCTTCGCCCATATGCACCACCACCTTGTTGTAGCGGTCGAGCGCTGCGGCGGCCTCCAGCATGCCGGAAAGGGTATGCGCATCGCCGTCTGCTCCGGCATAAACAAGAACTGCCTTATAGCAAGGCAGTTCCATACTTTTTACCGAATCGGTCTCCTCCAGGATGACAACCTTCTTCAGGAGATTGGCCGCCGTTTCCTGCGAGAAGTACCCTTCAGGAACGAGGGTATACTTGAACACTACTCCCAGTTTCCGGCGTTGTTGTTGGCATTGTCGACCGAGCCGACCATCAAACCAGGATAACGACCGGTATCTTCACGCTCGGACACCAGGTTGACGATCTGCTGACGGTCCATGCCTTTGAGCAGCGACCAGTACGGCATCTGAGCCTCGAAGAGCGGCACATCCACACCCGACACCTGCTTGACAATACTCCGCATGATGACGGTATCGCCCTCGGAGAACGGAATGGTGCGCAGGCTGTTGACATTGAAATTCGGACGGTTGGTGAACAGCGTGTCCTTGACATTGGTCAACTGCGGAATACGGATGATGAGGTTGTTGTCACCGGCCTCATAGAGCTCGAAGAGCTTTTCCTGGAGCTTCTCTCCCTTGAGGTTGCGGAGCGTCTTCTTCACGGCTTCGGTGTGAAGAACGGCGGTGGAGTCGTCTTCCGAACCGATCTGGCGGATGATGGTGATCTTGCCGTTGTTGTAGAAATCAACCAGCGAGTCCATGACCGGGGCATAATGACCATAGGTGTCTTTATAGGTCACCTGAAGGGTACGGATGTCCTTCAACTGGTCGATGGCCACGTTGCTGCGCTGTTTGAGCTCATTCTGGAACTTCACCGGTTCATCGATGCTGCGGTACAGGAGATAGGCCAACCCGATGATCACAAGGGGGAAAATGAAGTAGGTTAAAAGTTTTCTCATATTGTTAGTCTTTAATATTCGCACAATGATTGGACTTACAAAAGTAAAAAATTAATTCCAAGCTTCCAATATATTTTTAATTTTGCATCGAGAATCTTTGTTCTGGAACAACGCATGACGATCGACACCAAGTCTCTTGAAAAAATCCTGCAGAAAGCCCGCGACATCGTGCTAATCGGCCACTTCAACCCCGATGGGGACGCTGTTGGCAGCGTAACCGCGGCCTGGCACTTTCTCCGTGCCGCCGGCAAGCGCCCCCGCATCATCCTGCCGAGCCCCTATCCCGAAACCTTGAAGTTCCTCGACCCGGACAACCCTCAGGGCCGCATCATCATCGCCGAGGAGCATCTGGAGGAAGCCCGCGCCCTGGTGAGGGATGCCGACCTGATCGTCTGTCTCGACCACAACCGGCTTGCCCGTACAGAGTACCTGGAGGCTGATATCCTCGCCAGCAAGGCGCAAAAAGTGCTGGTCGACCACCACCTCGCCGCGGAGACTTTCCGCTTCGACGTGGCTTTTTCCACCGTGGACGTCTCTTCGACCTGCGAGTTGCTTTTCTGGATCCTCCTGTCGCTGCCGGAGGTGGACGGCGACACCGCACGGATTCCCCTGCCCTGTGCCGAATCGCTCTACGTGGGCATGATGACCGACACCAACAATTTCTTCAACTCGGTCTACCCCGACACTTTCACCATGGCTTCCCTGCTCATTGCCCGCGGCGTCGACAAGGACGCCATGCAGGAGAAGGTGCTCAACTGCTACAGCGAGAGCCGCACGCGCCTGATGGGCCACATGATCCAGGATAAAATGACACTGCTGCCACAGTACGGGGCCGCCTACATGCTCCTGAGCAACCTCGAGAAAGACGAGTATGACTACCGTCCCGGCGACAGCGAGGGTTTCGTCAACCTGCCGCTCGCCATCGGCAGCGTGCAGGTGAGCGCACTTTTCACCGACAACGTCGACGGCAAATATGTCCGTGTTTCACTTCGTTCGAAAGGCCGCATCGACGTCAATCGTTTTGCCCGGCGTTTCTTCGCTGGAGGCGGCCACCGCAATGCGGCCGGAGGCCGGCTCTACATGCCCCTCGAAGAGGTCCCGGCCTATTTTGAGCACGCCCTGGCGTCCTGGCCCGAAGAAGAAAAATTTTCATAAGGCACATCTTTTGCATAAATTTGCGCCATGATGTCCTTTCCGCGTTTCCTTTGCCTGATGATGCTTGCGCTGTCTTTTACGACCGCGTGCGATCCCGCCGCAAGGGAAGCCAACATCGACCAGGACAAATACATCGACGACTACATCCAGAACAAATTCCCCGACAACGAGATCTATCGCGACGACGGGATCTGCCGGGTGGTCATTCAGGCAGGGGCGGCGGGAGCACCGGTCATCGAACGGGGCGACTCGGTCTATCTGTTCTACGCCGGCTTCGTTTTTTCCTCCAGCGGCCCCTCAACCCAATTTACGCTCGACAGCGCACGGGTGCGGGTCGGATCGGGCGACTTGATCCGCGGCCTGGACAAGGGCCTCGTCGGCGCCCGCCTGGGCGAAGAAGCGCTGGTCCTTTTTTCGGCCGACGACGGCTATGGTTCCGTGTCTGTGGGCCTCGTACCTGAAAATTCGGCCCTGCTTTTCGACGTAGGCATCGCTGATATCAAAAAGAATCATTGAATCGTATGTCTTTCAAAAAATTACTTCCCATACTACTGCTTCCGATGGTCTTCCTGGCCTGTTCATGCGCCGTCGAGCCTGAAGATAATTCAGACTATTTCTACGACCGTGTGATGAAAGCCTGGCTCAACGTCAACTATCCGGGCATCAAGCCTTACGGAGATACCGGAGCCTATATCCTGTCGATCGATCGAGGGACCGGTCTTCCCGTGACAGACAGTTGCTACCTCTGGGCGCATTATACGAAGCGCGACCTTGACCAGGTGGTAACGTCGACCAACATCCAGTCGCTGTCGGAACAACTGGGAGAATACACGGCTTCGACTTATTACGGCAGCGATATCTGGAGGCTGGGGCAGGGTTACCTTCCCGATGCCCTGGAAACGATACTCAAAACCATGCACACCGGCGGCAGCGTAAAAGTGGCCCTGCCGATGTCGGCCTCCTCACACGATTACACCCTCTACACCGCTTTCAGCAACAGCACGGAATCCGACAATCTTATCATCGACGTAACCATCGACACCGTGATGGACGATATTTATGATTATCAGGGACGCATCATGCGGGAGTGGTTCCGTGAACATTACGCCAGGATCGACACCGTCGCCGACGGCATGTATCTCCAGAAACTTGCCGAATTTCCGGAAGACACCATCACAGAGGGTACCAGCGTGAAGGTATGGTATATTGGCCGGCTCCTGAACGGACAGGTATTCGACACCAACATCGAAGACACGGCCAAATTCTACCGTATCTACGACAGCAGCGGTTCCTATTCGTCCATGTCTTTCTCGTTTTATAAAACCGACGACGAAAAACTCGCCTCTGAAAACAGTTTTGTCACCGGCTTCAGCAAAGCCCTTACCATGATGAATTACGGAGAAAAGGCCGTCACCCTCTTCAATTCAGAACTAGGCTACGGCGACAAGGGCAGCAGTCCCTCTATCCCCGAATATTCCCCGCTCATCTTCTGGCTATACATCGAGCCGAAATAACCTATGGGAAAAATCATCGCAATCGCCAACCAGAAAGGCGGTGTCGGCAAGACGACCACCGCCATCAACCTGGCCGCATCGCTGGCCGTTCTGGAATACAAGACACTCATCATTGACGCGGATCCGCAGGCCAACACCACTTCCGGACTCAATTTCAACCCGGACTCAAAAGAGCACGATACGCTCTATGAGATCCTCATAGGAGAGCGCTCAATCGACAGCGTGGTCAAACCCACCGCGCTCGACCATCTCGACATCATCACATCGCACATCAACCTGGTAGGCGCCGAGATTGAAATGCTGGAAGTCCCCGAACGCGAGAATGTGCTTCGGACCGCGTTGGACACCCTGCGCGACCGCTACGATTTCATCGTGCTTGACTGCGCTCCGTCGCTCGGCCTGATTACCATCAACGCGCTTACCGCTTCCGACAGCGTGATCATTCCCGTCCAGCCCGAGTACTTCCCTCTGGAAGGACTCGGCAAACTCCTCAACACCATCAACATCGTTCGCACGCGGCTCAATCCCGACCTCACCATCGAAGGATTTCTTTTCACGATGTACGACAGCCGCCTCCGACTCCATAACCAGGTGGTAGAAGAAGTCAAGACCTACTATCCCGACATGGTGTTCAAGACCATGATCACCAAGAATGTCCGCCTGAGCGAGGCTCCTTCCTACGGCAAGCCCGCCATCCTCTACGACGCCCGGTCCACTGGTGCCGACAACTACCTCAACCTCGCCAGGGAGATCATCAAAACCAACGAATCATGGCCAAAAGAGCAGCATTAGGCAGAGGACTCGGCGCCCTTCTCGGCGATGCAGGCGCTTTCAAGGAGACCCGGGAGATCCATCGTATCGCCAGCGGCAATCCAGCCGCCGTGGCCGAGATCCCCATCGCCAAGATCGTTCCCAATCCCTACCAGCCGCGTGCCGACTTTGATCCCGAGTCGCTGGAAGAACTGGCTGCTTCCATCCGTACGCTGGGTATCATCCAACCGCTCACCCTGCGGCAAACCGGCCCCGACAGTTACCAGATTATCAGCGGCGAACGCCGCTACCGGGCAGCGCAGGCCGCCGGGCTTACCAGCGTCCCTGCCTATGTCCGCCAGGCCGACGATGCGGCGATGCTCGAGATGGCCATCGTGGAAAACATCCAGCGCGAAGACCTCGACGCCATCGAAACCGCCCTCAGTTTCCAGCGTCTCATCGACGAATGCAATCTCACCCAGGAAGCCATGGCCCTGCGCGTGGGAAAAAAACGCACGACCATCACCAATTACCTGCGCTTGCTCAAACTCCCCGAAAAAATCCAGAAGGCCCTCAAGGAGGGCACGATTTCCGTGGGACACGCCAAGGCGCTGCTGGGTGTCGAAGAGGCAGCCGTGCAGTGCAGGCTTTTTGACAACACCATCCGGAACGATTGGTCCGTGCGGCAGCTCGAGCAAAAGGTTCAGGCGCTTTCCGGGCAGCGTCCGGCCGAAGAGAAGAAAGAGGAAGAAGCGCTCCCCGAACTTTTCTACACCCTGGCGGAACGCGTCGGCCGTCATTTCGACGGAAAAGTGGCCGTGCGCCGTGACGCAAAGGGCGGCGGCACCATCACCATCCGTTTCGATAACCAGCAACAAGTGGAAAACCTGCTCAAAGAACTGAATTCCTAAGTCATCTCCGTGCGCCGTTGTATTCTTACCCTCCTGCTGCTGGTCAGCATCTGCTGCAGCCTGAGTGCCCAGTTCCGGAGCACACGCAACGACGTATCCGGAAACAGTGGCAACAATACCACGGTAACCGGCCCTCCCGGGGCCGAAATGAACAACAATGCGGCTAAGGACACCACGGCCGTCACCGATACGCTGCAGGGCTTCTCACTCAAGCGGCTCATCCGCGGATATGCCCGCCGCGACACCCTGACGCCAGGCTATATGGCGCTCGGCACCGCCATCGTCCCCGGAGCGGCCCAAATCTACAACCGTGACTATTGGAAAGTGCCCGTGATCTATGCCGGCATCGGCGCAGGCATCTATGGAGGCATCTGGAGCAACCGGCAGTGGCACGCCACCGGCGAAACCAAGTACAAATACATGCGTGCGGCCGGATATGCCGCCGCCGGTGCCTTCTACTGGGCTCAGTTGCTCGATGGGGCCGTTTGTTACAAAACCGACTTCCGGGCTCCCGTTCCGGCCAAGTCCACCATCTACTCCATCCTCCTGCCCGGCCTGGGACAGGCCAACAACGGCGACTGGTGGAAGATTCCCATCTGGACCGGCGGACTGGTGGCATGCGGCTATTTCTACCATTTCAACGACATGCAATACAAGCGTTTCCGCTGGATTACACAAGTGGGCAACGATTCTTCGTCGGGCTACGTGGGCAAGATCACGGTTAGCCAGGCGGAGACCTACCGCGACATCTACCGGCGCTACCGCGACTACACCATCCTCGCCACGATCCTGGTCTATGCCCTCAACGTCATCGACGCCAATGTCTTTGCCTACATGGCCGACTTCGACGTGAACGACAATATCGCCTCGCTGGAGGTCCAGCCGACGCTCATCCAGCCGCTGACCCCGCAATATACCTGGTACGACACATCCTCCTACTATACTTCGTTTGCCTCCCCGGTATTCGGAGTCAATGTACAATTTTCCTTTTGATTTATGAAGCGTTCCACCCTCTTCCTGCTCCTGGCGGCCATCCTGCTGATCCTTCCGGTTCCGGGGCAGGCGCAGACAAAAAAACAGCAGTTGCAACTCATCGAATCGCTGCAGCACCGCATCGATTCCCTGCAGCAGGCCTACGACTCGCTTTACAACGAGTATCAGATGCTTACCGCTCCAGCCAACGACACCGACGGCGACATCCTGGTGGACGACGACATTGAAAACCTGATTGAATACAATTCCGACAACATCGATTCGCTGCTGAACCTGTATTACATCCAGAAGCAAATCGATGTCAACGATTTCGATGTGTCCACCCTGGAGCTCGACTCGTTGACGAGCAATATCCCCGATGAAGTGTATATCGAGCGGCTCAAGAAGATGAATTCGTTCATCCCGGTTCAGTTCAACAAGGCCGTGAAGAATGCCATCATCCGCTATACCGAGCGTATGCCGATGGCCACTGCACGCATCATCGGCCTGTCGACCTACTACATGCCGCTGTTCGAAGAGATTTTCGACGAATACGGACTGCCCAAGGAGTTGAAGGCCATGGCCGTCATCGAGTCGGCGCTCAATCCCCGCGCCGTATCCCGCGCCCGCGCCAAAGGTATGTGGCAGTTCATGTACAACACAGGCAAGATCTACGGCCTGGAAATGACCTCCTATGTGGATGAACGCTTTGACCCGCTGACCTCGTGCCGTGCCGCAGCCCGCCTGCTCAAAGACAGCTACATGGTGTTCGGCGACTGGTCGCTCGCCATCGCTTCCTACAACTGCGGAGCCGGCAACGTGAGCAAGGCCATCCGCCGCAGCGGCGGCAAAACCGACTTCTGGGAAATCTATAACTATCTGCCCCGCGAAACGCGCGGCTATATTCCAGCTTTCATCGCGGCGCTTTACACGCTGAACTATTATCCTGAACACGGTATCGTGCCCACGCAGATCAGCCTCCCGGCCCATGTCGATACCTTCCATGTCGACAAGATGCTCCACTTCCAGCAGATTTCCGACAATATCGGCATCCCCATGGAAACGTTGCGCGACCTCAATCCGCAGTACCTTCATGACATTATCCCCGGCACTGAGCACACCTATGTCCTCAACCTGCCGCACCAGTATACGCTGGCATACGTCGACCTGCAGGATAGCATCTACCGCTACAAAGATTCCGTGTTCTTCAACGCGGTGGCCGTGCAGAAGATCAAAGAGACCGGCGGCAGTGATGGCCAGCGGGTGATCCACAAAGTCAAGAACGGCGAGACGCTCAGCAGCATCGCGTCAAAGCATCATACCACCGTTGCCAAGATCAAGCAGTGGAACGGGCTGAAGGGCAACACCATCCGCGTCGGACAACGACTCTACATCTACGGCAGCGCCGGGAATTCTTCCGGACAGACCTCCACCAAGACCACGACGCAGAAGAGCGGCAACTCCGGCACATCGACTTCTACCGCAAGTTCCGGTGACGCTTCCTATTACACCGTCAAATCGGGCGACACGCTCGGCGGTATCGCCAAGAAGACCGGCGTCCCGCTCAACACGATTTACAAACTCAACGGGTTGAACGCCAAAAGTGTCATCCGTCCCGGAATGAAGATCCGCACGAAGTAGGCTATATAGCCCTGCTGGACTTTCGCCCACATCTCGATCCAGCGCGTCGGCGCATACTTGACAGTCAGGTATGCGCCGACGCCTTTTCCGGAATACGATTCCACCGTAAAACTCTGCGGCACACCGCGCTCATAGAAGCAGATGCGGCTGTCCCAGTCGGCGGTGTGCCAGACCGTCACGCGGGCGGAGATGTCCCAGCGGCGGCTGGGCGACCAGCGGGCGTCGAGGTATCCTCCCAGGCCACCGACACGCCCCCATCCAGCCAGATTCCCCTCGGCACGGGCAGAGAGTGTCCAGTCGGAACCTAGCGGAAAAGTCAGGCGCACGCGACCTTTCAGCCGGCTGCTCCAGGCCAGCTGTACCTCCGCTTCCGCTCCAGTCTGGAAAGTACGGATAGCCTGCAAACGGGCCTTCATGCCTGAAGTTCCCGCCTCGGCCCGGTATCGTTCCCAGGGATAGTATGCATAGTCCGCGTTCAGCCGCAGCGTCCATCCGCGGTGAATCCACTGCAGGGCGTAGGTTGCGCCGAGCTGGTTGGAAACACTGCTGAGACTGGAATAGGCCCCGGCGTGCGTGGCGATGTATGCAGGCGCATAGCAGCGGGCTGTGAGGCTTGTCTCAAAATTGTACGACGGGCTCCAGACCGCGCCGGCGATGGCTGCTGGCGCTGCATGGGCATCGATGGCCGCCTCGCCGAAGAGGCGCAGACTCCCCAGGGCACCGTACCAGTCGAAGCCCAGGTTCCCCCAGGCTCCGTCGTACTGCTGGTAGCGGTTGTACGCTTGCACCCGGCGGCCGTTAGGCTTGTCGTATCCATAGCCGGCGGCGGTCACACCCAGGTGCCATCGGCCTTTCTGCCAGGCGATGTTGGCCCCGGTCACCCATTCGTGCATCGCATGGCGCCTTGCCCGTTCCGCTTCCGCGGCATGAAGGCCGTCGGTGGTGATGGAGGTATAGCGACCGTCCACAATGCGGGCATCCACGGCATTATAAGAGACAAACGCCGCAACACGGATTGACTGGAAGGTATGCGTCCATCCCAGGCCACGGAAGAAGTTGGCCTCATCGGTCCCTCGGTATTCCCTTAAGCCGCCACCCCGCCTCGCCATTGAAGCCGGCGAGCCGAAAGCCGACAGGTTGAAAGCCTTCCAAAGCACCAGTCCCTGCCCGAAACGGGCCGTGAAATCGCCGGCATAAAAAGCCTTCCAACGGGCAGAGACGGACCAGAAATCGGGGAAGCGTTCCAACGGGTCGTTGTCAATCACGGCGCCGGCCGAAAAATCCGCAGCCTCATACAAACCCTTGGTCGTCACGGAAAAGCCTTCCTGACGCCATCTCTTGCGCACCTTGGCCGTATAGGTTTGCTCGGTCTTCCGCATCGCCGACGGCTCTCCAAAGGCGATGAAAGGCCGCAGCACGGACACCTGCTCCGAAGAGAAGCCATCCACCAGCGACAGTTCCGAGGCCGAGCGGATGGCGCCGTAACGTTCCCGCCAGGCCAGCAGGCTCTCCACCTGGAAAAGCGTCAACAGTTGCAGCTCTTCCAGCTGCGCACGCGATGCCGCATTGAGGTTGAGCGGGCTGAGCATCAGCCCCTCGTAATAGCGAACCCATTCCTCGGCGTCGCCGCCCTCTTCGGAGAGCTGTTCCAAGAACACAGTAACGGCAGGCGGCAGCTCCTGCGCCTGCGTGGGTAGAATACAAGAAAAAAGAGTGGCTATGAGGGCCCCGCAAACCGACCCTCCGGATCTCCAGCACATATCGTTCGGTTTTAAAGTTGACGAAGGCAAAGATAAACCTTTCCTTCGAAACGGCCTAATTTTTCTTCGGGGCGAGGCAGGCGATATGTGCGTCAGGAGCTTCCATGATGTTCCAGGAAAGGACAGCCCCGTCAAACCCTTGCCGCATAACGGCCGACAACGATTCCGTCACATAAGCGGGGGATGTCGGCACGATGTCCGCACGGTAATTGATTTCGATGCCCGGATATTTGGCACAGGGACACGAAGCCATGGCTTCCAACTGGGATGTCAGGAAATCGGAATCCATCACAAATTCCGGATAGCCTGACGCACCGGGAACCGCCTTGCGGAGAAGATCGTACTCAAAGCCCATTCCGGCCGGTGCGAAGGTCTGGCGATAGAGCATCGGCTTGATGAAATCGGCGTGCTGCGCAAGGATGGAATAATCCTGCCCCACAAAGGGTGCCATGAACGGCGCATACAGGTCCATGCCAATCTCAAGCCCGCGGCTTTTCAGACTGTCGGCGATCGCCGCCACGGCATTGCTGACAATATGGCCTTTGGCCTTGAAAAACGCCGCTGCCAGCGAATCCTCAAAACAGAATCCCGTATCGGGAGCGTAGCCGGTCACCGAGAAAAAGCTGTCGCCCCTGGTCTCACAGGCGGCCTTGACATCCTCCAGGAGGATACCTTCAGCAGCAAAATGCTCCGCACACACGGGACATCCGCAACTCAGCACACCGCTGACGCCACTGACGAACGACTGCGTACGGATTCTGTCGAGAAAGACCCCGTCAAAACCGCAATCGCTGAAACAATGGTCATACAAGGCCACGATATGGGCGGCATTCTGCGAGTCGGTAGGACAATTGAAGCGGAAGCCTTCGCCGGCCGCCAGGTCATAGTTGGCGGGAACCCTGCCCCACAGATCGACAGCGGGGGTATTGTCACAGATTTCCTCGGTCTCTGCGAACACAGGGAGCCACAAAAGCATCCGGATATCTTTCGAGTGCAGGTAATCCCCAACCTGCCTGTAGATGTCTTTATCGAGGCTCCAGCCGATGATGACCTTTTTCACGGGAATCATCTGGCTGACAGAGTCGATGCGGCGGATGATCCGATCTGCCGCATAATCAGGAGTCTCCCAGCCTCCCAGATAGACTTGCACGATATAAGCAGGTTCGGCGGGCCGCGTCTGGCAGGCCGCCATGGCCAACAGGCCGAGCATCCAGCATAGTATCTTTTTCATATTTCAAATATAATCATTTTTCCGGCATTTTTTCCATGGATAAAGACCGTGTCGAAAAAATACGTAATTTAGCAGATTGAATCATTTTCTACGATGGACAGAATTCTGCTTAAAGACAAGTATTTCGTTCCCTACATCCCGTATGAACGGCTCGAAAAGGCCATTGACGATGTGGCCGAACGCATCAATCACGACTTCAAGGACTTTGATGGCGTGCCGATCGTGCTCTGCGTACTCAACGGATCGATTCTTTTTACGGGCGAACTGATGAAGCGCCTCAACTTCAACTGTGAGTTCTCGAGCGTGCGCCTCTCCTCCTACGAAGGCACCCTCTCTACGGGCGTGACACGCAAAGTCCTGGGTCTCACCTCTTCCATCAAAGGACGCACCGTCATCGTGGTGGAAGACATCGTCGACACCGGCAAGACCATCACCGACCTGTACGACCTGCTGCTGGATGCTGGCGCCGCAGATGTAAAGATTTGCACGATGCTCCTGAAGCCCGAAGTCTATAAGAAGGAACTCCGTCTCGACTATGTAGCCCTGGAAATCGAAAACCACTTCATCGTAGGATTCGGACTCGACTACGACCAGCTGGGCCGCAACTACAAAGACATCTATATCCTCGATACCAATCCCCCCAAGAATATGCGGAAACATTTTCTGATCTTCGGCCCTCCGGGTGCCGGCAAGGGCACTCAAGCCGCCCGCCTCATCGACCGCTTTGGCCTGCGCCACGTCTCGACCGGTGACCTCCTGCGCCGTGAAATCGCGAACGGCACGCCACTCGGCCTGCAGGCCAAGACGCTCATCGACCAGGGGCTTCTCGTACCCGACGAGGTAGTGGAAGGCATGATCGCTTCGGAACTCGACGCACATCCCGACGTGAAGGGGTTCATCTTCGACGGATTCCCGCGCACAACGGCCCAGGCCGAGCACCTCGACGCCATCCTCGCCGACCGCGGCGGCAAAGTCGATGCCGTGATATCCCTGATGATTCCCGACGAGACCGTATTCGAACGTATCCGCCACCGCGCCGAAATCGAAAACCGGGTGGACGACACCAAACCCGAGATCATCCGCAACCGCATCGACACCTATCACGCCAAGACGGAGCCCGTCATCTCCTTCTACAAAGGAAAAGGCTGTTACCGGGAAATCGACGGCCTGGGCACCATCGACGAGGTCTTCTGCAAGATTTGCGACGTGATGAAAGACTACGAATAGACCGCCATGAGCTTCGAAACCGGCACGAACTTTATCGATTATGTCCGCATCTTCTGCAAGAGCGGCGACGGGGGCAACGGCTCGATGCACCTGCACCGGGCCAAGTATGTGCCCAAGGGCGGGCCGGACGGAGGCGACGGCGGACGCGGCGGCCACATCATCCTGCGTGGCAACCGGCAGATGTGGACGCTCATCCACCTGAAGTACAAGAAGCATATCAAGGCGGAAGACGGCGGCGCGGGCAGCGGCCAGCTCAAGCATGGCAAACAGGGCGCCGACGTGGTGCTTCAGGTACCGCTGGGCACCGTAGCCAAGGACGGCGAGACAGGCGAAGTGCTGTTCGAAATCCTCGAGGACGGACAGGAGAAGATCCTGTGTCCCGGCGGACGCGGCGGCCTGGGCAACAACTATTTCAAAAGCGCCACCAACCAGACGCCCCGCTACGCCCAGCCGGGAGAGCCGGGGGTCGAGGGCTGGTTCGTGCTGGAGCTCAAAGTGCTGGCCGACGTAGGCCTGGTGGGCTTTCCCAATGCGGGCAAATCCACGCTGCTGAGCGTGGTGTCGGCCGCCAAGCCCAAGATCGCCAACTATCCCTTCACGACCCTTGAACCGCAACTCGGGATTGTCGGATACCGAGACGACAAGTCGTTCGTGATGGCCGACATCCCCGGCATCATCGAAGGCGCGCACGAAGGCAAAGGCCTGGGCCTGCGGTTCCTGCGCCACATCGAGCGCAACGCCATGCTGCTCTTCATGATTCCCGCCGACAGCAAGGACATCGCGGGCGAGTATCGCGTCCTGCAGCGGGAACTCAAGCTCTACAACCCGGAACTGCTCGACAAACAGCGCGTGCTGGCCATTACCAAGTGCGACCTGCTCGACGACGAGCTGCGCAAGGAGATCAAGCGCCATCTGCCGCGCAAGATCCGCACGGTATTCATCTGCTCGATCACGGGCGAGGGCATCGCGGAACTCAAGGACGTGCTCTGGGAAACGCTCAACGCCGAAATATGATGTACCTGATCGTCGATCCGACGACCGA
>LUZC01000056.1 GCA_001603505.1 Bacteroidales bacterium Bact_11 | reverse complement strand
CATCGAGTTCGCACTGATGAAGCTCTGCAACATTACGGCCCGCTTCGCCGAGGCGCAGCGGCAGCCGCAAGTGCAGGCCCAGCCTCAGCCGAAACCGCAGCCGCAGGAGCAACCCAAACCCGCCACTGCGCAACCCGCCCGCAAACCCACCGGCCTTTCCATCAAAGCCATGATGGAAGAAGCCGAAAAGGGACCCGCCGCACCCGCCGACAAGGCGGATGCCCCGCGCGAGAAACCCGCACCCGACGCAGCCGCCTTGCTAGAAGCATGGAAAGACCTCTCCGACAGCGAATCGAAGATGCCGCGCCTGTCCTCCACCCTCGCGCAGGCCGTTCCTTCGCTCTCGGGAAAGGAAATCCATTTCGAGGTGGGCAACCTCGCGCAGCAGGAGTGGATCGAACGCAATTGCCGCATGCGCCTGGAGGCATTCCTCCAGCGCCGGCTCGACGACGCCACCATCCGGCTGGTGGTCGACGTGAAGAAAGCGGAGGAAACGCCCCGCGGCATGTACATGCCTTCCGACAAGGCAAAGTATTTGCAGGAGAATTCGCCCGAATTCAACGGATTACAAAAAGATTTTGGATTGGAGATCAGCTAGCGATGAGACTTTTTTGCACGAACCTGGTCAAGAAATATGGTAAGCGCACCGTGGTGAAAGGTGTGTCGATTGAGGTGGAACAGGGTGAGATCGTGGGCCTGCTCGGGCCGAACGGCGCCGGCAAGACCACCAGTTTCTACATGATTACGGGACTGATCAAGCCCAATGCGGGCCGCATCTTCCTCGGCGAAGAGGAGATCACGGGACTTCCGATGTACCGCCGGGCCCAGAAGGGCATCGGCTACCTTGCGCAGGAAGCTTCGGTGTTCCGTTCCATGAGCGTGGAGAACAACATCCTCTCCGTGATGGAGATGGCGGGGTTCGACAAGGACTACCGGATGCAGCGCCTCGAGACGCTGATCGAGGAATTCGGTTTGCAGAAGGTCCGCAAGAATCAGGGAATCCAGCTTTCCGGCGGCGAGCGGCGCCGCTGCGAGATTGCCCGCGCCCTGGCCATCAACCCGAAATTCATCCTCCTCGACGAACCGTTCGCAGGCGTCGACCCCATCGCCGTGGAAGACATCCAGCACATCATCGCCAAGCTCAAGACGATGAACATCGGCGTGATCATCACCGACCACAACGTCCACGAAACGCTCGCCATCACCGACCGCGCCTACCTGCTGTACGAGGGATCGATCCTCGAGAGCGGCACGGCTCAGCAACTGGCCGACAACCCGGAGGTCCGCAAGAAATACCTCGGACAGAATTTCGAACTCCGCAAAGCCGTCCTCCACGAACGGATTGAAGACTGATTCCAGGATGAAAAGAGTAGCCATCCAAGGCTTCAGGGGATGCTTCCACGAGCAGGCGGCCCAGGAATTTTACCATTCCAGGGAAACAGAGCCTATCGCCATCGTCGAATGTACCACCTTCGAAGATCTGTTCACGGCCCTCAAAGAGGACCGTGCCGATGCCGCTGTCATGGCCATCGAAAACACCACTTCGGGCGGTCTCATCCCGAACTTCGACCTGCTCAGGAAATATCCGCAGCAGATCAAGGGTGAAATCTACCTGCATATCCACCACAACCTGATGGCGCTTCCCGGCCAGAAACTGGAAGACATCCGGGAAGTCCACACCCACTACATGGCCATCGCCCAGACCCGGCGATTTTTCAAGAAGCAATGCCCCTGGATTAAAGTGGTTGAAAGCGAGGACACGGCCAAAAGCGCCGCCGACATCGCCCGGGACCGGTCGTTCGGCGTCGGCGCCGTCGCATCGGCGATGGCAGCCAGCGATTTCGGATTGGAAATCCTCGCCCCCGACATCGAAACCTACAAAGAGAATTTCACCCGCTTCCTCATCCTCGACGACACCGTCAGCATCAAGAAGCAGGACATCGACAAATCCTCACTTTGCTTCACACTGCCCCATAAGCCCGGCTCCCTGGCGCAGATCCTCACCATCCTGTCGTTCTACGATATGAACCTCACGCGCATCCAGTCGCTGCCCATCCCCGGCAAGAGCTGGCAGTATTTTTTCTACGCGGACATCAAGTTCGACAACTACGACCGCTATATCCAGTCCCTCGCCGCTGTACGCCCGCTGATCAACGACTTGCAGGTGCTGGGAGAATACACATCCGCCCTATGATCATCGAACCCGCCCGCAGGACCAACCATGTCCAGGAGTACTATTTCTCCCGGAAACTGAAGGAGATCGCCGCCATCAACCGCAGCAACCTCGCCGCGGGCCTGCCGTCCGTCATCAACCTGGGCATCGGCGCACCCGACGGCATGCCGCCCGAAGCGGCCATCGAAACGCTCACGGTTTCCGCCCGGCGACCGGACGTCCACGCCTACCAGAGCTATGTGGGCATCGAGGAACTGCGCTCCGCCATGGCCGCCTGGTATCGGCACTACTACGGCGTGACGCTCGATCCTTCGTGTGAAATCCAGCCCCTGGTGGGCTCGAAAGAGGGAATCCTGCTCACGGCGCTGGCCTTCGTCAATCCCGGCGACGGTGTGCTCGTACCCGACCCGGGCTATCCCGCCTATACGTCGGCCTCCCATCTGGCCGAAGCGCGGATTCTCAACTACGACCTGGTGGAAGCCAACCGTTGGCAGCCCGACTTCGAAGCGCTTGAAAAAGAAGACCTTTCCGGCGTCAAGATCATGTGGGTCAATTATCCCCACATGCCCACCGGCGCCCCGGCCAGCCCCGAACTCTTCGCCCGCATCGTGGATTTCGCCCGGCGCCACGGCATCCTCGTGGTCAACGACAACCCCTACAGTTTTATCCTCAACGACCATCCGCTGTCAATCCTCTCAATTCCCGGCGCAAAGGACTGCTGCCTGGAGCTCAATTCGCTGAGCAAGGCGCACAACATGTCGGGCTGGCGCATGGGCATGCTGCTGGGCGACCGCGACCTTGTGGCCCAGGTGCTGAAGGTCAAGTCGCAGATGGACTCCGGCATGTTCAAGCCGCTGCAGCTTGCGGCAGTCGAAGCGCTCGCCCAGGATGAAACCTGGTTCCGACAGCTGAATGAGGGCTATGCACGTCGCCGCGTGCTGGCCGAGAAGATCTTCCATACGCTTGGAGCCTCGTTCGATCCTGCCTCCACCGGCCTGTTCCTGTGGGGCCGCATCGACGCCGACAATCCTTTCGCCGTCCTGACGCCCGATGAGAGCAAAAGCCTCGGAGAAAGGGTGTCCGACACCGTGCTCCGCGAAACCGACGTATTTATCACACCGGGGTTCATCTTCGGCAAGAACGGCCGCAGCTATGTCCGCATTTCCCTCTGCGCCCGCGAGGAAGTGCTGGAAACGGCCGCCCAGCGCATCTCATCCCTCTTGAAACAATCATCGAAATGATACAAACGATTGGAATCATCGGACTCGGCCTCATCGGAGGATCCATGGCCATCGACCTTAAGCGCCGGGGCTTCGCCGAACATGTCCTGGGCGTCGAATCCGACCCTGTCAGCGCCGCCGCCGCGGAAAAGATGGGCCTGGCCGACGAAATCGTCGACTGCGACCAGTGCATCTCCCGCAGCGACTTGATCGTGGTCGCCGTGCCCGTGGCCACGGCCGTCAACCTGGTCTGCCACATCCTCGACAGTTTCAAGGAATCGGACAGCACCGGGAAGATCGTCATCGACGTGTGCTCCACCAAGGAACAGATCAACCTGGCCACGCACTACCACCCCTGCCGCGGACAGTACGTCTCCACGCATCCGATGGCGGGCACGGAGTATTCCGGCCCGTGGGCGGCCATGCCCAACCTGTTCGACGGCCGCGCCTGCATCCTCGCCAACGCGGAAGAATCCTCGCCCAAGGCCCTGCGCACCGTGGAAGAGCTCTACAACGTGCTCAACATGCGGCTCATCTATATGAACGCCTCGGCGCACGATGTCCACACGGCCTACGTATCGCACATCTCCCACGTCACCTCGTTCGCCCTGGCCCTCACCGTCCTCGACAAGGAGAAAGACGAGAAGCACATCTTCGACCTGGCTTCCGGCGGTTTTTCGTCTACCGTACGCCTGGCCAAGAGCAACGCCGATATGTGGATCCCCATCCTGGTGCAGAACCGCGACAACGTGCTGCAGGTCATAGACACTTACCTCAACAAGATGCAACAGTTCCGCGACGCGATCGCCGACCTCGACGAAGACCGGGTGCGATCCCTTATCGAAGAAGCCAACCGCATCAAAAAAATCCTACGCTAGCAATGACCGGAAATCTCGATTTGATACCCGTATCGGAGTGGGGCTTTTTCACGCTGCCCCGCCCCATGGTGATTGCGGGACCCTGCTCCGCTGAAAGCGAAGAGCAACTCATGGAAACAGCCCGCGGGCTCGCCGCCTTCGGCATCCACGTTCTGCGTGCAGGCATTTGGAAGCCTCGCACCCATCCCGGAGGATTCGAGGGCATCGGTGCTCCCGGCCTGAAATGGTTGCAGCGCGCCCAGCGGGAACTTGGCATGAAGGTCTGTACGGAAGTCGCCGGAGAACGGCACGTGGCAGAGTGCATCAAATACGGTGTCGACATGGTTTGGATCGGTGCCCGGACCACTGCCAACCCCTTCCTGATGCAGGAGATCGCAGATGCCTTGAGTGGCAGCGACATTCCCGTACTGGTGAAAAATCCGGTCAATCCCGACCTCGACCTGTGGATCGGCGCATTGGAACGGCTCAACCGGGCCGGCGTCCGGAAACTCGGTGTCATCCACCGGGGGTTCACCACGATGAAAAACATCCCTTACCGGAACGAGCCGGGATGGCGCATCGCCATCGAACTCCGCACCCGATTCCCGCAACTTCCCTTCTTCGCCGACCCCTCACACATGGGAGGTAGCCGCAAATACCTGCTGGAACTCAGTCAAAGAGCCATGGACCTTGGCCTGGAAGGCCTGATGATCGAGTCGCACTGCAACCCCGACTGCGCCCTCAGCGATGCCAAGCAGCAGCTTACTCCGAAAGAGCTGGAAGTGCTTCTCGGGGAACAGCTCCAGGTGCGGGACGCCGACTCCGACGCCCGGGATTACCGAGAGAACATCGACCAGCTGCGCGCCCGCATCGATATCATCGACGAGAGCCTGCTCGAAACGCTCAAGGCAAGGATGTCCATCTCCGAGAAAATCGGACAATACAAGAAGGAGCACAACATCGCCATCCTTCAGGCCGGCCGCTGGGACTCCCTGCTCGACAACATTCTCCGGAAAGGCCGCGAGGAACATATAGATGAACGCTTCCTCCGGATGCTTTTCAATGACATCCACGAAGAAAGCGTCCGCCTCCAGAACGAAATCCTGGACGGGACTAAGGAATAATCTCCAGTTTCTTGAAAATACGGGTCAGCTTATCGATACCTTCGTCGAGCTGCGCCATGGTGTGCGTAGCCATCAAGGCAAAACGCACGATCACGGAGTCTTCCGGCACGGCCGGCGGAATGACGGGAGTGATGAACACACCTTCCTCCAGCGCCAACTTAACCGCTGTGAGGCATTTTTCCAAATCCCTGACAAACAACGGGATAATAGGCGACTGGGTATGGCCGATATCAAAACCGCGCGCCGCGAATTCAGCGTGGGCATGGCGTGTGAGATCCCACAGATGGGCGATACGCTCCGGCTCCGACAGCATGATGTCAATGGCACAACTGACAGCCGCCACATTGGCGGGCGGCATGCTGGCGCTGAAAATCAGCGAACGGGAATTGTGTTTCAGATAGTTGAGCACCTCGTGGTCGCCGGCGATGAAACCGCCCAGCGAACCGAACGACTTTGAGAACGTGCCCATGATGAGGTCGACCCTGTCGGTCAGCCCGAAATGATTGGCGGTTCCCCTGCCGGATTCACCGATGACTCCAAGGCCGTGGGCATCGTCGATCATCAGAGAGGCGTTGTATTGCTCGCAGAGTTCCACCAGTCTCGGCACCGGTGCAATGTCGCCTTCCATGGAATAGATGCCGTCGACGACCACCAGCTTGGGCACTTCGGTGGGAGCCGCCTTCATCTTCCTTTCGAGTGCTTCCATATCGTTGTGCGGGAACTTCAGGACGCGGCTGTACGACAAGCGGCTGCCATCGATGATGCAGGCATGGTCGAGTGCGTCGAGAAAGATATATCCATTGCGGAAGCCCAGGCACGAAACCACACCGAGATTCACCTGGAAACCCGTGCTGTATGTCACAGCTTCTTCCTTGCCCACCAGATGGGCCAGCTTCTCTTCCAACGCCAGATGGATATCGAGTGTTCCGTTCAGGAAACGCGATCCGGAGCAGCTGGTTCCATATTTGCGGATGGCGGCGATGGCGGCTTCCTTGAGCCGGGGGTCATCGGAAAGGCCCAGGTAGGAATTGGAACCGAACATTAGCACGTCCTTCCCGCCCATCTTGACCACGGGGTCCTGTCCGGAAGAAATCGGACGATAATAGGGATAAATACCCATCGCCTTCACTTCGTCGGCCAGGGTATATTCAGCACAAATCCTGTTCAACAGACTGTCTTTCATATTATATTACTTCTTCCTGCGAGCAGCCTTTTTTTCTTCCCGTTCCTTCTTCTTGGCCGCCGCCTCTTCCTCGATCTGTTGATGGGCGCCCTTGGTGGTGATCAGAATAACCCCGTTGGCACCCCGCACGCCGTAAATGGAAGACGAGGCGTCTTTCAAGACCGACACGGAATAAACATCATACGGCGATACGGAATCCAGGTCGGGCACCTCCGCTCCGTCAACCAACACCAGCGGTGCCGTGGAAGAATTGATGGAGTTGATGCCGCGGATATGCACCGACGACATGCTGTTATCGGGGCCCACTTCGACACCCGGCACCTTCCCCCGGAGATAATCGTACATATTGGTGTACATCTCCACATCGGAATTGGGCTTGAGCGTAGAAACGGAATAGGTGAGATCGTCCTTGGACACAGAGCCATAGCCGACGTTCACCTGTTCGTCGGCCGAATGCTGCGCATTCCCTGCGGAACCGCACGCACTAAGGATCATCGTCAGGACAACCGATATAGCAATGCTGCGTTTCATGATTTTTCTTTTTTATCGGTACAAAGATATAAAAAAAATAGCGGCTGATCCTATCAGTCGCTTTTTCGCTTCACAGGAAGAAGAATTATTCCTTCACTGCCTCGACTGCATCCTGAACAGCTTCGCCAGCCTGCTCAAGCGCGTCTTTCACCGTAGCGGCTGCTTCGTCGGAAACTTCGACAACGGTATCGACAACTTCCTCGACAGCATCCTGGGGAGCAGCAGGCTCTTCCTTCGGCTGATTCTTGCAGGAAACAGCAAACAGACCGAGGCATGCGATGATGGACATCAGAGCGATCTTTTTCATAATATGGATAGTTTTAATAGGTTATGTGCCGCAAATGTAGCAACAATCCTTTATCGTTGAACAAAAAATTCGTTTTTTATTATCTTTGTAGGTTGAACTGTAGAGATTACCATGGCACAGAAACCGTCGATTCCCAAGGGTACCCGTGATTTCGGACCGTCCGAAATGGTGGGCCGCAACTATATTTTCAACACCGTCCGGGGTGTATTCCGCAAATACGGCTACCAGTGCATCGAAACCCCTTCGATGGAAAACCTCGGCACGCTGCTGGGCAAGTACGGCGAAGAGGGCGACAAACTGCTGTTCCGTATCCAGAACAGCGGCGAGAAAGCGTCACTGGCTCCTGAAAAAGGTCTGCGCTACGATCTGACCGTGCCGTTCGCCCGGTTCGTGGTCCAGCACCAGAACGAGATCGCCTTCCCGTTCAAGCGCTATCAGATCCAGCCCGTATGGCGGGCCGACCGGCCTCAGAAGGGCCGCTACCGCGAGTTCTACCAGTGCGACGTCGATGTGATCGGCAGCAAGTCCCTCCTCAACGAGCTGGAACTCGTGCAGATCGTGGACGACGTGTTCGGGCAGATGGGCGTCCGGGTGGTCATCAAAATCAACAACCGCAAGATCCTCGCGGGCCTGGCCGACGTGTGCGGACAGCCCGACAAACTCGTGGACATCACGGTGGCCATCGACAAGATCGACAAGATCGGCCTCGACGCCGTCAAGCAGGAACTTTTCGAGAAGGGCCTCACCGAGCAGGCCGTCGCCGTCATCGAACCGGTGCTTACGCTTTCCGGCTCCACTGAGGAGAAACTTGCGCGGATGCGGGAACTGCTCGCAGGTTCCGAAACTGGATTGAAAGGTCTTGAGGAAGCGGAGACGCTCTTCTCGCTCATCGCCGCCGCCGGCATCGCCCAGCCCGTGGAGCTCGACCTCTCGCTGGCCCGCGGCCTCAACTACTACACCGGCGCTATCTTCGAAGTCAAGGCGCGGGATTTTGCCATCGGCAGCATCTGCGGCGGCGGGCGCTACGACGACCTGACCGGCATCTTCGGCCTGCCGAACGTATCGGGCGTGGGTATCAGCTTCGGCGCCGACCGCATCTACGACGTGCTCCTCGGACTCGACCTCTTCCCGAAAGACGCCGCGGCGGCCGCCACGGTGCTCTTTACCAACATGGGCGAGAAAGAAGTGGCCTGGACGATTCCCGTGGCCGCTTCGCTCCGCTCCGCCGGCATCGCCTGCGAGATCTATCCCGACAACACCAAACTCAAGAAGCAGTTTGAGTACGCCGACCGAAAGGGCATCCCCTACCTGGCCATCGTCGGCGACCAGGAAATGGCCGGCGGCACCGTCACGCTCAAGAACCTCGCCACCGGCGAGCAGCGGAGCATCCCAAAAGATGCCCTCCCCAGCGCATTGTAAGAAACAATAACCCAGATACCATGAAAAGAATGATCCTCACGGTCATCCTGCTGTGCGCAGCGGTGGCCTCGTTCGCCTGTACCAACCTGATTGTCGGCAAGAAAGCCTCCGCCGACGGCAGCGTGATCTGCACCTACAACTGTGACAGTTTCGGCTTCCTGCAGCCGCTCGACTTCTCCGCTCCCGGCCGCCACGCCGAGGGCGAGTTGATCGCCATCCGGGGATGGGGTCCGCAGACAACTGAAAAGTTCGTCAAGGAAGCGCCCTACACCTACGGCGTTGTCGGCCTGATGAACGACCACCAGGTGTCCATCGTCGAAACCACCTGGGGCGGCCGCCGCGAACTGATGGACCGCGAAGGTTATTTCGACTATTTCACGCTCATGCACATCGCCCTGCAGCGCAGCGCTACCGCCCGTGAAGCCATCGCCGTGATCGACGGACTGGTCACCGAATACGGCTACAACTCCTCCGGCGAATCGTTTGCGGTCTGCGACAAGGAAGAAGCCTGGATCATGGAGATCGTGGGCAAGGGCGCCGGCCGCAAGGGCGCCGTGTGGGTGGCGCTCCGCGTGCCCGACGACTGCATCTGCGCCTACGCCAATTCCAGCCGCATCCGCCAGTTCCCGCAGGTGAAGAAGGTGGATAAGAAGAAACCTTTCTGCGAAATCGAAGGCGTGTGCATGTATTCCAAAGACGTGATCTCGCTCGCCCGCGAACTGGGTTTCTACGAGGGACCTGATGCGGATTTCAGTTTCCGCGAAGCTTACGGCCCGCTGGATTTCAGCGCCATCCGCTACTGCGAAGCCCGTGTCTGGAGTTTCTTCCGCCACCACACCGACCCGGCCGCGATGGATGAATACCTGCCTTTCCTCAACGGCGACCTCAGCCTTCACGACGATCTGCCGCTCTGGATCAAACCCGATGCGCCGCTCTCCGTCCGCGACGTGATGAACGACATGCGCGACCACTACGAGGGCACCGCCCTCGACATGACGGCCGACGTCAGCGCCGGCCCATACGCCTCCCCCTACCGCAGCCAGGCGGTCAACTTCTTCAGCAGCGACTCCACGGCCATGTTCCGCGAGCGCCCGATCGGCTGCCAGCAGAGCGGCATGACGATGGTGTGCCAGATGCGCGATTGGCTGCCCGATGCAGTGGGAGGCGTAACGTACTTCAACATGGACGATGCTACGACATCGGCTTATGTGCCCGTTTACTGCGGTATCACCCGCGTCCCCGAGCCGTTCCGCCGCGAGAACAACAACATCCTGGAATTCAGCACTGAAAGTGCATTCTGGATGAACAACTTCGTGGCCAACATGGTCTATCCGCGCTGGAGCGCGATGATCGGCGACCTGCGCGATGCTCAGAACGAGCTGGAAGACTACTACGCCGAAGACCAGAAGGAGGTTGAAGAAAAAGCCGTCAAGATGACGCCCGGCGAACGGGCAGCCTTCCTGACCACCAAGACCGAAGCCTATACCGACAAGATGATGAAGCGTTGGGACAAACTCGCAAAATTCCTGATCGTCAAGCACAATGACCAGACCATGCAGCCCAGTGAAAACGGCGAGTTCGTGCGCGGCCGCCGCACCTCCCCTGCCTACGCTCCCGCCTTCATCGACGCCGTCAAAGCCCACACGGGCGACCGCTACGTCAAGCCGGCGGAGAAGAAATAACGATTATTTCGCGCTCGTCTTCACAATCGTCATCGGCATGCTGGTGCGCTTGCCGTTGAGTTTCCAGGTTTCGTCGACGATGCCCATCAGGAGGAAGCGGCGATAGTGGATCCAGTCGAGGGAATCGTCGGGCCAGTGGAGTGCGAACGCGTCGTTATGGTCCTTGGCGCCGTCGAGTTCGCCGAAATACAGATACCATCCCGCATCCGACTTCCTGAGCTGCAATCCGAACATCTGGGGCGCATAAACTTTGGTTGAGACTGCTTCTTCGCCCTTTGGGAGAATCACGTCGTATTGCACGTTGTCGTAGTACAGATAGAGCCCGTCGTATCCTACGAAATACGGGCTGGTGGGATCGAGGATGTCATGTCCCTGGCTGTCCTCCGCATAAATCGTCAGAGTCACAGGATAAAAGTCACAGGATGTCAGCAGGAACAGTCCCAGCAGCGCCGCAAAGGCAAAACGCAAAGTCTTCATAAACTCAACAGTGTTTTAATGATAGATGCACAAGTCTCCGATATGTTGCGTCTAAAAGGGAAAATCATTTCTTTAAATACGCGTCGATGGCCTTGGCGGCGCGGCGGCCGGCGCCCATCGCAAGGATGACCGTGGCGGCACCCGTGACGGCATCGCCGCCGGCGAAGACGCCTGGACGCGACGTGGCCCCGTCTTCCGATGCCACGATGCAGCCGTGACGCTCCGTCTCCAGACCCTTCGTCGTTCCCGCGATCAGCGGATTGGGCGAGGTACCCAGCGCCATGATCACGCCGTCGACCGGAATCTCGAACTCGGAACCGGGCACCGGCACGGGACTGCGGCGGCCGCTCTCGTCGGGCTCGCCGAGTTCCATCCTAATGCAGCGCAGCGCGCGCACCCAGCCGTTGTCGTCGCCCAGCACCTCCACCGGATTGGTCAGCATCCGGAATTCGATGCCCTCTTCACGGGCATGATGCACTTCTTCGGCGCGGGCGGGGAGCTCCTTCTCGGTCCTGCGATAGACGATGGTCACTTCGGAACCCAAGCGCAGCGCCGTACGCGCTGCATCCATCGCCACATTGCCGCCGCCGACCACCGCGACTCGCTTTCCGATGAAGATCGGCGTGTCGCTTTCCGGATCGTAGGCCTTCATCAGGTTGCTGCGTGTGAGGTATTCGTTGGCGGAGAACACGCCGTTCAGGCTTTCACCCGGAATGCTCATGAACCGCGGCAGCCCGGCGCCGGAACCGATGAACACGGCCCTGAAGCCTTCTTTTTCCAGCAGATCGTCGATGGTGAGCGTGCGCCCCACCACCACGTTGGTCTCGATCTTCACGCCCAGCGCCCGGACGCTGTCGATCTCCGGCTCCACCACCCGCTCTTTCGGGAGACGGAACTCCGGAATGCCGTACTGCAGCACACCGCCCGCCTTGTGAAGCACCTCGAAAATGGTGACTTCGTAGCCAAGTTTGGCCAGATCGCTGGCACAGGCCAGCCCGGACGGGCCGCTGCCCACGACCGCCACCTTCATGCCGTTGGGCGGTTCCTTCTCCACAGACACGCCGCCATGCTCACGCGACCAGTCGGCCACGAAACGTTCCAGTTTACCGATAGCCACCGGTTCACCCTTCACGCCCAGGATGCAGCTGCCTTCGCATTGCGTTTCCTGCGGGCAGACGCGACCGCAGACGGCCGGAAGCGAATTGTCGCACGCAATCACGCGAGCCGCAGCAGCGAAATCGCCGGCCTTTACCTGCGCGATGAATTCCGGAATGCGGATGCCCACCGGGCAATGCTGCACACAGCGGGGATTCCGGCAATTCAGGCAGCGGGAAGCCTCGATCACCGCTTCCTGTTCGTCGTAGCCGTAGCATACTTCTTCGTAATTGTGCGCCCGGACTTTCGGGTCCTGTTCGCGCACGGGAACGCGTCCAATTTTCTCAGCCATGGTCAACCCCTCCCGATTTTACAAATATGATCGGCTTCCTGCTCCTGCTCCCGATAGAGCGTCTGACGCCGCAGCGCTTCGTCGTAATCCACTGCATATCCATCGAATTCAGGTCCCTCCACGCAAGCGAACCGGACACGCCCGCCCACTGTGACACGACAACAGCCACACATGCCCGTCCCATCTACCATCAAGGTATTGAGGCTTACCACGAGCGGGATGCCGCTGTCGCGCAGCGCCAGCGACACGAACTTCATCATGATCATCGGACCGATGGCCACTGCCTGGTCGTACTTCCGCCCTTCGTCGAGCAGGATCCTGACCTGCTCCGTCACCAGGCCGTGATGGCCTTCCGATCCGTCGTCGGTGCAGACATACAGGTTATCGCAGACCGCCGCCATCTCATCACGCAGGATCAGCAGGTCGGCCGTCTTGGCGCCCACCACCACATCCACGTGCGCCCCGCGTCCGTGCAGGTACTTGACCTGCGGATACACTGGAGCCGTGCCGAGACCGCCCGCCACAAACAGGTAGCGGCGTCCCTTCAGTTCCCCGTCGGGCACTTCCGTGAAATCGGACGGACGACCCAGCGGACCCACCACATCGGTCAGGCACTCATCTTCTTCCAAGGCGCAGACCATGCGGGAAGAAGCCCCGACTATCTGGGTGACGAGGGTCACGGTGCCCCGCTCGCGGTCGTAGTCGCAAATGGTCAGGGGAATCCGTTCGCCCTGCTCCCGCGCCCGCACGATCAGGAACTGGCCGGGCAGGGCCGCAGCGGCAATGCGCGGCGCCTCCACATCCATCAGGCAGATGGAAGGCGTAAGCATTTGTTTCTTGGTAATGGCGTACATATCAGGGAAGTCTGTCGAATCGATAGCCTTTTTTCTTGAGATAACGGATGACTTCGTCGAGGCGGTTGTAGAGCCTTTCCGACTCCGGACGGTCCGGATGGATGCCGGGATGGATGAGCAGCAGCGCTCCGTTGAGGCCTTGCTCTTTCTCGAACTTCCAGAGTCCGTCGACCAGCGGCTGGGCCGGCCGGTAATTCTTCATTTCGGGCGTCGTGTAATCGGCCGGCGTGCCGATACCCGGCGTATAATTGACCACGTGGAGGCCCATCGCCTCGATGAGATCTACGCTGAAAGCGTTGTAGTGTTCGTAGGGCGGCAGGAACCAGCGGGCCGCTTCGCGCGGCACGCCGAACTTCGCAAGTTCCGCATAGTTCGCTTTCAGGTCGGCAAGGATGCTGTCGGCGCTCATCAGCGTCGGGCGGGTGGCGCCCCAGTCGCAATAGAGTACGTGCCTGTCGGAATGACCACCCACGTAATGTCCGTCGGACACGATGCGACGGATGACATCCTGGTTCGGCGTATGGCGCATGCAGTTGCCGGTCAGGAAGAAATTGCCCTTGACTTTCAGCTTCTTCAGGGTTTTCAGGATGGTTTCCGCCCCGTTGAAATTTTCGTCGGCCGTAAAGCAGAGATAGATGACTTTCTGGTCGGGGTTCACGCGGATAATGGCACCGTAGCGGTCTTTTTCGAAGGCGGGAGAGGCGCGCCAGGCGCGTCCCCGGGCCTCGAGAGCGGCCGCATAGGCCACCAGACCGGCCGTCCCGTCCATCGTGGGCTCGTTGCTCGCATAGTCACCGATATCGTCGTGATACACGGCCCAGCCCTGGTTGTACCGTGCGAATTCATCCGGCCGGGTCAGCGCCGTGCCGGCACGGTCGAGGAAGAGTTGCCGCATGATCGGCCCGTCGACCAGACCGCCCAGCGGGAGGTCGCCGTTGACTTTTACATACGATGAATGCGGATCGGTGGGCGTATCATAGCCGGGTATCTGTGCGGAAGGCCAGCCCACGATCATCGATGTGCCCCAGGGATTGCAGCCCAGCAGCCAGTCGCGCAGGGCGGCTTCGGCTCCGCGGAACTGCGCGTCGCCGGTCGCCCTTTCGTAAAGCCAGGCGTGCGTCGCGGCCGCGGAAGTCAGATTATTGGAGCACCAAAGGTACGGAACGCCGTGTCCGAACGGGTCGGAACCGCCGCGTCGGACGAGGCGGTCCAGGGCATCCCCCATATAGTGGGAGAACTCGTCGGCGACAGCCTTGTCGCCGGACTCCGCCAGCAGCCAGTGTCCGAGATTAATGAAGGGATACCACTGGTAATGATGGTACTCCTTGCCTTTCTGCCCGTCGATCCAGGGAGAATAGGGCTCCAGTTCACCCCAATAGGCAGCCTGTTTTTTCCAGGTGTCCCCGGCGCCCAGGGCATACTGCGTGGCGGCGGCCAGCTCCAGGTCGTCCACCCAGCTGTCTTCTTCATAGAAATACGGCGAGACCACGCACGCCGTCTGCGTATTGCCCGGTATCTCCAGGGCAAAGTCCCACGCATCCTGCACTTTGCCTTCAATCTTTTCGGCAAAGTCCGGATACCACGGCCGGATCACGTCGGCGCCCAGGGCAAAGGAAGATGCGAATTTGGCAGCCACGGAAGATACGCCGGTGGTCCGGTTTACTTTCTTGCCGGCGATCTGCGGCTTGCCGGTCACGAAATAGACAGGACGGCCTTCCCCGCGCCCGTAGCCGTAATCCACGGAATCGAGGTAGGGTAGCCGCATTCCCGCATGGTCGCGGTCGTCAGCAATCTGGTTATACATCTCCTTCGGAGCCGGATTCATCTTGTCGAGCCAGTCGAGGCCCCATTTCACTTCGTCGAGGATGTCGGGAATCCCGTTTGCACCGGGGCGGCCCGTCGCATCGAATCGGTCGCCGAATACTGACTGGTCCGGTGCATATTTCCAGGCGAAGGCCAACTGGTAGATGGCGGTCGCCGAAGTGGTCGTGTATTGCAGATAATCGGTGGCATCGTGCCAGCCGCCCGTCACGTCGATGTGTTCGCCCGAACGCGTGGGATGGTATACGATGTAGCCGTCATGCTGGTGGCAGAGATGATTGTTGTAAGGATTGTCGCCGCATCGTTGCTGGCGCATGTAGGTCAGCAGGAAATCGGCCAGGCCGTCGTAGACGTCCGGTCCGATGCGGAAAATCGGGGAAATGCCTTCCCCGAAAAAGTCGTCCGTCTCCATCCGGATGTAATAGCTACCCGGCGCGGTGACGTCCGAAAAATCGAGGCGGAACGCCCAAAGGTTCCATTTCGCCCCGGGAAAAACCCGGGATTCCCCCGAAAAGACGATGGCGTCGGACAGCGCGTCCCGGACTTCAAACCGGCAGGCTTCTGGCCCAGGCCGGTCGGCCGGAACAGGCGCGAGTGCGACGGCGACCTTGCTGTCATCGGGAAGATACCCGGTCAGGTTGACGCGCACGACCCATTCCGCCCGCAAGGGCAGGAACGCCATCAGCGCGGCTGTCAGCAGTAGCAATCTCCGGCGCATGGATTACTCGGGATTCTGGGCCCCGTAGCCGGGAACGGCACCGAAGAGCTTGAGCGCGTCTTCCACCGGGTAATGGTTGGCGAACATCGAACCTTTGGCACCGGTGGCCGCAAGGAATCCCTTGAGATACGCTTCGTTGATCCTGCCATTGAAGATTGAAGCGTCGGTGACCTCCTTGTTGTCGTCCGATTTGGCCAGCTGCTCCACATCGTCAAAGTCGGAGGCCTTCACGCGCAGGAACATGCCGCCTCCCGGAAGGGTGAGGTCGGCCTGCCGGTTGCAGAAGAACAAGCTGTTCTCGCAAGTGGTCACGCGTTCCGCCTCCTTGTCGGCCGGCGTATCCAGGTGGGTGCGGTCGAGTCCGGCGAAGATGCTACATCCGATGATGTTGTGGTCGAGATAGCTGTCCATCTTCGGCATATAGCGGAAGCCATAGCCCATGTCGCCGAGGTCCTTCAGGCGCGACCAGGTGAAGAGGATAGTATTGTTGGTGAACTGCGTCTCGCTGTTGATGGCGGGCGAAGAGCCGCGAAGTTCAACGGCCGCCATGCGGATGTTTACGAAGATGCAATTGTCGATAACGATTTTCGTCGATGACGTCGAGCCCTTGATGCCGAAATTCGGGCCGTTCAGAAAGGCGCAGTTGCGGATGGTGATGTCGCACTTGGCCCCGGTCTGGATGTATACGATGGCCGTTTCCGTCGTATTGACCGACGATTCGGGGATGCTCGGCGCACCGATGCCCGCCGTTCCGATGGGCTGCATCATCGGGCTTGCGACACCTTCGGGCTTGCCTTCCCCTCGCGGGTTGTAGGCCACGGAGTTGCCGCGGTCCATGATCAGACCGTCGAGTTCCACGTGGGTTCCGGACTGCATCACGCCGATCTGGATGGTGCCTTGGCCGGAAGCCGATCCGTTGGACGTGGCCGACGGCTGGATATAGGTACGGTGCACGAGGATGTTCCGCTCAGAGAAATCGGTGCTGTAGCCGCCGATGATCGAAACGCCCTTGTCGATCTTGATGGTGCCGCAGTTCAGCAGGCCGTAGTAGTTGCCTTCCGCCACGCGGATCACGTCGCCCGACGAGGCCAGTTCGATGGCCTTCTGAATGTTTTGGAGCGGCTTTTCACGGGAACCGTCGTTCTGGTTCGACCCCGTGGACCTGCTCACGTACCAGGTGTTCCCGCGCTGTGCCTGTGCCGGCATCGCGACAATCAGGGCGGTGAAGGCCAGCAGGATGAATCCGAAACGTTTCATGACGATTATTTCAATATGATATCAATATACGGCATTCTCGAAACAATCTCCGGGCCATCCAGTCCGATCATCCAGCCGGCGGCCTTCTGCAGGGCATCCGTCGGGGTCTTGATATCCTGATCCGTACCCTGCTCGTTCATCGAGGCCATCAACCGGTTGTACATCGGTTCCACAGCCGGATACTCGACCAGGCGGTATTTCTCCAGGCCGGCCAGCGTGGCGGCATAGGCGATGGCGTCGGTCAGGCCGCCCAATTCATCCACCAGGCCGATGCCGATGGCGTCGCCGCCGGCCCACACGCGGCCCTGCGCGATCTCATCCACTGCGTCGAAGGTCATGCCACGGCCGTCAGCCACCCGCGTCACGAAATCGGTGTAGATGTGCTCGATCTGGTCCTGCATCACAACCTCTTCTTCCGGGTCGAGCGGGAACATCCCGTCTGCCATGGCGCCATGCTTGTGCGTGGATACCTCGAAGACATTGAGGTGCACGTTCTTCTTGAGAGCCTTGCCGAAACTCGGAATCAGGCCAAATACGCCGATCGATCCCGTCAGCGTAGTCTTGTCACTGTAGATCTTGTCGGTCCCGCAGCTGATCCAGTATCCGCCCGAAGCCGCATAGGCGCCGTAGCTGGCCACCACAGGCTTGCTCTCCTTGAGCAGAGCGATCTCACGCTCGATGGCCGCCGCTGCCTGGACGCTGCCGCCCGGGCTGTTCACGCGGAAGACCACGGCTTTCACGGTCTCGTCGTTGCGGACCTTGGCGATCTCCTTGGCGAAGTTGTTGCCGATGGTTCCTTCGGAGTCATCCATCACGATCTCGCCGTCGGCATAGATCACGGCAATCTTGTCCTTGGCGCGCAGGTTCGGCTTTACCTTGGCGGCGGCATAATCCTTCAGGCTCACATATTTGAGGTCCTTGGGCTCTTTGACGCCGGAAAGGGTGCAGAAATAGTCGCGCACCTGGTCGTCGAACCAGAGTTCATCCACGAGGCCCTTCTCCTTGGCGATTTCGGCACTGGAAATCTCCAGGTTGTCGATCCATTCGTTCAGCTGCTCGACGGTGAAATCGCGGGAATCGGCGATGGCGTCGGCCATCACGCCCCAGATCGTGCCCAGCAGCTTTTCATACTGCTCCTTGTTCTCCTTGCTCATCTCGCTCTTGATGTAGGGCTCGCCGGCCGACTTGTACTTGCCGTGACGGATGAGCTGGATGTCGATGCCCAGATGGTCAATCAGGTCTTTGTAGTACATCAGCTGCGAGCTCATGCCGCCGACCTTGCAATCGCCGTAGGCATTGAGGATCACCTTATCAGCCACGGAAGCCAGGTAATAGGTGCCGTTCGAGTACGACTGGCTGTAGGCCACCACCGGCTTGCCGTTCGCACGCGCCTTGGCCAGCGCCGCACGGAACTCCTCGGCCGAGGAGATGCCCATTCCGAGCGCATCGGCCTTCAGGTAGATGAATTTGATCTGGGGGTCGGTGGAAGCGGTTTCCACGGCATGGATCGCATCGAGGAGCGAGGTGCTGGTGCCCATGTTGGGGCCCGCCAGGATGTCGAACGAGAAGCTTTCCTTACCCTGTTCCGCAATGGCTTGCGACAGGTCTACTTTCAAGATGGCTCCCTTGGGAACCACGGGCTGGCTGTCCTTGCTGCCCATCGACGAAATAGCCGAGCCGATGAGTCCGAAAATGATCAGGTTGATCAGAACAAAGGCGAGAAGCGCTCCGAAGCACCCGCCGAAAACTACTTTCCAAAAAGGTTTCATATCCTAATAAATGATGATTTGCTACTTTCCGTCTTGCAAATATACGTATTTAACTTTATTTTTGCATCGTATGAAGCGAGCATCGCACCACATCCTCCGACTGCTGGTCGCCGTAGCCTATGTACTCGCATACATGGGATTCGGTATCCATACCTGTCACGACGACGGGAGCCGGCACTTCGTGTGGATGCTGGGCGACGTTTCCTGCGAGGCGATCCACCACCACAGCCACGACGCCGACCACGACCATCATCACGATGGCGGCTGCTGTTCCACGCAAGTCTACGTGCTGACCGACGCGCAGGACAACGCTCCGGACGATGCGCGCATCGCCGCCCCGGAGGTTTCCCTGCCGCTGCTGGCGGAAGCCACTCCGGCCGCTCCGGTTCTGGCCGCCCACCGCGACCTTCTGGCGTGGGATTCTCCCCCGCCCGTCCGGCTGCCGTCACTTTCTCTTCTGTCCGTTTGGCGTGTGTGATACGGAAGTTCCTTCCAGGAGTTTCCCGTAATCACTCTATCCAAACCTCAGAAGATTCATGAAAAGAATACTGTTTATTTCATTGCTTTGCCTTGCCTTGCTTCCCGCGGCAGGCCAGACACTGCGCGGCAGCGTCTTTTACAACAAACCCAACGGCGGAACAGAGCCGCTGCCCTTCGCCCAGATCTATTATCTGGAGCGCGAAAAGCTCATCGAAACCGATGCCGAAGGACAGTTCACCCTCAACCTGACCGCCCGCGCCACCCTCATCGCCACCTATGTGGGCTACACCCGCGACACGGTGGTGGTGGAGCCCGGTACCGCCGAAGCCAAATTCTATCTCAGCGGCGAAAACGACCTTTCTGAATCGAAGGTCACCGCCCAGCAGTCCACGCTGCCCAAACTCAAGAGCGTCAAGACCGAGGTCATCACCGCGGCCGGCCTTTGCAAGATGGCGTGCTGCGCCCTCGCCGAGAGTTTCGAGAACTCCGCCAGCGTGACCGTCGGTTACTCCGACGCCGTGACCGGTGCCCGCCAGATCAAACTCCTCGGCCTCTCGGGCACCTACACCCAGATGCTCGACGAGAACCGGCCCGTCATGCGCGGCATCGCCGCGCCTTTCGGAATGTCGTTCGTCCCGGGGCAGTGGCTGGAAAGCATCCAGATCGCCAAAGGCCCCTCGTCCGTCATCAACGGCCTGGAAGCCATCACCGGCCAGATCAACATGGAGCACCGCAAGCCCACCGACGAGACCCCGCTCTTCGTCCAGCTTTACGGCAGTTCCGACGCTATGTTCGAGGGCAACATCGCCTCGGCCATCCAGTTCAACGAGAAATGGAGCATGATCAACATGGCCCACGTGGGCGGCACCGCCTCGAAGATGGACCACAACGGTGACGGCTTCCGCGACGAACCCGAGGACCTGCAGCTGAACTTCACCAGCCGCTGGCTCTACTACGCCCCGAGCGGGATGCAGATCCGTTTCGGCGGCCGCTTCATCCACGACGACCGCCTCGGCGGCCAGATGGATGCCACGAAAGACAATGCATCCAACCTCTGGCACCATATCTGGGGCTCCCGCATCATCAACCGCGGCGCCAACGGCTACTTCAAGATCGGCGTCCCTCTCAACGAGGAGAACAGCGCCAACATCGCCCTCGTGGCTGACTTCAACCATCACGAGTTCAACGCATTCTTCGGGCAACGGAACTACGACGCCATGCAAAACTCCGCTTTTGCCAACCTCATCTACCAGAACGAGATCAACGACGTCCACAAGGTCGAGTTCGGCGCTACCTGGCAGTTCGACGACCTGACCCAGGGCTATGGCTACGACTACGACAACCTGTATGCCGTCAATCATCCCTGGTTCCTCCCCGTCAACAGTCCCTGGTACGACTTCAGCCGCAAGGAAAACGCCATTTCCGGTTTCGGCGAATATACGCTGACCCTCGAAGACAAGTTCACTTTCGTCGGAGGCTTGAACCTGCAGTACAACTCCCTGCACGGCTGGCTATACGCCCCAAGGGCCAACGTCCGGTGGTCTCCGGCCGACTGGGTGACGCTGCGCGCCCTGGGCGGCCGCGGCTACCGCACCGCCAACATCTTCACCGACAATCTCGGCATCTTCTCCACGGGCAAGGTTTTCGCCCTGACCGGCGACCGTCTCCCGCATTTCGATGTCGTCCCCATGGCCGGCGACCTGGATCTGTTGGAAGACGCCTGGACCTGGGGCGGCAACGTGACGTTCTACCTGCCCTTCGGCGCGGAAGACACCGACACCTACCTGAGTTTCGACTATTTCCGCAACGACTTCAACAAGCAGGTGATTGTCGACACGGAGATCGATCCGACAACTATCTACTTCTACAACCTGGACGGAAAATCCTATACCAATACGTATCAGGTGGACTTCTCGGTTGACCCCATCGAACGGTTCAACATCACCGCCACCTTCCGCTACACCGATGCCAAGGTGACACTGCTGAACCAGGGCCTGGTGGAGCGGCCGATGACCAGCCGGTACAAAGGCGTGCTTAACATGCAGTACGCCACGGCCATGAACAAGTGGACCTTCGACTTCACAGCCCAGCTCAACGGCCCGATGCGCCTGCCGAAGTTCGCGGCCGAAGCCTGGTGCATGGAGACCTCTCCGGTCTATCCGATGTTCTACGCCCAGATCACCCGCAAGTTCCGCGGCATCGACGTGTATGCGGGCGTCGAGAACATCGGCGGCTACCGCCAGCACGAAGCCATCATCAACGCCGACGGTCCGTTTGAGTTTTATAACCGTTGGGCGGAAGGCCAATTGAACGGCATTGAAAGCACGGTATTCGACGCCAGCTCCGTCTGGGGTCCCCTCATGGGCCGCAAATTCTACATCGGCGTCCGTTATACTTTATGGAAATAACAAGGGATCAACTTGTGCTTAGGCGCTCTGGGTGTTGCTTGTCGGACCTTCGCTTCGCTCATCCCTCCCGCTATCAAGCGCGGGTGCTTAGGGTCCTCCAAGCAACATCCCACCCGCGCCTTGCGCACAAGGACAAGAATACAATAGTCACTAATAACACAAATCATATGAAACGCTTTTTATTCATCACTCTGGCGCTACTGCTCATGGCAGGCACCGCCGCTTTCGCACAGGACAAAAAACAGAAGAAGAACGCCGACATCCAGGAAGTCACCTTCGTCACCACCATCGACTGCAAGAACTGCGTCAAGAAAGTCGAAGCCAACCTCCCCTACGAGAAAGGCATCAAGGACATGAAGGTCAACCTCGACGACAAGACCGTCTGGATCAAGTACGACGCCTCCAAGACCGACAAGGAAAAACTCGCCGCCGCCATCGTGAAACTCGGCTACGAAGCCGAAGAACTCATCCCGGAAGAAGCGAAGAAATAGCTGCG
>LUZC01000055.1 GCA_001603505.1 Bacteroidales bacterium Bact_11 | reverse complement strand
CGGGCAGCAGTTCGATGGTATTGGAGATGTAGCCGATCGGCGCATCGAACCATACGTACAGCACCTTGCCTTCGGCGCCTTCGACCGGCACCGGCACGCCCCAGTCGAGGTCGCGGCTCACGGCACGCGGCTGCAGTCCGCCGTCAAGCCAGCTCTTGCACTGACCATAGACGTTGCTCTTCCACTCCTTGTGTCCGTCGAGGATCCACTCCCGGAGCCAAGTTTCGTATTCGTTGAGCGGCAGATACCAGTGCTTGGTCATTTTCTTCACCGGCTGGGCACCGCTTACCTTGGAGTGCGGGTCGATGAGTTCTTCGGGGCTCAGCGTCGAGCCGCATTTCTCGCACTGGTCGCCGTAGGCGTCGGGGTTGCCGCACTTGGGACAGGTGCCCACGATGTATCGGTCGGCCAGGAACACCTTGGCTTCCGGATCGAAGAACTGCTCGCTCTCCTTCTCGATGAACTTGCCTTCGTCGTAGAGTTTGCGGAAAAACTCGGCGGCATACTTATGGTGCGTCGCGGAGGTCGTCCGGGAATAGATGTCGAACGTGATGCCGAAATCGGCGAACGACTGTTTGATGAGCGTATGGTATTTGTCGACGATATCCTGCGGGGAACATCCTTCCTTGCGGGCCGCGATGGTAATCGGCACGCCGTGTTCGTCGGAACCGCACACGAAGAGCGTCTCGCGCCCGCGCATTCGCAGATAGCGTACGTAGATGTCGGCGGGTACATAAACGCCGGCCAGGTGGCCGATGTGGACGGGGCCGTTGGCATACGGCAATGCGCAAGTGATGAGATTCCTTTTTTTCATATTCGCTTCAATTCTATGGATATTTTGTTCTTTACTTTGGTGAGGATCTGCAGCTGGCGGGCGAGTTTTCGTACGGTTTCCGTCTCACCCGCTTTCTGGGCGTCGGCAATCCGCTTGGTCAGCGCGTTGCACTGCAGCTCGGTGATGCGACGCTTGTAGAGCAGCACCGATTTGGGTATCGTCCGCCCCAGGAGTTGTGCCTCAGGTGTGATGGCGGCCTCATAATTCTTGACCGTGATGGGATGTTCTTCCAGGATCAGGCCGAACACCGCCTCGTTCAGAGTCTGGTCTTCGCCCGTGGTAAAATAGCGGACCACCCGTTCCTGGCGTTTCTCGCAGTCTTCACCAGGCGGCAGCGTAGCCGCAAACGGATAATAGCGGTCGAAAATCGTGCGATACAGATCGTTTTCGAACACGATCTCGTCGTCGGCAAGGGCGTTCCGGATATATTGCGCCACCGTTATCTCTTCGTGCGGGTCGCTCCCGTAGTACATGTCTTCATCGAAGTACAGCGGATACTCCCCGAACTTCACCAGATAGTACGACAGTTCGCGTTCGCTTACGGCCAGATAGCTGTTCGTGACTGGTAGCACTTCCTGCATCAGCGGCTCGTCGGGCAGCGGGACCGGTTCTTCGTCGGGCAAGGGGGGCTGCACCTGGGGCGCGTCATGGAAGCGCTGGCGGGAGCGGTCGAGCGCCCGCTTCTTGCGGCGCAGCTCGCCCACCGTGGCGGCGATGGCATCGGGCTTCTGCTCAAATTTTTCCGCCACCATCTCCACATAGATATTGCGGAGGATGGGATCGGGCACCATCGATACGCTCTGCACGATGTCGCGGATTACCTGAGCACGACGGATGGGATCCCGCTCCGTCTCCTCCAGCAGCAGGTCGCTCTTGAACGAGATGAAATCCTTCTCGTTCTCTTCAATGTATTCCTGAATCTCGATGAGATTGTGGCTCTTGGCGAACGTGTCGGGGTCGTCTTCCGGCGGCAGCAGCACCACCTTCACGCTGAGGCCCTCCTCCAGCACCAGGTCAATGCCGCGCAGGGCCGCCTTGATGCCTGCGGCGTCGCCGTCGTAGATGATGGTCACCTTGTCGGTGAAGCGCTTGATCAGGCGGATCTGCTCCACCGTGAGCGATGTGCCCGAAGATGCCACCACATTGGTCACGCCCGCCTGATGCATCGAGATTACGTCGGCATAGCCTTCCACCAGGATGCACTTGTCGTTCTTGGCAATGCTGTTTTTGGCCTGGAAAATACCGTATAGCGAACGGCTCTTGTCGTAGATTTCGCTCTGCGGGCTGTTCACATATTTGGCGACGGACTTGTCGGTCTTTAACGTGCGGCCGCCGAAGGCAATCACGCGCCCGCTGATGGAATGGATCGGGAACATCACACGGTCGAAGAAACGGTCGTAGAGTTCGCCCGATCCCTCGCGCTCCAGGCAAAGGCCCGCATCCACCAGATATTCTTTCTTGTAGCCCTCCGACAAGGCTTTCCCGCAGAGCGTCAAGGGCCGCGAGGCAGCATAGCCCAGGCCGAACTTACGGATGGTCTCGTCGGAAAATTTGCGTTCGTGGAAGTAGCTCAGGCCGATGGCCTTCCCGACCTCGGTATTCCAGAGGACGTCGGAATAAAACTTCTGCGCATATTCCGTGACCACCAGCAAGCTCTCATAGCGCATGCGGTGGGCGATCTCCTCGGCCGTCTCTTCCTTTTCCACGATCTCGATGTGGTATTTCTTTGCAAGGTAGCGAAGTGCCTCCACATAAGTCATGTGTTCGTGCTCCATGAGGAAACTCACCGCGTTGCCTGCCTTGCCGCAGGCAAAGCACTTGAAGATGCCCTTCGTGGAAGAGACGCTCATCGAGGGATTCTTGTCCTGATGGAACGGGCAAAGGCCCAAATAATTCGCACCACGCTTGCGCAGCGACACGAAATCGCCTATGACCTCTTCGATCCTGACGGCGTCCAGAATCTTGTCGACAGTAGCGCGGTCAATCATCGGCTACCTCCCCAAGAGCTCCAGCTCTTCTTTCGAATACAGCAGCGGATCGAGAATCGGCGACATCTCTTCCGTGAAGAGATAGCACGCCGCGACAAACAGTACGAGCAGCGCTCCCGCGACAATCAGCACGATCGCCCAGGCCGGCAACTTCCGAGACCTCCGGTCGGGGCCGGGGGTGACGGGACGTGCTTCATGTCCGACACTCCGCTCGTCATGCCCAACCTGATCGGGCATCTCAGCCCCCCGGTCGGGGCCGGGCATCTTCTCCGACACCTTGATGGGAATCGACTCAAAACCGAGACCGTCGGGCCAGATATCCAGGTTGTCATCAGGCACGAAGAAAAACTCATTGCGTGCATTGGCCCGCATCACGCCCAGGCCGGGCAGTTTGCAATTCTTGCTTCCTTCCAGCTCCGAACAGAGCCGGCTCAGACACCAGCCCAGCTCCACGGCCGCCTGTTCCAGCGTCACGCCCGTTTCCTGCACCACCTTGCCGAGCACCAGGCCGCCCTCATCCAGCGACACTTCGCCCTTGCGGAACGACATCTTGCGATATGGCGGATGGATGGTCGTCAGGCGGTCGGAATAACTGGCGGGCATCATCTCGGCCATGAACGTACCCAGATACGGAACCGCCACCCGGTCGTTTTCGACGATCAGATCCTTGATGCACTTGGAAAAAAGAGAAATGTCCATGGCTGGCGATTGGGCGGGTTCCTATGGTTTAACTTGCAAAAATACACATTTTTCCTATAAATATCTTATCTTTGAAATGACTATGTTCCGCACTCTGACCATATTCCTGTTCGCTGTCCTGGCCGTCGCTGCCGCCTGTACAAGGCAACCGGAAACCCGGATACTACCCTATGACCAGCTGCAGGAGGGCGACCTGGCTTTCCGCTGCGGCCATGGCATCCTCAGCCGGGCCGTCACCACGGCGCAGGAACAGGGAATGTACAGCCATCTCGGCGTCGTGGTCCGCGATGGCGATGTCTGGAAAGTCGTCCACGCCGTCCCTGCCGAACACGAGTTTAACGGTGATTTCGACCGGGTGAAGCAGGAAGACATCGCCGTGTTCTATTCCCCGGAACGGGCCAGCCGGGGATGCCTCGTCCACACAGGATTCATCGACTCCGCGCAATTGCAAGCCCTTCGCATCCAGGCACTCCAGGCCGCCTGTGACAGCGTGCGTTTCGACCACGGATACAACCTCGACGATTCCAGCGAAATGTACTGCGCGGAATTTGTATGGCACCTCTACCGCTCGGCCGGTATCGACCTCTCGGAAGGACGCCGCCGCAGCATCCA
Source organism: Bacteroidales bacterium Bact_11 (assembly GCA_001603505.1). GTDB lineage: Bacteria > Bacteroidota > Bacteroidia > Bacteroidales > UBA932 > Cacconaster. Next base: position 8,533 of record LUZC01000055.1, on the reverse strand, counting down.
TCTCCTGCAGATCGACGGCGACATCCTGCTTCCCGAGCATCTCCTCGCTTATTCAAACAACATCCCGTATTTTCAATTCTAAATCCAGCACCATGAAACGCTTCTTCCTCATCTTCACGATGGCCGCCCTGTTCTGCGGCATAGCCGCCTGCTCCTCCTCGACCGAAAGCCCCGACACCGTGGTCAAACACGCCATCATATCCCTCCAGAAAGGCGACTACGACGCCTATGTGGCCACGTACAACCTCTCCGACTCCGACCAGATAATGCTCTCCGGCATCATCGAGGAGAAGATGGGTGAAGAGCTTGCCCGGAAAGGAGGCATCAAGAGCTTTGAGATTACCGACACCCAAATCGATGGGGAGACGGCTTCCGTCAAAACGCATCTCATCTACAACGACGGCTCAGAAGAGGACCAGACCATGAACCTGGTCCTGGTCGATGGCAACTGGAAACAGGAAATCAACAAATAAGAAGAAGAGGGTGGCCCTGACGGACCACCCTCTTCAACAACAGAGAGTAACCTAAAAACTTATTTCCAATTCGTGTATTGAGCAGTCGCGTCCGTCCAACCGGCATTCTGTGTCAGCGTACCGTTGGATAGGCTGATTTCAGACTGAGGGAACGGGCGGAAGCCCCAAGTTGCTTCGTAGCGGGCCTTGTAACCGGTGTTCTGGTCTTTCATCACGGTCTTGGCGCTGTTGTTGCGGATCGGCTGACCCAACTGCGTCTCGAGCGCCTTGATGCAATACGCTTTGCCGTAGCGGCGCATATCACTCCAGCGGATGCCTTCGAAGGCAAGCTCGTGCTGGCGCTCCAGGCGAAGGTTGTTCACGGTATAGGCTTTGTCGGGCAGGCCTACGCGGGCACGCACGGCGTTCATGCCGCTCTTGCCGTTGTAGATCACCTTGCCGTCGGTCAGTTCGGAGTGCATCAGCAGCACATCGGCAAAACGCATGATCTGAACGTTCTGCAGCGAGTGGCCTCGACCGAGGTCGGTACCGGCGCCACCGTATTCGGGCACAGAGGAGAACTCATAGAAGAACTTGCCGTTCACCATGGCGCCCCAGGCCTGATACTTCTTCTGCCAGTATCCGGATTCTTCCATCTGCTGGTCATTGCCCCAGGTGTACTTGGACGGATCGGCCATCTCTTCGTCGACGCTATAGATAGAAGCGGCCTTGCGGATGTCGCCCGGCTCGTCCTTCTCCCACTGCTCCCAGACATACGGATTGACCGGAGCCATACCGTAGCCACGGCTGAACGGGAAGGCATTCACTTCATAATTGCTACGTTTGCGCACGCCCAGGTACTGGTCGAATTTATTGCGGTTGCGCGAAGAAGAAGCGATATTGGAGAAGCAGATGCTGAACATTTCCTCGGGATTCACGTCATCCGTGATCCAGGTACCGGCAACACCCTGAGCGTACTTATAGTCGGCCTTGGTGGCGGAGTTCATATACGGCCACATCAGGCGGAAGTCGGACACCAGTTTGTGGCCGCTGTTCTGGATGCAGTCTTCCAGGCCGCGGACCACCTCGTCCTTGCCGATCGTATTGCTCGTCACTTCACCGGTTTCCAGGTCGACAAGCGGCAGCGTCGTGATGGACGTGCCATTCTTGTCGCTGTAGAAACCCGTGTAGAACAGGTACACGCGGGCCAACATGGCCTCGGCATCCCATTTGGTGGCATGGCGCTTGCCGGAGAGGCACTTGTCCCATGTATTGTTGGGCATGATTTCGATGGCTTTCTTCAGACCTGCGGCAATCGTGCCGTAGATCTCTTCCGTAGTACCCGGAGCCGGATATTCGGCTGCCTCCGACACGGAGTTCGGCACGGCCGACACCAACGGAATCTCACCGAACTGCTGCGACAGGTCGAACAGGAAGAAGGAACGCAGGAAATAAGCCTCGCCGAGCAACTGGTTGCGCATGTTCTCGTCTTCTACCTTGTCGAGGTTGGCGATGGCCAGGTTGGCACGGGTGATGCCGGCATAGTAGGGCTCCCAGTAATCCAGCTGGGCGTTGGGCTCGAAATAGAGCAGATGGTCATAGGCCTGAATCTCATAGTCGTCCTGTCCGCCACCGCCGAAGCATTCGTCGGAAGCCGTCAGGTTGGCGATGAAAGAGTGGGCGCTGGGCTCGTACGCCGCTTGGTTCAAGACGCTGTAAATACCCGTAACGAGCTGCTTGGCGTCGGTTTCCGAAGCGGGGAAGTTACTGGTGTTGCTCTCAGTGTAGCTCACCGTGTCCAGGAAGTTTTCGCAGCCTGCCAGAAGCAGGATACCCAGCATAAGGGCCGAAAAATATGTAGTGGTCTTTTTCATGGCACATTAGAATTGAATGTTGACACCCATGAGGAAGGTCCGTGCACTCGGGTAGTAACCGAGGTCGATGCCGGACACCCAGTCCTCGTCGAAACCGTAGCCGATCTCAGGATCCATACCGGAATACTTGGTGATGGTCAGGAGATTCTGGGCCGAAATATAGAGACGGGCCTTACTGATCCAGTTGCCCTTGATCAGTCGGCTGAAATCGTAGCCGAGCGTAACGTTGGAGATCTTGAAGAAGTCGCCGTTCTCGATGTAGATATCGGAGATATTCGACCAGTTGCGGTCGGCGCAGGTTGTCCAGAGCGGCAGGCGGTTGGACGTACCCTCACCGTGCCAGCAGTTCAGCAGGTCGCGGGTGTAACTGTCGGTCGGACGGTCGAAGAACGAACGGTAGGACTTGGCGATCTGCTGGCCGAACGCTCCGTAACCGGTAACGCTCAGGTCGAAGCCCTTCCAGGCCATCCACAGGTTCAGACCCGTGGTGAAGTCGGGGTGCGGGTCGCCGATCATCGTGCGGTCGTCGTCGGTAATCTGGCCATCGCCATTGACGTCGACAAAAATCAGGTCACCGGGCTTGGCGTCATCGTACTTGGCGGCCGTGGCGTTGACCTCGGCCTGGTTCTGGAACACGCCGGCAGTCTTGTAGCCGTAGAAATAACCGATCGGGTAGCCCACCTGTGCACGGTACATTTCAGAAGTACCCTGGCTCAGGACATCGTCCTCTCCGTGGATGATACCCTCGGCGTTGGCGATGCGGGTTACCTTGTTCTTGTTGTATGCGCCGTTCACCTTGATGCCATACGTGAAATCGCCGGTGTATTTGCCATAGTCGATGGCAAGCTCGATACCCGAGTTACGTACGTCACCGCCATTCACATACGGTGAGCTGAAGCCATACACCGCAGCGATCGGGGCCTGGACGAGCCAGTCTTTGGTATTCTTGATATAGGCGTCGAACGTCACACCGAGGCTCGAGCCCAGGAAGCGGGCGTCGAAACCGATGTTGGTCTGCTCGGAAGTCTCCCAACTTACATCAGGGTTAGCCAGCACATCGGGCTTCGCACCGGTCTGCATGGTCGCCTTGTCGGCGAAGTAGTAACCCGCGCTGCTCGACAGCGAGATGGTGGTCAGGTACTGGAAGTTGGAGATGCTCGCATTACCATTCTGGCCCCAGCTGGCGCGGAGTTTCAGGAAGTCGAGCCAGCTGCTGGTGTCTTCCATCCACGGTTCGCTGGAGATGATCCAGCCCGCGGAAACCGAAGGGAACACACCCCAGCGGTGACCGCGTGCGAAGTTCGAAGAACCATCGGCGCGGACCGTAGCGGAAAGCAGGTATCTGTCGAGGAAGCTGTAATTCACACGACCGAAGAACGAAGCGAGGGCACCCTGCGACGACGGGGAACCGGATGCGGAGATCTGGTTGATCAGTGCCGGCTTGGTGTTGGACAGCCAGGCACGCGTAAAGTCGTTCGGGAAGATGCTGTTCATTGCGGAGGCGGAAATGCTCTCACCAAAGCCCCATTTCTCAATCGACTGGCCGAGCACCGTATCGAACACATGATCGCCGTTGATGTCGAAATGATAGGAAGCGGTGTTCTCCCATGTGATGCGGCTGTTGAGCTTCATCTTCTGGGTCACCTGGTCGTTGTCGTTGTACTGCGAAGCGTTCAGGTGGTAGAGCATCTTGTAGCTGCGCGTCGAGGAGCCGGACATCCGGTAGCCGAACTGTGTCTTGAACTTCAGGTTCTTGATGGGCTGGAGTTCTGCAAACACACTGGCGTGCAGGGAGTAGTATTTCTCAAGATTGCGGCCGCGGTTATAATAGTCGAGGCCGATCGGGTGCTTGGAATCGCTGAAGAAGTTCCAGCCTTCCGCTTCCCGGACTGCTTCATCGTAAAAGCCGGTGATATTGCCCTGGGCGTCCGTAGCGTAGACAGGGAGGAGCGGCGTAGCGCCGATCGCATCATGGAGGGAGCTTTCGTAGATGTCACCCTCGCCGATGCCGCTGTTCTCGCCGTAGCTGAAGTTCAGCGTCTCGCCGAATTTGAGGATATCGAGGTTGCCCCGCTTGATGGCCACATTGTCCGTGTTGATGCGGAACGTGTAGCGGCGGTACTTCGCGTTGACGGGTTCAATCTTGTTCCAGCCGAGGATACCGTCCTGGCCCGTGTAGGAGAGACCCATCGAGAACTTGTGGTCGGCGGTGCCGCCTGCCACGTTCAGGGAGTGGTTCTGGGTCATCGCCCCCTTGTTGTACATCTCTTCCACCCAGTTGGTACCTTTCCAGGTACCGTTCATGATGGAATTGTAGAGTTTGGAAGGAAGCACGGAGGAGAAGTCCACTTCCTTGACGCCCGAGTTCTTGCGGGCGAGGTTGTAGAGCTCCATGTATTCCAGCGCATCCACCATGTCGGGCATCTTGGCGATGTACTGGCCGCCGTAGAAGCCGTCATAGGACACGACCACGCGGCCTTCCTTACCCTGCTTCGTGGTGACGAGCACGACACCGTTGGCGGCACGGGCGCCGTAGATGGCTGCCGAAGCCGCGTCCTTCAGGATGTCGATCGATTCGATATCGTTCGGGTTCAAGGCATTGATGTCGCCGCCGGCCACACCGTCGATGACATACAGCGGTTCAGAATCACCGATGGTGCCGATACCGCGGATATTCACCTTGTAGCCACGGCCCGGCTGACCGGAATTCTGGGTGATGGTAACACCGGGGCTCTGGCTTTGGAGGGCGCCGAGGGCCGAGGCTGTATTGAGCTTGGCCAGTTCTTCGCCTTTGACCTGCACCGTCGATCCGGTGAGGAGTTTCTTTTGCTGCACACCGTAACCGATGACGACCGCTTCGGAAAGCACGTCCAGGTCCGGATAAAGCACGATGTCCAGAGCGCTGCGGGAATTGACCGCGATTTCAGCATCCGTGTAGCCGAGGCAGGCCACGGAAAGCGTGGCTGTGGCCGGTGCTTCAATCGAGTAATGACCATCAGCGTCGGAGGTAGTCCATGTTGTCATTCCTTTGACAACAACCGATGCAAACGGGATGGGGTCTCCATTGCTCCCGTCGGTGATCGTTCCCTTCACTGTCAGGTTCTGCGCATTGACGCTCAATGCGGCAAAAACCGACAGGGAAAGCAAGAGGCATTTTAAGGCTTTCATAAGTTTTTTAGATTATGGAATAGGAAAATGTCATTTCATCAGGCGGCGGATCTTCGCCGAAAGCTCCGCGTTTTCATATACCCCCGTGAATTCATCGGCGTGGGGACCGTAGGCGAACACCGGAACGACGATTCCGTTGTGGCCCTTGGTGGAAAAATGGACCTTGACGCTGCGGTCTTCGATACTGCCGTCAATCAGCGTCAGGCCGCCGGTGGCGTGGTCGGCCGTCACAATCACGAGCGTATGCCCGTCTTTCTCGGCCCATTCAAGCACTTTGCCGACGATCCGGTCGAACTCGAACAGTTCTTCGGCCACGTGGCCGATCTTATGGCGGTGTCCCCAGTCGTCAATCTGGGAACCTTCGATCATCAGGAAAAATCCCTTCTTGTTATCGAGCAGTTCCAGGGCTTTCACGGCGCTGTCTTCCAGAATGGGTCCACGGTCGAGCACCGGCGGCATGTCGAGCGGAGCGAACAGTCCGAGCAGCTTGCCGCTTTCCACCTTCTTGAGATCTTCGTCGGTGTCGACGAACGTATAGCCGCGCTCTTTCATCTCTTCAATCAGGTTGCGGCCGTCCTGGCGTCCTTCCCAGAACTTGCGGCCGCCGCCGGAGATAAAATCCACGCCGCTGTCCACATACTGGGCGGCAATGGCCGCTTCCTCGTGACGGTCGTCGCTGTGGCACACGAAATCGGCCGGCGTAGCGTCGTTGATGCGGCACGACACCACCACGCCCGTCTTCTTGCCCAACGCCTGTGCGTGATGCAGCAAGCTGGATACAGGCTTCCCGTCGAGACCGATACCGATGTAACCGCACTTGGTCTTCACGCCGGTCGCAATGGCTGTGCCGCCCGCACTGGAATCGGTGATCAGCTTGTCAGTGGCGTAGGTTCGGGAACCTCCTGTCACCTGAAAATTATCCATATTGAGATGGCCGCCGTTGAGCACCCAGCCCACACTGATCTGCTCCAGGCCCATGCCGTCGCCGATCAGCACAATCACGTTCTTGATCCGACGCGACTTTACGGGGCCGACCGTAACCGTTTCATACGGCGTGGCGACCGTGTACTGGTCGTCAAGGCCGAATTTGTCGTCGGCATACTTCGACAGGTCGCGACCCTCGTCCACCTGGGCAAACGCCACGGAGCAAAGGAACGCCGACAGCAGAAGGAGAACGGTTCTTTTCATATCAATAAACAAATGTGATCTCAGGGTTGCCTGCCTCCATGCGACAGGTTACGGTCTTCGACCCGCCAGGCGCAAGCGCGAAGAAATTGTCGCTCCAATAGGCCGGGACAATCAGGTTGCCGTCCGGGTCAAGTGCCTTGAGGATAACCTGCGGCACCACGTGCTCCGTACGGTTTTCAACGGTCACCTCACATCCCTCTTCCGTCATCCGGCAGGTCATCTTCATGTTGACAGGATCATTGGCAAAGGCGAACCGCAGGTCGCTCCAACGGGTTATCGGCGTAATATACCAGTTCGTCCTGGCAAAATCATATTCATTGTTATGGGCACCGATCACGTAGAAATTATCGGCCACCGGTGCGCCAGCGGCATCTGTCAAGGCCAGCGCCACAAAGTGCGGCTTTCCGGCATAGCGGCGCAAGTCGAACACCGGCGTCACCGAGCGGTAGTCGGTCTTGACCGGGCGGGTTTCCTCGCCGATCAGTTTCGAATCCGCGTCATACACCTGAAGTGTGGCGGTCAGCTCCCGTACGCCGGGACGTTCGCTCACCGCATACACTTTCCGGTCACCGTAATTGAAAATCAGCTGATCGGGCTCGCAGGCCTTCTTGGTACCGTAATAACCGGCCGTCGGCACGCCATACCAGTCGTACAATTGCCAGTAGAGCGACGGCCATGCGGAATTGAGCATCCACTGCACGATGCCTGTAGATTCCGGCATCCGCACGCGGAACGCCTCGAACATGGCTCGGGTGCCTGCATAATCCACGGCGTGACCTTTCCGTACAAAGTCAGTCAAGTCTATCGGGGCACCGTATTGCTCCGTAGCGGCTTCCGTCAGCTTGTCGAGGTTGTTCATTGCCGAGGCAGAGGCGGTGCAATGGTAGCTCCATGCATCCGACAAGGGCCAGAGGTCCTCTTCGGGAATCATCCTCCGGAGCGATTCCATCTGAGGCAGATTGGCGCCGATGCCCGTCTCGGTATTGAAACCGAAGGCGCCGCCGTTGTCCTTGTCGAAATACCAGTAATCCGGCGCCACATATTCATAAGGGCCCTCCATCTTGGATCCCGACCATCCGGCGAGGCTCTTGAGGCTCTTCGCCGAACAGATATAGGGACGATAATCCTCTTTTTCAAAGATTGCCAGATAGCGCGCTTCCAGGCCCGGATTCGGGATGCGGTCGCTACCGGTCATCCAGCCGATGACGGCAGGATGGTTGTGGAGACGTACCACCTGGTCGTGGAAGTACGCCACGGCAAGATCTTCCACCTCAGGGCCGTTGATGCATCCGTATCCCTTGGTTTCCGGCAGGCCGCAATAGTCTTCCCACTCCCATTGGCAGCTCCAGCCCACAAGGGCGAGCAAGCCTTCGCGGTCGCACAGGTCGTAGATCGTATCGTCTATGCCCCAGATGTTCTCGAAGCGGATGAGATTCAGGTTCATGTCTTTCACATACGCGACCTGGCGCGCAAGCGACTCCGGCGTGTCGAGCAGGAAGATGTCGTCGGTCCACCCCGCTCCTTTGAGAAGGATGTCCTTGCCGTTGAGCGTGAACTGGCGGTAATTCTTCCCGGTGAGCCGGCTCTCGATCTTGCGTATACCGAAAGTCACATCGCGGCTGTCGGAAAGGACGGCACCGACCGAAACGCGGGCCGTCAGGCCATAGAGTTCCGGCGTGCCGAGATCGTGGCTCCACCACACGCGCGGCTGGTCGAGGTGCAGCAGGGCGGCTTCGGCGGGCGTGAGCACCACCGTGGCGGTTTCCCCTGCCTCCAACGCCACGGGCACCGTACATTCTCCCGCATCCTGCAGCGCGAGCGCCAATTCCCCTTCCACGGGCTTCCCTTCCA
>LUZC01000054.1 GCA_001603505.1 Bacteroidales bacterium Bact_11 | reverse complement strand
CGGTGGCCTTGATGTCCTTGTAGCACTTGACCACGGCTTCGTAAGCGCCGACCTGCTTGATCAGGGCGTCGCCCACGAGGGTGATGTTCTTGCGGTCCACGTCGTAACCGGCGGCCACGAGGGCGTCGGCAACCTGGATGTTGTTGACGGAACCGAACACCTTGCCGGTCTCGCTGACCTTGGCGGCGACCTTCACGGTCACCTCTGCCAGCTGGGCGGCGAGTTTCTCGGCGGCGTCGCGCAGCGCCTGCTCCTTGTGAGCGCGCTGACGCATGTTCTCGGCGTGGACTTTCTTGGCGGTCGGGGTAGCCATGATGGCCAGGCCCTGCGGAATCAGCCAGTTTGCGCCGTAACCGTTGCGCACGGTCACGATGTCGTCCTTGTTACCAAGGTTCTGAACGTCTTGTTTGAGAATGACTTCCATGGTTGTCCTCCTTATTTCATCAGGTCAGTTACATACGGGAGAAGCGCCAGGTGGCGAGCTCTCTTGACGGCTTGCGATACCTTCTTCTGGAATTTCAGGGAAGTGCCGGTGATGCGGCGGGGGAGGATCTTGCCTTGTTCGTTGAGGAACTTCTTCAGGAACTCGGCGTCCTTGTAGTCGACATATTTGATGCCTGCCTTCTTGAAACGGCAGTACTTCTTCTTCTTCACCTCGACATTGACGGGGTTCAGATAGCGGATGTCATCGTTCTGTGCCATAGTCGTCTCTCCTTATTCGTTAACGGGAGCCTCAGCGGGAGCTTCGGCGGCCGGAGCCTCACCATTCATCTTCGCGCGGCGGCGCTCGGCGTAGGCAATGGCGTGCTTGTCCATCGATACAGTCTGGAAGCGGAGGATACGCTCGTCACGCTTGAACTGCGTTTCAAATCTGGCAATGAATTCCGGCTCTGCCTGGAATTCGATCAGGCTGTAGAAGCCCGTGGTTTTCTTCTGGATGGGGTAGGCCAGTTTCTTGAGACCCCAGTCCTCCTGGCACACGATCTTGCCACCGGCTTCGGTGATCAGACCCGTGTACTTGGCAACCGCTTCCTTCATCTGGGTATCAGACAAAACGGGAGTTGCAATGAAAACGGTTTCGTACTGTTTTAACATTTCAGTGGATAAATGATTTAATAAAGCCCTTCGGGATTTTCCCAAAGGGCTGCAAAAATAGAGATTATTTTCTGAATCACCAAATTATTTCTTAGGTGCGTCTTCCAGGACAGCCTGGATAAAGGTCCACCACTTGGCGACCGAAGGGATGAAGCAGCGCTCGTCCGGGGAGTGGGGCGACTTGAGCGTCGGGCCGCAGGAGATCATGTCCCACTGCGGATAGGCGCCGGCGAGAATGCCGCATTCGAGGCCGGCATGGATGGCCATGACGGCGGGTTCTTTGCCGAAGAGCTTCTTGTACTGCTGTTTCATGGTGTGGAGGATCGGCGATTTCATGTTCGGGCTCCAGCCGGAATAGCCGCCGTCGAAGAACACTTTGGCACCAGCCAGTTCGAAGGCACAGCGGACGGCCTCGGCGAGATCTTCCTTGAGCGAATCGGTGGAACCGCGCAGCAGGGTGTTGACGGTAATGATGCCGGCATCGGTCTTGACGATGGCCAGGTTGTTGGAGGTCTCGACGAGGTCCTTGATCTCGAGGCTCATGCGGTCGACGGCATTCGGGCACGCGTAAAGGGCCTTGACCAGTTTCAGGCCGGTGGTGCCGGCGATGACCTTGTTGGCTTTGGTCGGGGCGATGGTAATCGACACGTTCGGGTCGATGGCGGCGAGTTCCGACTTGACGGTGGCCAGGGTTCCGTTGACAACCTTATAGGCAGCGTTTTCTTTCTCAGCCGGAAGGGCGATGATGGCTTCGGCTTCGCGCGGAATGGCATTACGCATGTTTCCGCCGTTGAAGCTCACGAGCTTGCCGCCGAAGTGGCGGAGCATCGGAAGCAGCACGCGGGCCATGACCTTGTTGGCGTTGCCGCGGCCTTCGTTGATTTCCATGCCGGAGTGTCCGCCGCGGAGGCCGGTGACGATTACCTGGAATGCCGCGTAGCCCTTCGGCATCGGGGCTTCCTTGTATTTGAAAGTGACGTTGGCGTCGAGCCCGCCGGCGCAGCCCACATATAATTCACCTTCCGTCTCGGAGTCGAGGTTGAGCAGGATGTCACCCTTGAGAATGCCCGGTTTCAGGGCCTTGGCGCCTACCATACGGGTTTCTTCATCGACCGTAAAGAGCGCTTCGATAGGTCCGTGCTTCAGCGTCTTTGATTCGAGAACCGACATGGCGGCGGCTACGCCGAGACCGTCGTCAGCGCCGAGGGTGGTACCGTTGGCGTACACCCAGTCGCCGTCTTCGTGGTGTACGATGCGTGTTTCGATCGGATCTTTGGTGAAATCGTGTTTCTTGTCGTTGTTTTTCTGCGGGACCATGTCCATGTGGGCCTGGAGGACGATGCCCTTACGGTCTTCCATACCGGGCGTGGCGGGTTTGCGGATGATGACGTTGCCGCATTCATCCTGGAAAGACTCGAGACCGAGATCCTTGCCGAATTTGACCAGGAATTTGGCGACTTTCTGCGTATGTCCCGAAGGACGGGGAATCTGGGTGAGCGAATAGAAGTTGTTCCAAACGCTCTTTGGTTCTAATTGACGGATAGGCATAATGGTTGGATTTATGTTTTTACTTTGAAATCAATGCATTCAGCGGCATGGTACTGACTTCACCGAGCTGATAGACCGGCAGGCGGTTCTCCAGGAGGACCTGTCCGTCGCGGACTACGCGGCAACGGGTAATGGCGGGAATACGGTAGCGGACCACGGTCTCCTTGGTGCGGTCCACCGCCCCGGTTTCGGGGGAGGAGAGTTCTTCCTTCTGGAATTCCAGGGTGACGGCCTTGCCTTCGCTGGCCGATGCGGGAAGAAGCCCTTTGGCATCGGAAATCCGGAAAGCGGGATAGGTCTGGTTCTTATTGTCGGAGGTCGGGGTCACGTCGAACGATTTCTCTTCCGTAGAAATCTCTTTGATGCCGTAGAACAGGCTCAGGTATTTTTCTTCGAGGCGGGTAATCTCGTCGATGGCTGCCTGAAGAGCCTCGCCACTGAAGGTGGCGTCGGTGTCGCCTGTGGCGATCTGCTGGCGCTTCTCGCGCAGGCTGAAAATAATCTGGGCGGCGTCGGCGGCCTTGCGGTCGGGCGATTTCTCGACCACCTGGTCTTGCGTCACGGGTACACGCTCATAACCTTCGTCCGTCTTGACGGCTTTGTAGAGGGTGGTGGTCTCCTTCCCGAGATTGCCCAGTGGATCGAGGCCTTCAAACCGCTCGGCGCCGGACTCACCGGCAAAGCGCCATGCAGCGGGCTTGCCCGTGTAGTTGTCGGACATTACGACCAGCCCCTGCGCACATAGCTGCAGGAAATTGACGGTGGATTTTTCCGGAATCGATACGGTAAAGCGCGCTGCGGGGTCAGCTTCTACATAAGGAGTGAGGGTAATGTTGAGGAGGGTATAGGTAGTGCCGCTCTGCGTACGGGCTGCCACTCCGAGATACTTCTGTGCGTAAGGGGCGTAAGGACCTGCGGTAAAGGCTTCGCGCTGAGCCTCGACCCTCACGTTCACGGTGGTTCGGGGGAGACTGTAGACGACGGCGCCGGTCTGCGCATCCGCTGCGGGAAGCAGCAGAACCGACATCAGAAACGCAAGGAAGGTTCTTTTCATCTTTGGGTGGTTTAATCGGTAAAATTACGAAAAAATAACTAAATTTACACATCATGAAAAAGCTAGTCTCTATTTCCGCGATCCTGTTTCTCGTTCCGACGCTTCTTCTGGCCGGAATCCGCAGCACAAAATATGCCGACCTGGTTGATCCGTTCATCGGAACGGATTTCCACGGGCACACTTTTCCGGGAGCTGCCTATCCATTCGGTATGATCCAGCTCAGTCCCGATACACGGGAGGACAACTGGGACGGATGCTCGGGTTACCACTATAGCGATTCCCTGATCAAGGGTTTCAGCCATACCCATCTCAGCGGTACCGGCTGTGCCGACCTGTGCGACATCAGGGTAATGCCCGTGGTTTTTTTCGACTATCCGGTTAAGGAGGAAAACTACCAGTCGGCCTTCTCACACGACAACGAGTCTGCCGAGGCCGGTTACTACCGGGTGCATCTTGACCGCTGGGACGTGGACGCTGAACTGACGGTCGGCCGCCGGATGGGCGCCCACCGCTACACTTATCCGAAGGGTGCCGTTCCGCAGCTGATTATCGATCTTGGGCCGCGCGACCAGGTGCTTGGGTCGAAGATCGAGCAAGCGGGCGAATGCGCTGTCCGCGGTTTCCGCAGTTCTCGCTCCTGGGCGAACAACCAAACGGTGTATTTCTACATGGAATTCTCCCGACCCATTACCGACGCCCGCATTGAGGAAGGCCCTTCCGGCGCCACGGCCGTTTTGACATTCGGCAAGGCTTCCGGGCAGTCGCGTCCCCGGGAACTTGTCGTCAAGACGGGCATCTCGTCGGTGTCGACCATCAATGCCCAGGCCAATCTGGAAACCGAAACCAGCTGGAATACCAGCGGAATCCTGTCGTTCGACTTACTGCGCAAATCCACCCGCAAGGCTTGGGATGATTTCCTCTCCAAGATTGAAGTCGAGGGGGATGACGCTTCCCGGCGGATTTTCTACACGGCACTCTACCATACAGCTATCGCTCCCAGTCTCTATTCCGACGCCAACGGCGAATACCGCGGTATGGACCACAAGGTCCACGTGGCCAAAGATTTCGACCGTTACCATATCTTCTCGCTCTGGGATACCTACCGCACCCTGCATCCGCTGTTCAACATCATCGAACGCCAGCGTACGGTCGATTTCATCAAATCGATGCTTTCCATCTACGATGAAGCCGGGAAGTTGCCCCGCTGGGAACTGTGGGGCTACGAAACCGACTGCATGATCGGCTACAGCGCCGCCCCGATGATTGCCGACGCAGTGGCCAAGGGCATCACTGACTTCGACGTGAAGAAGGCGCTGGAAGCGCTGGTGGCCACGTCCAACCTGGCGGAATACGGCATCGACGTCTATCGCGACAACGGGCTTGTGCTCGGTGAAAAGGAACATGAATCCGTGTCGAAAACCTTGGAATACGCCGTCGACGACTGGTGTATCGCCCGCGTGGCGCGCTATGTGGGCGACAAGAAGGTCGAACAGGAATACCTGAAACGTGCCAAATATTGGCGGAACATCTACGATGCGACTACCGGTTTCATGCGTCCCCGTTTGAACGGAATGTGGCTCGATCCCTTCAACCCGTCCGATGTCAATGTCCACTACACGGAAGCCAACTCCTGGCAGTACTCGTTCCACGTACAGCACGACGTCAACGGCCTGATTCACGCGTGCGGCGGAGACTCCTCGATGGAGGAATGGCTCGACGACCTCTTCTCCGCGTCGAGCGAGACCGGTGGCAGTTGGAAGGTGGCCGACATGACCGGCATGGTGGGACAGTATGCCCAGGGCAACGAACCCAGCCACCACATTGCCTATCTGTATTCCTATGTCGGCGTTCCGTGGAAGACGCAGCGCACCGTGCGGAAGATCATGGACGAACTGTTCACCACCGGTCCCGACGGCCTGTGCGGCAATGAAGATTGCGGGCAGATGTCGGCATGGTATGTGATGAGCGCCCTGGGATTCTATCCCGTGACGCCGGGCGGCGATTTCTATGTGATCGGTTCACCGGCGTTCCGCAACATGGTGATCCACCAGGAAAACGGGAAGGATTTCACGATCCGCGCGCCGCGCAACAGTTCCCAGAATATTTACGTTACCCGTGTCCTGCGCGACGGGAAGCCGTCGCTCCGTTCGTATATTCCCTATTCAGACATCGCCAAGGGCAGTACGTACATCTTTGAGATGGACAAGAATCCGAATCCCGACTTCGGTGCTGCCGAGGAAAACCGCCCTGTGGCTCGTTGCGAAGGCGTGCTCGTGGAGAACCCCTGGTTCAAGGTGGCCAGTCCCATATTCACCTCTTCCACCCGGGTGGAAATCGAGGCAGCCGACAAAGACTACCGCATCTGGTACCAAATGGTGCCTGAGGGTGGTGTGGCCGGTGGCAATTACAGCCGATATGAGCGTCCGTTCACAGTCAGTCGCAACTGCACGGTGTATGCGTATTGCACTGACCGCGACGGCAACCGCAGCTTCACGACGCAGACCTCGCTGCGGAAAGTCGAGAATTCGTATACCGTAAAACTGGAATATCCCTACAGCAAGAACTACACGGGAGGTGGCGACAATGCCATTATCGACGGTGTTCGCGGCGCAACCAATTTCCGGCTTGGCGGCTGGCAGGGCTACTTGACCGACGAGTTCGCCGCTACCATCGATCTGGGCGAGAAGAAGCACCTGTCGCAGTTGCGGGCCGGCTTCCTTCAGGACACGCGTTCGTGGATTATCCTGCCGCAGTGGGTGGATTTCTACACGTCGAACGATGGAAAAAACTTCGTAAAGCAGGGTCATGTGGGACACCACGTGGATCCGCAGGATGAGAAAGCGCAAATCGAAGAATTCACGCTGCCTGTGAACGTAGATGCGCGTTATGTGCGCGTGGTGGCCAAGAATTTCGGTACGCTGCCCGAGTGGCATGCGGGTGCCGGTGGCCAGGCCCATATGTTCATCGACGAAGTAATCATCCAGTAGTTTTTTATGAAGCGAATACTGACCTTGCTGGTGCTGGGTTTCATGTTGCTGTCGTGCAGCAGCGGTCCCATGACCGATGCCGACCGGTATATCGATTTCCTGTATGCATACATGCCGGATCCCGATCTGGCGGCGCATCCCTATGCATTCTGGGAGGCGAATGTCGATAAGACGCTTGCGGTGCGCGACCGCATGGGCTGGAACATCCCTGAACGGGAGTTTAGGCATTTTGTGTTGCCACTGCGCGTGAACAATGAGCCACTCGATGATTTTCGGCTCCGTTATGCTGACGAGTTGTGCGACCGCGTGGAAGGATTGCCGATCGGCGAGGCGGCACTGGAGATCAACCACTGGTGCCATGAAATGGCTACCTATCAGCCATCCGACGGCCGCACGTCTTCGCCGCTGCAGACGATTCAGCGGGGTGTGGGGCGTTGTGGCGAGGAGTCGGTGCTGGCTGTAGCGGCGCTGCGGGCAGCGGGAATTCCCGCCCGACAGGTTTATACGCCGCGCTGGGCCCATACCGACGACAACCACGCCTGGGTAGAGGTCTATGTAGATGGGAAATGGCACTTCATGGGTGCCTGCGAGCCCGAGCCGAAGCTCGACATGGCCTGGTTTACCGCGCCCGTATCGCGTGCGATGATTCTGCATACGAAGGTGTTCGGCGATTATCATGGCGACGAGGATGTGATCCGGCGTACGCCCTGCTACACGGAGATCAACGTAATCCGCGGCTATGTGCCGGCCCGGCGCAGTGTGGTGACGGTGGTCGACGGAACGGGAAAGCCTGTGAAAGGAGCGAATGTCCAGTTCATGATCTACAATTACGGAGAATACTACCCGGTGGCGCAGTATACCACCGACCGCCGCGGCCAGGCTGCGCTCGACATGGGGTGTGGCGACATGGTGGCCTGGGCAGCGAAAGACGGCCGTTTCGGCCTCGCTGTAATCGATTCTGAGGCGGCGACGGTCGTTCTGGACCACGCTTTCGGCGACCGTTTCGGCCTCGACCTGGACATCGTTCCGCCGGCGGAGGATCCGCTGCCGTCGGGTGCAACCGACAAGGAAGTGTCGCGCAATGCCGAGCGGGTGAAAGCCGAAGATGCCCTCCGCGAGGCGCGTCCGAAGGGCAATGCCGCCGTGATCGATTCGTTCCTTGCGGCACACGACGACGCAAACGCCCGCGCGCTGCTCGCTTCGCTTTCCGAGAAGGACCGTGGCGACGTGACAATTGATGTGCTGGAAGACGCCTACGCGCACATCGACGGCGTGTTCAACCCGCTGCGCGACTGTCCCCGGGTGGATATGGAACCGCTCAAGCCATATTTCTCCGAGTTGTCAGCCCTCGGTCTGAAGTCCAGGCCGGAGATTGTGACATGGATCAGTTCCCATATCTGGCTGCGCAACGAACGCAATCCGCAGGGGTTGCGGATGTCGCCGGCCGATGTCTTGCACAGCGGCCTGGCCGACCGCAAGAACCGCGACATCTTTTATGTGGCGCTTTGTCGGGCCAGTGGCTTGGAAGAGCAGCTCGACCCTCTTTTGGGCTATGCCAGGATGGATCATGAAGAACAGCCGGAAGTCGGTCGCGGCACGTTGGCTGTCAGTTATGAAGGCCCGGGTGCACCGGAGTATTACTACCATTTCACGTTGACCCGGCTTTTCCCCGATACGGGCACGACCAGCTTTTGTACGGTGGGAGAAGATTCCGACCACAATCCTTGGCACTGCATTTTTCCGCTGGAAATCGAGGAAGGTTACTATATGCTGACTTCCGGTACGCGTCTGGCCGACGGCAGCGTGCTCTCGCATGCGGAGTTCTTTACGGTGGAAGCCGATTCTTCCACGGAGGTTCCGCTGGTGATGCGTGCGGCTGACGACCAACTCTCTGTATTGGGCACGATGGATGCCGACCGCTTTCTGCCGGTGACAGGGCGAGGCTATTTCCTGCTGGCCGTACTGGGCGACCGCGATGAGCCGACCATCCATTGCAAGCGGCAACTGGAGACGCTGGCACCCGTCCTGGAAGCCTGGGGAAGGCCGGTGTTGCTGGAAACCGATGAAGACGGTTCGATCCTGGAGATGCTCTGCGAAGGCTGCAAGAGCGACTCGCGCCAGCGGCCCGTAGTAACCGTCTTCGACAGTTTCGGCCGCATCGTGTATTTTTCGCAGGGGTACAATACCTCCCTTGCGGAGGAACTTAAACGCGTGATTACTCAATTATGATCGTCCCGGGTTTCAATCATCGTTTTCCCAAAGAAGGGAGCGACGATTATCTCTGGTCGTATGCCGATTGCCAGGCCCGGCTTGACAGGGAAGATCATCTGATCGAATCCTGCTGTACCACCCTCGACGAAGCCCTGGTGGCTGAATCCCGTGGCGCCAGCCGCATCGAGCTTTGCGTCGACCTTTCCGCCGGCGGCTTCACGCCGCCCCGCGACCTCATCCGAGACGTCGTAGCCGCTTTGACAATTCCTGTGAACGTCCTCATCCGACCTTCCACGCGTGAAAACTGCGCGGGTGTGGATCCACAGAGCGCACCACGCGTGGAAGAGTTCTTCTTCGAAGATTTCGTCTATGACGAAGCCGATCTCGAGAAGATGGTCGAAGATATCGCGTATTGTAAATCCGTGGGCGCAGCAGGGATTGTCGTCGGGGCGCTGACGAGAGAAGGTGCCATCGATCAGGCCGCGATGCGACAGCTCGTCGCTGCGGCACATCCGCTCCCTGTCACCTTCCACCGTGCTTTCGATGTCTGCACCGAAAATCCGTTTGCAGCACTGGAAACAATCATCACTCTCGGCTGCGCAAGACTGCTCACTTCCGGACAGGCGCCCAACGCCTGGGAAGGTCGTGAACTGATTCATCAATTGAAACAATCGGCAGGAGACAGAATTGTCATCCTAGCCGGCAAAGGCATTACTGCCGCTAACCTTCCCGCCCTGTCTGTCGCGACTGGCGTGAAGGAATTCCACGGTACCCATATCCCGTAGCGGAGACTGGTTCAGCCGGGCATACAAGACAAAAAAGAAGAGGACAGAAAGGACCTTTTTCATGGGGCGTAAAACAATAATTGCATCCGTACAGAGTATAGATGCAATTACCGGTCAAAAAGTTGAGTGTCTTTATTCAATAAACTTCACCAGCAGGTTGAACAGCCGGTCGAAGTTGGCGTCGCTCGTGTTGGCAAAGGTGTCGCCCGGGGTATGGTAGTGCGGCAGCATCGATCCTTCCGTGGAGAAATAGATGCAAGGCACCCCTTTTTCACCGAACGCGAAATGGTCGCTGTTGTCGGAAAATGCCTGAACCGCGATATCGAAAGGCGGGAAGGAGCCGTCGGCGTTGATGGTCTGGAACCGTTGCAGCCCGGCCACGCCTGCCGCCGAGACCTCTGTGGCAAGATGGTCACCGTCGTCGGCCACCATGTCGAGGTTGATCAGGTATTCGATCTTGTCCAAAGGTTTCCGAGGATTCTCGCAATAGAAGAATGCGCCCAGCAGGTTCTCCTCCTCGGCATCGAGCAGGATGAACTGAATGCCGTGCGTGGGCCGGTGTTTGCTGAAATACTTGGCCAGCGTCACCAGCATCGCGGTGCCGGATGCGTTGTCATTGGCTCCGGGGAACATGAACTTGTCGCCCATGTAGCCCAGGTGGTCGTAGTGCGCAATAAACGTGTAGTACGTTTCGGCGTTCGGATCCGTGCCGGGAAGCCAGGCCACGACGTTGTGGGCGTCGCGTACCGGAATCATCTCTGCGTCGAGGTGCAGCTCGATCTCGCGCGCGTCCTCAGGGAACGAACCGTTCACGAATAGCACGGGATAGGGCGTCACATAGTAAGACCGGGCTTTGAAATACGGGAACTGCTCGTCCTGCCTGAGGATGATCCCGCCGATATCGCTCAGCTGTGTCAACCAGGGTTGGTATTTGTCGAAAGGGTCAGGCCGGAACGTTTCAAGGTAACGCTCCCAGTCGATGACCACGAACTGGTCGTGGTAGAGGCCGCTGCTCAGGTGTTCGATGAAGCCTTCGGGGCGGTAGGCTTCTTCATCGAGATGAGTTACCTTGAAAAAACCGTGGCAGGAAGGAGAGAACTCCTTCACCGTGTAGTCAAGGGTCGGTGCGTAGGACACGCCGTCCACGGCCAGTGACATCGCTCCGCGCATTACGTTCATCGGGAACTGGAAATGCTGGAGCCAGGGTTCATACTTCTCGGGTTGCTTGACAGCCTTCCAGCGACCTGCGTCAGCGGGTTCCACCACGCTCTTGAGATAGGGCATGGCGACGTTCGTCTCCTCGCCGACAGCTGTGCACGGCACGATGCCGTCGATGTCGGAAAGCTGGTCGATGAGAAAGCGGGCGGCTCGCAGGTCGCCGTTGCCCCGGACGCTGCGGCCGAAGTAATCCTCTCCCGAAAGCTCCTCAACAATGCCGTTGTACAGGGCCTTGTAGTCTGTACAACCGACAAGGGTGAGGGCGGCGGCCAGGAACATGGCGATCTTCTTCATGGGTTTACTGGCCTATGATTCCGCGGATGGTCTCCAGCATGTTTTCGCCTCGGAGCGCTTCCCCGCGTTTGTAGATGGTGCCGTCGGGCGCAAAGAGAATCAGGGTCGGGATGCCCAGGATGCCATAACTGTCGGTCGGCGTGTTGTCGGCGCCCGCGAAGATCTGGGGCCAGGTCATTCCCATTTCTTCCATCCGTTTGGCAGAGGCGGTATTGTCGCCACCCCGCTCCCAGACGGCAATGCCCAGCACGGTGAAGTTGTCACCGGCAAGGGTTTCATGTGTTTTCTTGAGGTTGGGAACTTCCCGCATGCAGGGGCCGCACCAGGAAGCCCAAAAATCGGTAAGCACCCATTTCCCCTTGCCGACATAGTCGGAGAGTTTGACATCGGCACCTTCCGGTGTCTTGCCGGCAAAGTCGACGAAAGGCTGTCCTTCTACGGTTGCCTGTTCGGCCTCCTTGCATGCTACGGTACGGGCGATGTGCTCGTTTTCTCCGACGAAAGGACTGCATTTGGCAATCGTTTC
This sequence comes from Bacteroidales bacterium Bact_11, assembly GCA_001603505.1. GTDB lineage: Bacteria > Bacteroidota > Bacteroidia > Bacteroidales > UBA932 > Cacconaster. Next base: position 27,471 of record LUZC01000054.1, on the reverse strand, counting down.
TTTCAATTCATCGAGCGGAAGGTCGTACATGATGTTTTGAAGGGCGGCCAGGGCGATATAATTATCGCCGTTCTTCGCGATGGCCTCCTTGCTGTATTCCGCGACCTTTTCTTCTACTTCATCGTAAAGTGCCTGGATTTCTTCCCGCGGCCGACCTTCTTCCTGCATGGCGGCAGCTTTCTCTTCGAAGTCCGCATAGAGGTCGTTGATCTCCTTTAGGAAATCATTGTATGCTTTGTTGACGGAACCGCCTTCTACGGAGCTCTCGTCGTGGGAAAGGGTCACTTTGGTCGTGCCGCTCTCCGGGATGAACGATGCACTCCAGGAATGGTCGCGGGCGGTCTTCCCCGCCCAGATAGCCTGGACTTGATACAGAGTCTCGGCGGAGGCATCGCCGGTAAGGGTGAATGCCCCGTCTGTGACGGAGGTGGTCGCAATTTCTTCGCCGGCTTTGTCGAGCAGCGCGATGACGGCGCCTTCAGGAAGCTGGTCGGCATCGGTGACGGTGCCATTGACAGTGAAAGAGTCCTGTGTGCAGGCCGTTGCGAGGGCCAGGATCAGGAGCGAGTAGAGAACTTTTTTCATTGCGTGGTGGTTTTAGGCGAGGCTGCCGCCAACAATGTCGAGCAGTTCGCTCGTGATGGCCTGCTGGCGTCGCTTGTTGTATTCGAGGGTGAGTTGTTCGAGGAGTTCGTCGGCATTGTCGCTGGCTAGTTGCATGGCCACGGTACGGGCGGCCTGCTCGGCGGCATAGCTATCCATCAGCACGGTGTAAATCTTGAGCAGAAGGACTTTGGGAAGCAGTGCTTCGACCACTTCCTTCTTGCCGGGCTCCACGATAATGTCATCTTCCAGCGCACCTTCCGCCACCTGCGGCAGGGCAAGCGGGAGATAAATCTCGCGTACGGGCGGTTGCGATGCGTTGGACTTGTAGTGGTTGTAGAGGAGTACGATGCGGCCCACCTCTCCCTTTTCAAAGCTTTCGGAAAGGGTTTGAGCAAGGGCGGCTGCGGGTTCATACGCGGGTTTGTCGAGCAGATGGGAAGCGTCCTGCCGGGCGGTATAGCCCACTTTCCGGCCGGCTTCCGCCACTTTCTTCCCAACCGGATAGAAGTCAATTTTCTCGGGTGCCACTCCTTCGGATTCCAGCTTGCCGAATTCCGCGAGCAGCGATTTGACCGCCACGGCGTTGAAGCCTCCGCAGAGGGAGCTGTTGGAGGAAAAAGCCACTACGGCGACGCGGTCGGAGCCGTTTTCCTGCAGCAGCGGGCTTTCGAGCGCGGCGCGGACGCCACTTCCTGCAAGCAGGTCCTGCAGGATCTCATGGAGTTTTTCCTGGTAGGGGACCATGCCCGAGATGGCCTGCTGGGCGCGGTGCAGCTTAGCGGCTGCGACCATCTTCATCGCAGAGGTAATCTGCAATGTGCTCTTGACCGAGGCGATCCGTGTCTTTGTCTCCTTGAGCGATGCCATGGATTATTCGTTGTTGATCTGCTCGACGATCTCGGCGGCCACATGCTCGATAGTCCCGGTGATCACGTTGTCGATTTTTCCTTTACCCAGCGGCGAGAGTACGTCAGCAGGGTGTTCCGAGCGCATCCGTTCGAGGAAGATCTTCTGGAATTCCGGAACCTTGGAGAGCGGAATATCCTTCATCAGCGCGTTGGTGCCGCAATAAAGGATGGCCACCTGCTCGCCCACCGGCATCGGTGCATATTGCGGCTGGATGAGCAGCGCGTTGTTCTTGCGGCCCTTGTCGATGGTCAGGCTGGTGACGGTGTCCATGTCGCTCGAGAATTTGCTGAATGATTCGAGTTCGCGGTATTGCGCCTGGTCGATCTTCAGCGTTCCTGCCACTTTCTTCATGCTCTTCACCTGGGCGCTGCCACCCACACGCGACACACTGATACCTACGTTGATGGCGGGACGGAATCCCTGGTTGAAGAGGTCGGTTTCAAGGAAGATCTGGCCGTCGGTGATGGAGATCACGTTAGTCGGGATGTAGGCCGACACGTCACCGGCTTGTGTCTCGATGATCGGAAGGGCGGTAAGGCTGCCGCCGCCGCGGATCTTGCCCTTGAGGCTGGTCGGCAGGTCGTTCATCTGCTCGGCCACTTCCTGCTGGTCGATGATTTTGGCGGCACGCTCCAACAGGCGGGAGTGCAGGTAGAAGATATCGCCCGGGTAAGCCTCACGGCCGGAAGGGCGGCGCAGGATCAGCGACACTTCGCGGTAGGCCACAGCCTGTTTGGAGAGGTCGTCGTAGACCACCAGGGCGTGGCGTCCCGTGTCGCGGAAGTACTCGCCGATGGCGGCACCGGCGAACGGGGCGTAGTATTGCAGGGCGGCCGGGTCTGCTGCGTTGGCGGCAACCACGATGGTGTAATCCATCGCGCCTTTTTCGCGCAGGATGTTGACGATGCTGGCTACCGTGGACCCTTTCTGGCCGATAGCCACGTAGATGCAGAACACCGGCTTGCCCGCCTCGAAATTCGCACGCTGGTTGATGATGGTGTCGATGGCGATGGCTGTCTTGCCGGTCTGTCGGTCGCCGATGATCAGCTCCCGCTGGCCGCGGCCGATGGGGATCATTGCATCGACGGCCTTGAGGCCCGTCTGGAGCGGTTCGTTCACCGGCTGACGGAAAATGACGCCCGGGGCCTTGCGTTCCAATGGCATTTCCGTGAGTTCTCCCGCGATCTCGCCGCGTCCGTCGATCGGCTCGCCAAGTGGATTGACCACCCGGCCCACCATTTTTTCGCCTACCCGGATGGAGGCGATGCGCCCGGTACGGCGGGCGGTCATGCCTTCCTTCACCTTTTCGGTGGAGCCCAGGAGCACGGCACCGACATTGTCTGCCTCGAGGTTCATGACCACGGCCATCACACCGCTGTCGAATTCGAGCAGTTCGCCCGCTTCCGCGTTGGTGAGTCCATAGAGCCGGACTACGCCATCATGGACCTGGAGCACCTGGCCCACTTCTTCGTATTTGGCGTCGATGTTGATGTCGTGGAGCTGCTTGAGCAGCACCTCGGAGATTTCACTTGCTTTCAGATTGTCAACCATTCTTGCGTGTTTTTCTGTTTTTTTCTTCCCATTCTTTTCGGATGGTCTGCAGTTGTCGGGCGATCGATGCGTCAAGGCGCTTGTCTTCCACCTGTACGATGAATCCGCCGATCAGGTCGGGATTGACCTCGGTCTTGAAATCCACTTCGGTAAAGCCTTGCGCACGCATGAGCAAAGAGAGTTTCCCGGCAAGCTCAGGGTTTTCCGTGGCGGTAGTCAGCCAGGCTCGGGTAATGCCTTTCTCTTTGCGGTAGAGCACCCGATAGTTGTGCAGGATGGCGGGCAGGTACTCCACCCGCTTGTTGCGGATCACCAGGGCCAGGAAGCGCTGCATCGGCTCCGACAGGCGTTCGATGCAGCCAGGCACGTCGCTCTCGGCGAGCATCGCGGCTTTCAGCGAAGCGGCGTCTTCATAGACGCGATCCTCGGCTTTCTCTTCCTGGGCAAAGAGAAAGAGGGCGTTGGCATAGCGCGAGGCGATGAGTCCGGTGTTCATGGTTTAACTGGTAGTTTGGTGGCTGGCGCGGGCTTCATCGATGAGTCGTTCGATGAGCGCGTCTTGCTTATCGGCATTGTCAAGATGGCCGCGGACCAGTTTCTCTGCGACTTCGATGGCCAGCGCCGTCACTTCGCCGGTCAATTGGCGGCGGGCGGTATCCTGCTCGATGCGGATCTCTTCGCGCGCCTGCTCAATCATCGTGGCGGCTTGCGAACGGGCCTGCTCTTTGGCTTCCTGGACAATCTTTTCGCCGGAAGCGGCGGCTTCGTTGAGGATGCGCGCCTGCTCCTTGCGGACCTCTTCGAGCATCCGCTTGTGCGTTTCGGCCATCTCTTTGAGCTGCCTGTCGGCCTCTTCGGCCCGGCGCAGCGAATCCTCGATGCGGTCGGAGCGCTTCTTGACCATTCCCGTGATAAGCGGGAATCCGAACTTCGCCAGCACGAAAAACACGATGGCGAAGATCAGCGTCATCCAGAAAAGGAGCCCGAAGTCAGGAGTGATGAGCGACATGGCTTAACCGGTAATACCCAGCAGGCAGACCAGAATGGCGAAAAGGCAGGCGCCTTCGATGAGGGCCGCAATGATGATGGCGGTGGTACGCATGCCGCTGGCAGCTTCCGGCTGGCGGGCTGAGCTTTCCAGGGCGGATTTGCCGATTTTGCCGATGCCGATGGCGGCGGCGATGGCTGCGATGCCGGCTCCGATGGCGGCGCCGAATTTTCCGAATGCCGCACCTGCGACGGCCTGTAAGATGAATGTTAACATAGTTGTAATTTATTTAGTTGTTTCTATTTTGGTTTCGTGTTCGGGTTCCTGTCGTGAGAGGCCGATGAAGACGCTGGAGAGCATCGTGAAAACATAAGCCTGGATAAAGGCCACCAAGAGCTCGAGGATGTCCATGAACACCCCGAAAAGAACGGAGATGACCGTCATCGAGCCGTTGAGGGCCGGACCGAGCTTCGCTGTGACGAAGATAACGGCCACCACGCCCAGCAGCATGATGTGGCCTGCCAGGATGTTGGCGAAGAGTCGTACCATCAGCGAGAAGGGCTTGGTGAATATGCCGATGATCTCGATGAGCGGCATCAGCGGGAGCGGCACCTTGAGCCAGGTGGGCACGTCGGGCCAGAAGATATCCTTATAATAATGCTTGTTTCCGAAAAGGTTGACCGCCAGGAACGTGCAAAGCGCCAGACACAGCGTCACGGCAATGTTGCCGGTAACGTTGGCTCCCCCAGGGAAGAACGGCACGATGCCCAGCAGGTTGTTGAGGAAAATGAAGAAAAAGGCCGTCAGCAGGTAGGGTGCGTAGCGCTCGTAGTCCTTGCCCACGCCTTCCTTGATGATGTCGTCGGTGACCATCGAAATGAGCATTTCCATCAGGCCTGCAAATCCGCGGGGCGCTTCCTTCATCGCGTCGTGTTTCCGGTACCAGCCGGCGGTCCAGAGGATCAGCGCCACCAACAGAATAGAACTCAGAATCAGGCTGAATGCATTCTTGGTGATGGAAATGTCGATGGGGCGCTCTCCGGTGGCGGCGTTTACGAGTTTTCCTTCCTCGTTGAGCCGGTAGCCGCTCTCTTCAATGTGGTTGGAGAGAAAGACGTGCAGCCCGTCGTCGATGACGATGCAGGGCAGGGGAAAGGAGACAGGGTGTCCGTTGATCGTGGTGATATGCCATTCATAGGCGTCGCTGACGTGACCGAACAGGTAGCTCTGCATGTCGAGTTCCCCCGGCTTCGACGGCGTGCCGTGACCCGACGCTCCGGCCGGGAAGGGGAGCATCAGCGCCAGCAGCAGGAGTATCGTCTTTATCCGATGCATACGGTCACGACATTGTTGCGCACTTCCACAAATCCTGCAGGGCAGTCGATGGATTTGGATTCTCCTCCGGTGACATAGCGGATATAACCGGGCTCGAGCGAGGAAATCAGTGGTGCGTGGTCCTGCAATACCTCAAAGCGCCCTTGAGTGCCGGGAAGTTCGACCAGCGATACCTGGGCGGAGAGGATTTCGCGCTGCGGCGATATAACTTTGAGCGTAATCATTTACCGGCCTGTGCAAGGAGTTTCTCACCTTTGGCGATGGCCTCTTCGATGGTGCCCACGTTAAGGAACGCCTGTTCCGGGAGGTGGTCCACTTCGCCGTCCATGATCATATTGAAGCCTTTGATGGTGTCCTCGATTGAGACCATCACACCGGGAACGCCTGTGAATTGTTCGGCTACGTGGAACGGCTGCGAGAGGAAACGCTGGATGCGGCGGGCGCGGTTGACGGTGAGCTTGTCCTCATCGGAAAGCTCGTCCATGCCCAGGATATTGATGATGTCCTGCAGCTCTTTGTTGCGCTGGAGTACCTGTTTTACCCGCTGTGCAGTCTGGTAGTGCGCCTCGCCCACGATATTCGGGTCGAGGATGCGGGAAGTGGAGTCGAGCGGATCGACGGCCGGGTAGATACCCAGTTCGGCAATCTTGCGGCTCAGCACCGTGGTGGCGTCGAGGTGCGAGAAGGTAGTGGCGGGGGCGGGGTCCGTGAGGTCGTCGGCCGGCACATACACGGCCTGCACCGAGGTAATGGATCCGTTCTTGGTGGAAGTGATGCGCTCCTGCATGCGACCCATCTCCGTGGCCAGCGTGGGCTGGTAACCCACGGCGGAAGGCATTCGCCCAAGAAGGGCGGACACTTCCGAGCCGGCCTGCGTGAAACGGAAGATGTTGTCGATGAACAGCAGGATGTCTTTCGGGTCGTCGGCCTTGCCGCTGTCGCGGAACGACTCGGCCAGCGTCAAGCCGCTTAAGGCAACGCTGGAACGGGCTCCCGGCGGTTCATTCATCTGGCCGAAGACCATCGCCACCTGCGATTTTTTGAGTTCTTCCTGGTCAACTTTCGAGAGATCCCAGTGGCCTTCTTCCATGCCCTTGTCGAACTCCTTGCCATATCGGATGACGCCCGATTCGATCATTTCGCGGAGCAGGTCGTTGCCCTCTCGGGTACGTTCGCCTACGCCGGCAAACACCGAGAAGCCGTTGTGCTTCTTGGCGATATTGTTGATGAGCTCCTTGATGAGCACCGTCTTGCCCACGCCCGCTCCGCCGAAAAGGCCGATCTTTCCGCCCTTGAGGTAGGGCTCCAGCAGGTCGATCACCTTGATGCCGGTGAAGAGCACTTCCTGAGAGGTGGTGAGATCTTCAAACTTGGGCGGTTCGCGGTGGATGGGAAGCGCACCTTCGCGGTTGAGAGCGCCCATGCCGTCGATGGTGCCGCCCACCACATTCATCACGCGGCCGCGGATCTGTGCGCCTATGGGCATTGTGATGGTGTTGCCCGAGCAGCGTACTTCCATGCCGCGGCGAAGACCGTCGGTGGAGTCCATCGCCACGGAGCGCACGGTGTCCTCGCCGATATGCTGCTGCACCTCGATGGTGAGGTCGCTGCCGTCGGGACGGGTTACGTGCATGGCTTCGTGGATGGAAGGAAGGCGGGTCTGCTGGTCTTCCGAAAGGGTGAAATGGACATCGACCACGGGCCCGATGATCTGGGAGATATGTCCGGTTAGCGTTGCCATATATGCTCTAACAAATCTATCATATTTATCCTACAAAAATAGGTATTTTCCCTGAGAGGTGCAAATTTGTATCAATCCGCCACAATGTCGGATTTTTTTTGTAATTTAGTAGCTTGAAACAACGAAAATCATTCACAATTCGTAATACTATGGCTTCTTCAATCATCGACCTCATCAAACAGCAGGTCTCTGCCCAGACGGGCGGCATCCAGATTCCTCCCAACGTAAAGGACAAAGTGCTCAATGGTCTTTCCGATTCCATTTTCGGCAGTCTCACCCAGACCGTCGCAAAGACGGGCGGCATCGAGCAGATTAAGTCGCTCCTCACGGGTAAGACCGCAGCCGCTTCCAGCCCTATCACGGCGTTGGCCGGCAATCTTTTCAGCAACAACATCCTGAAGAACCTTAATCTGGGTAATGTGCTCAATGGCAAGCTGACCGCGCTGATCCCCGTCATCATGGGCAAACTCTCAGGGATCCTGAAAGACCAGGACGGCGACGGTGATGTCGACTTCAACGACATCATTATCACGCTCAAGGGCGGCAACAAGACCACGACCACCGGCGGCGGCCTCCTCGGCGGCATTCTCGGCAAGGTCCTTGGCGGAACAAGATAATCAATCAAATTAACAGATATGGCAAACACTGCAACCAAACAGCAGAACTTCACGATTCCTATCATCGTGATGTTCGCCCTCTTCTTCATGATCGCCTTCGTCACGAACCTTGCCGGTTCGATGGGCGTGGTGGTCACCAACCAGTTCGGCGCCAGCAAGGCTCTCAGCCAGCTCGGCACCCTGGCCAATTTCATCGCGTATGCCTGCATGGGCATCCCGGCCGGCATCATCCTGCGTCGCAAGGGATATAAGTTCACGGCGCTGCTTGCCGTCATCATCGGCTTTGTCGGCGTGGGCATCCAGTTCCTTTCCGGCTATGCAGAGAGTTTCTTCGTATATGTCCTGGGCGCTTTTGTGGCCGGCTTCTCGATGTGTATGCTCAACATCGTCGTCAACCCTATGCTGAACACCCTGGGCGGCGGCGGCAACAAGGGCAACCAGCTTATCCAATGGGGCGGCTCCTGCAACTCCATCGGCGGTACCATCGCTCCGGTCCTTGTCGGCTGGCTTGTCGGCGGATCCATTCAGGACGCCACGGTGGCCAAGGCCGCACCGGTGATGGTCATCGCCATGGTGATCTTTGCCATCGCATTCATCGTGATTCTGCTCACCAAGATCCCCGAGCCGCATATGGAAACGCCCGAGGAGAAAGCCGCGCGTTTGGCCGGCGGCAAGCAGAAAGACCCCTATAGCCCGCTCAGCTTCCGTCACTTCGTGCTTGGCGCCATCGCCATCTTCTTCTATGTGGGCATCGAGGTCAGTATCCCGAATACCGCCAACATCCACTTCTCTTCGCTGCCGTCAGTGGGACCGGCCATCGCCGGTACGTTCATCGGCGCCTATTGGTTCTGCATGCTGATCGGCCGTCTGGTCGGCGGCGTCATCGGCGGCAAGGTGTCCAGCAAGAAGATGTTGCTCTTCACGGCATCTGCAGCTATCCTTTTCATCCTCCTGGCGATGTTCATTCCCGAAGATGCTACAATCACCCTGGGCAAGTACACCGTTCCGTGGAGCCTCGGCTTCCTGACCATCTGCGGTCTCTGCACGTCGGTCATGTGGGGTGCAATCTTCAACCTCTCGGCTGAGGGTCTCGGCAAATACACGGCGGCTGCGTCCGGCATCTTCATGACGCTGGTCTGCGGCGGCGGCATCATTCCGTTCATCCAGAATGCCATTGCCGACAAGGTGGGCTCCATCCAGAGCTACTGGCTGCTGGTGGTCTGCCTGGGCTACCTGATCTTCTACGCCGTATCCGGCTCCAAGAATGTTAACAAGGACATCCCCGTAGAATAATTATGGATAAGGAACTCGTAATCGGTATCGATGTCGGCGGCCAGAGCACCAAGCTTGGCGTCGTCAGCGCAGAAGGCGAAATCATCGCCCAGACCGTCATCTCTTCGCTCCAGACCGAGCTGATCGACTACATCAACGAACTGACGAAGGCCATTAAGAAGCTGATCGCCGATACGGCCGAAACCGGAAAGGTAAAGGGTATCGGAATCGGTGCTCCGAACGGCAACTATTATAAAGGCACGGTGGAATATGCCCCGAACCTCAAGTGGAGCTACGACAACGATGGCAAGCCGACCGTCGTCGACCTGGCCGGCCTGGTGAGGAGTTTCACCAACCTGCCTGTGACCGTGACCAACGATGCCAATGCGGCGGCTATGGGCGAAATGGCCTATGGCGTGGCACGCGGCATGAAGAACTTCATCATGATCACCCTTGGCACCGGTGTCGGCAGCGGCATCGTGGTGAACGGGGAAGTGGTGTATGGCCACGACGGTTTTGCCGGCGAACTCGGCCATACGATCGCCATCCGCGACGGCCGTCAGTGCAACTGCGGCCTGAAGGGCTGTCTGGAGACCTACTGCAGTGCCATGGGCGTTCGCCGCACAGCACAGAAGCTGCTCTTCCTCCATCCCGACCAGCCCAGTCCGCTGCGCGACATCGATCCGGAGAAGATCTCTTCGAAGGACGTATTCGACGCTGCCGAGCAAGGTGATGAGATCGCTGTGGAAATTTTCAAGAAAACGGGTGAGATCCTTGGCCGTTCGCTGGCCGACTTCGTGAAGTTCAGCGCACCTGAAGCCATCGTCCTGTTCGGCGGTTTGGCAAAGGCCAAGAAGTATTTCCACGACGACCTGGTGGCCGCGATGGAAGAGAACCAGCTCCAGATCTGGAAAGGACGCATCAAAGTGCTCTATTCCTCGCTCAAGGACTCCGACGCCGCCATCCTCGGCGCCAGCGCCCTTGCGTGGTAAGCAACGTCATTCCCCGGCTTGACCGGGGAATCTTGTCTATAGCTGATCCTTGAGAATCAGGGGAAGCCGGTGGGTGAACCGCTGCCACGGCGTCCAAGCCTGCACTTCATCGAGCGTCACCTCGTGTGAATCCGACAACAGGCCCAGGAAGCATGCTTTCTGGGCCTTTGTTATGGCCGGATCGACGATCCGTGCCGCAATCTCGTTGTCGTGGACCAGACTGCGGTGGTTGAGGTTCACCGATCCGATCCAGCAGAGGCGGTCGTCCATGATGATGACCTTGCTGTGGTTGAATTCAGGCAGGTATTCGTACACTCGGACGCCGGCTTCGAGCAGAGAAGCGAAGAACGACTGATTGGCGAGGGTGAGGGCGGGATGGTCGGTCACTTTCGGCACCAACAGCCGGACTTCTACCCCGCGCAGGGCTGCGGCCTCGATGGCGGCGACCACCGTGTCGGTGGGGCAGAAATACGGCGTTTCGATGTATAGATACTCCCTTGCCTCAGAGAAAGTCTGAACGAATCGTTTCTGGAACACGGGGTAGGCGGCCGTGCCGGCCACGATTTCCAGCGTGGTGTCCGGTACGGCGGATTTCTCGTAAAGCGGTTCCCCGCTGCCGCCGAGCCTGTGCCAGGTATGGAAAAATATATCTTCGAGATCCGCCACGGAAGGGCCTTCGATCCGCAGGTGGGTATCGGACCAATGGTGGTAATTCTCGCTGATGTTCATTCCGCCCGTGTAGCCGATCCGCCCGTCGATGGTGACAATCTTCCGATGGTCCCGCTGGTCGATGCCGGGCAGTACGTTCCAGGGCCACGCGTCCATATCCGTGAAGAAGCGGACTTCCACGCCGGACTTCTGCAATTTTTTGTAATACGATTTCGTAGTACCCGGATGCGCCACGTTTTCCAGGATCATCCGCACAGGAACGCCCTCCTGTGCCTTCCGCATCAGGATGTCGCCGATGATCCGGCCGCAGGAATCATTGGCAAAGGTAAAGTACTCCACGCAGATGGCCTGGCGGGCCTGCTCCAGGTCGGCCGTCAGCAGTTCCCATTTCTGCGCCCCGGAAGTGATTACTTCCACCTGATTGGCAGGTGGCGGAGTGGCCGGGACTTCCGCCGTCGCGGCCGCCCAGGCGCAGGCAGCCCATAGTACCGAAAACAATACCCTTCGAATCATACGGCAAAGGTACAAAACGGCGGGCAATAAAAAAGCAGCGACATGTTTGTTGTTTTACAAGAAATCCGTACTTTTGCAGTCGCATCAATCGGGGTATTAGCTCAGTTGGTAGAGCGATAGGTTCGCAATCTATAGGTCAGGGGTTCGAATCCCCTATGCTCCACAAGCATGACAGCTGGTCGCAAAGCGACCGGCTGTTTTTGGTTTGGCGGGGGTCCATGCTTGCATGGGCGCCCCGACAAGCCAAAAACAGCCTGGTGGCCGGACGGCCACCAGCTGTCAATGCTCGTAAGGACCCCGCCGGAGGCGCAGGGGAAAAGCCGCCAGTGGTGGCGGCTAATCCCCATACTCTCTTACACCCCTTTTTTGGGAGATTCAAAATAATTTGTACTTTTGCGCGCTCAAAATTGAGGTTAAAGTATAAAAAGATATGAAAAAGAATTACGAATCGCCTGTCTGTGAGGCGATTGAAATGAAAGTTAACGGCTCGCTGCTGCAGAACTCGATTACGACTACTTCGGCAGAAGGATTCAATGGTTGGGATGTCGATGCATAAGGAGGTTACTATGAAACAGTTCAAAATGTATTTCTTGGCGGCCATAATCTGCTGCATGGTTGCCGCCTGCAACATCAATGTCATTACGCCTGAGGATGAAGAACCGCAGCAGCCGAAAGTTACTTATATTCGGGCAGATGCGAATGAAAATGCTACCAAGGCAAGCATTGACGGCACTGATGCATCTTTTTATTGGAACGCAGGAGACCAGATTGTAGTTAATACAAATTCGGGATATAAGGTTTCAGATGTGTTGACTACTTTTGACGGTGCCACAGCCACTTTCTCTTTCAGCGGGGAGAATGCCTTTGATGATGCAGACAGGACGAATTATGCATTTTATCCGTATACGATTGTCAGCGGCACGACTGTGCCCACAATCACATTGCCGGCCTCGTACACTTTGGCTCAGGTAACGGGAGAAGTGACGCCTTGCCCGATGATAGCCGTAAACAGTCCGGGGACGACCCTTGCGTTCAAGCAGCTCTGCGCCCTGCTCCGCATCACGGTCAATAATATTCCGCCCCACACCAGCTATCTGAAAGTGGATTTTGGTAATAAACAGGTTCAAGGAGTTTTTACGCTTGGAGAAGATGCCCAGGGTAATAAGATAATTGAGACATCTACGGCAGCAGGAAACAGTATTGTCACAATAACCGGATTGGATGCGAATAGTTGGACAGATAATCTTGTGATTAGTATTCCCGTTCCTGTGGGAACATATCAAAGCCTCAAGGTTAGTGCCTATGCCGGGACCGGGAGTGATCCTGTTCTTTCGGTTGTTCGACAGATAAAGGTCAGTTCTGGAAAATGGGAAGCTAATAGGCTGGCCGCACGTAAGATATCAGCCTCACTTCCCGCTTTTTCTGTAAGTAATGGTTCTCGCGTAACAATTGCAAAGACCAACCTCAGAATTTGGAAGAAAGATGAAGGTGATGAGTATTCATTCAATGAGAATCCATATGATTGTACAAACTATGATAATTGGGAAACACCGTGGACTCCTAGGAATCGCGACTTGCTGACCTGGGGCGAGGTGAATGCATATACCGATTCCTATTGGCGCATTCCGTCGGAAAGTGATTGGGCCGGAATCATTGGGCGTAGCGGAACTCCCTATATCTTTGTCTATTTGAAAGGACAGAACAATCTGGGTGGTTTGTTCATCCTTCCCGACAATTGGGATTTCTCAATAGCCGGCAAAACTATTAGTAGTGGCGATGTTGTTTCAAATAACGATTACACCCGTCTTATTTACGCCGGCGCCGTATTCCTGCCCGCGGCCGGCATGTATTACGGGAGTTCGACAAGTGGCGATTATGGCCAGAACGGTTATTATTGGTCCAGTACCAGCAATGATACAAATAATGCCTCTGAGTTATTTTTCAGCCGTAGCGCTTATGATTTAGATGGTCAGTTCAAGGATTATTACCTGTCCGTCCGTCCCATCCATACGCTTTAGCCATATAGATCAATAATAACTGCCCCGATGTGCACGGAACACGTCGGGGCAGTTTCTTTAAGCGGGAATTGCCGTTTACGCCTTCTTCTCCTTCAGCGAGTCGATCTTGTCTTTTGCCTTGTCCATGAGTTCGACGGCGTTCTCCTTGATCTCGCCGATCACTTCCTTGGCTTTCGGGGCGGCTTTCGCGTAGAGTTCCTTGGCGTTGTCGACCATTTCGTCGGCTACTTCGCCCACCTTCTTGCCGGCAACCTCGGCGGCGTGTTGGATCTTTTCACCCAGGGTCACGGTTCCGTCGCCATTGAGATCGCGCGGATCCGGTGTTTCTGTGGTTTCTTTCTTGACTTCTGTCATGATATCGGTTTTTTTGAATGATTAATCCTTGTACAGTCCTTCCCGGGAAAGCAGGTGGTCGAGGTTGGCCAGGCCGTAAAGCGTCACGGCCGTGACGACAGCCGAGTGCTCCATGTACTCGGGAATCACCTTGTTGAAGATGTCGCGTTCGGTGTGCCAGATCTCTCGGTAGTCGAAGTTGTAGCCCTTCGGGTCGGTTTCGCGGAAAGAGATGGCCGGCACGCCGTTCATCGAGAAATAGGCGTGGTCGCTGCCGCCGGCACGCGTAGGACGTGCCTGGGGCGGTCCCATCCGCTTCTCGACCGTGAACGGGAATTCGGGATTCAGGTTCTCGAGCGGCTTGCACACGGCCACGAAGTCGTCGTACATGGCCGGAGGAACCGTCACGCTGGTGGCGCAGAGCGGCCCGCCGTCACGGTTGAAATAGTTGGAGATCTTGTCGAGCGGAACCGTCTTGTTCTCCACGAAGAACTTCGAGCCGAGCAGGCCGAATTCTTCGCCCGTCCAGATGCAGAAGAGGATGGTGCGCTTGGGCTTGGCGCCTGCTGCACACAGCAGGCGCGCGGCCTCCATGGTCACAGAAGTGCCGTTGCCGTCGTCCACGGCGCCGCAGCCGATGTCGTAGGCGTCGAGGTGGCCGCCCGCCATCACGTATTCCTTCGGATACTTGCTGCCGCGCAGGATGCCGATCACGTTGTGGTATTTCACGGGGCCGCGGTAGAAGTGGTTGCGGATATCGAATTCAAGCTGGAAGATGTCCTTGCGTAGCACCTTCTCGCGGATGACCTTGAACTGGGCTTCGTCGAGCAGGATGTCGCATACCTTGGGGAGCGTCTCCATGGTGATGTCGTAACAGCAGGCGCGGTCGTAGAGCACCTGGAGGGGCACTTTCGCGGAGCGGATGAAGCCCAGCACGCCGGCGTCGACCATCTCCTGGTAGAACGGCGCCACGGCGGTCTCATAGGGTTTCAACTCCTTCTGGTCGTCGGGATGCTCATAGTTCCAGCGGCGGATCTCGTTGTTCTCGCGGTCGATGGCTTCGTTCTTGGCGACGGCTTCGGCACGCTGCTCGTTGGCTTTGGCGGAACGGTCGATGGCCAGGCCATTGGTCTCGGCGTCGAGCAGTACCCAGGCGCCCTTGAGAGCGCCCTTCATGCGGTCGAATTCGCGGCGGCTCTTGGGCTCGATGAGCACGTGCCCGGCCTGTTTGCCGCGTGTGCCGGCGGTGTAGGCGGGCGTGCCGAAATGCAGCACCATGCCGTCTTCGCTCAGCATCCGGCCGAACCAGGGCCCGCGGTTGAAGCCCACATTGATCTGGCCGGCTTCCTGCACCATCACTTCCAGGCCCCACGACTCGAACTGCTCCTTGACCCAGGCTTCGGCCTCGGTGAGGGCGGCGGAGCCGATGAGCCGGCCGCCGATGACGTTGGCCAGGAAGTCGTCGTGCTCGATGGTCCGGTTGTCGGTCTGGCCGATTTCAATGATCTTCTTGACGACCTTGTCCTGGGCAGATGCGGGGACAGAAACCGCACTGGCAACCACAGCTGCCAGCAAGAGGAAGAACAAACGCTTCATGGGCGGTTAGAATTTGAAGTTTACGCCGAAGTTGACAAACGTGGAGAAAGGCTGAAGCCAGGCGTCGTGATATTTGACGGCATACAGGGGTGCCAGCTCGAACGATGCGGCCAGGTTGTCGGTAAAGAAGTAGCGCAGGCCCAGGAAATCGCCGACGCAGAATGCCATGTGGTCGTGGGGGACGATGCCGAGGCCCAGCATCAGGCCGGCATGGACTTCGAACGCGTCAGTGATGTTGAGTCCGTAGGCGACGCGGGGTGCGATACAGAACTTATGGTGGAAATACTTTTTCGTATTGACGCCCATCGAGAAGTTGTCGAGGTCCAGGTCAAGGTCGAAATCGTAGTAGGGCTGCCGGTTCCAGGTGGCCATGAGGCCTCCGGTGAGGTGGCCTTTCCAGATGGTCATAACGGCATAGTCGCCGGTGATGGCGGCGCCGATGCCGGGCAGAACGCCGAAATACCCACCGGCAATGAAGGTTCCTTTCGGATAGGGTTCTCCGAGGGCTTTGGCGGGGGTGGAAGCCAGCATCAGGGCGGCGGCAACCAGCGTCAATGTAATAAGTTTTTTCATGGCGTGAAATTTGTTGTATTTTTGCGCTTCTAAGTTAGCTTTTTTTCTGCAAAATGAGTAAGAATGTTCTGAAAAAAGGGATCTTTGCGCTGCTGATGTGCTTCTGTGCCGTCGGAGCCTCGGCGCAGGACGGTCACCTGAAGATGGCCTTCAGCCTGGCGGAGGCGCAACAGTATGCCGTGGAGCACAACCGAACGCTTCAAAACGCCGCGATCGACATCCAGAAAGCCCAGGCGAGTCGCTGGCAGTCCATCGCGAGCATGCTGCCGCAGGTAACGGCCAGCGCTTCATACTCCAACATGATGGGCTACAAGATGGATCTCGGACAGATCCAGATTTCGATGCCGCCGTATGCCACCTTCAACGTGCAGACCGCGCTCGCGCTGAGTGGCGCGCAAATCGTGTCGCTGGGCATCGCCGATATCTCCCGCAAGATGGCCGACATCTCCCTTGAAAAGAGCGAGAAGGAAATCGCCGACCAGGTGGAGACCCTCTACTTCTCGGCTCTCGTGACGGAAGAGACCATCCGCCTGCTCGAAGAGAATCTCGAGAGCATGCGCAAGCTGCACGCCATCACCCAGAACTCCGTGAACGTGGGCGTGGCCGAACAGACCGACGCCGACCAGCTTCAAGTGCAGGTGGCCACGATGGAAAGTTCCATCAATTCCGCACGCCGCTCGCTGGAAATGGTTTACAACTCGCTGCGGCTCCAGCTCTGTCTCGACGAGGACGTCGAGATTGCCCTTACCCAGAACATCGACGACCTGCTCAACCTCGGCACGACCGCCGCGCTGCTGTCGTCCGAATTCGACATCGAAAACAACTACGACTACCGGCTCCTGAAGCAGAACACCGAGCTGGCCCGCAAGCAGATCGCCCTGACCGGCTGGTCGAACGGCCCCACGGTGAGCGTGTACCACCAGTACAGCGGCCGACACAATTTCAGCGACGAACCCACGATGAACATGACGCCGCCCAACATGATCGGCGCCCAGCTCAATATCCCGCTCTTCACTTCCGGTAAGGCAGCGGCCGCCGTCAAGGATGCCCGCCTGGCCTACCAGAAGCAGCTCAATACGCTGGAAGACACGGAACTTGCCCTCAATGTCCAGCATCACCAGCTGGTGTATAACCTGCGCAGCGCCATCGAGAAATACGAGATTCAGAAACAGAACGTGGAGGTGGCCCGCCGCGTATTCGACAACATCGCCAAGAAATACGAGTACGGCGTGGCGTCGAGCCTCGACGTCACCAACTCCGGCACCAACCTGATCTCGGCCCAGAGCAGCTACGTGCAGTCGCTTCTCGAAATCATCAACGCCCAGGTTTCCCTCGAACAACTCCTGAATAAATAAAAAACACATATGAACAGCAGAATCTTCTCCCTTTTGCTTCTGACGGCCCTGGTGGCCGCATCCTGTGGCGGGCAACAGGCCCAGCAGGCCCCCGAAGAACGCGCCGCGCTGGTCGAGACCACGGCAATCGCTTATTCCGACATCACCCGTGAACTGGAATTCTCGTCTACCCTGGAAGGCTGGCAGACGCTCAACGTGGCCCCTTCCGTGACCGGCAAGATTGAGCACATCTACGTGGAGGTCGGCACCTCCGTGGGCGCCGGCGCGCTGCTGGTGCGGATGGACCAGAACCAGCTGACCACCACCAAGCTGACTTATGCCAATCTCGGTGTGGAAATGGACCGGATCGCCTCGCTCCGCGAAAGCGGCGCCGTGTCGCAGCAGACCTACGACCAGACGAAGCTCAGCTACGAGCAGACCAAGGAGACACTCGCTTTCCTGGAGAAAAACACTTTCGTGCGGGCTCCGTTCAACGGCGTGATTTCCGCCAAGAACTACCAGGACGGCGAACTGTACAGCGGCCAGCCGATTCTCGTGCTGACGCAGATCCATACGCTCAAGGCCCTGATCGCCATTCCTGAGAATTACTTTCCGCTCGTGAAGACAGGTATGCAGGTTTCGCTTACGTCGGACATTTATCCCGGTGAGACCTTCCCAGCGACCATCGACATCGTATACCCGACTGTCGATCCGGCTTCGCACACCTTTCAGGCCCGCCTTCGCATTCCGAACGGTGGCCTGAAGCTCCGTCCGGGCATGTATGTCAAGACGAAGATGTCGTTGGGCGTGGCGCGCGCCGTGGTGGTGCCCTACCAGTCGGTGCTGAAGCTCACCGGTTCGAACGACCGCTATGTGTTCGTCGATGAGGACGGTGTGGCCAAGCGTGTGTTCGTGAAGCTAGGCCAGCGCTTCGACCAGGATATCGAGGTCATCAGCGACGAACTGCACGAGGGCGACCGCCTGGTCACCACCGGGCAGGCCAAACTGGTGGACGGCGTGAAGTTGAACGTAACGAAGGAGAACTAGCCGATGAGTATTTATAAAACCGCGATTGAGAAACCGGTGACCACCGCCCTGATTTTCGTGGCGGTCATCATCATCGGTCTCTACTCGCTTTCGAAGCTGCCGATCGACCAGTTCCCCGAGATGGAACCGCCGTACATCACGGTGATGACCACCTACGCGGGCGCTTCTTCCAGCGAAATCGAGACCAATGTCACCAAAATCATCGAGAACGCACTTACGTCGGTCGACGGCCTGAAGGAACTCACCTCCTCGTCGCGCGACAACATGTCGGTCGTCTCGCTGGAACTGGAGTGGGGGACAGACCGGGATGAAGCATCCAACGACATACGGTCGTATATCGACATGATTAAGAGCAACCTGCCCGACGGTTGCTCCAGCCCCGTGATGTTCAAGCTCAATTCGAGCCTGATGCCGATTATCCAGTATTCCGTGATGGCCAGGGAAAGCTATCCGGGTCTGGAAAAGATCATGAACGACGAAGTGGTGCCGCAGCTCAACCGCATCAACGGCATCGGTTCCGTGTCGGTGTCGGGCGCGCCCGACCGTTATGTCTATATCGACATCGACCAGGCGCGGCTTGACGGCTACAATCTTACGCTCGAGCAGGTGGCGAGTGCCATCAGCGCCGGCAATCTCAACATGTCGAGCGGTACGGTGAAGATGGACAAAGAGCAGTACCAGATGCAGGTTCGGGGTGAATATGGGCAGAGTTCGGAGATTGCCGACATCGTGGTATCGACCACGGCGCTCGGCCAGAAAGTGTTCGTGCGCGACCTGGCTGCCGTTCGCGACACCATCAAGGATCTATCGCTCGACGAGAAGGTGGACGGCAAGGATGCCGTACGTCTGATCGTGGCCAAGAAATCGGGTTCCAACACCGTGCAGGTGTGCAAGGATGTGCGCAAGGAACTCGCCAAGCTGCAAAAGAGCCTTCCTTCGGATGTGGAGATCAAAATGATCTATGACTCCTCGGAAGAGATCGAGAATGCCATCAGCTCGTTGGAAGAATCCATCCTCTACGCGCTGTTGTTCGTGGTGCTGGTGGTGTTCTTCTTCCTGGGCAAGTGGAGGGCGACGCTGATCATCAGCATCACCATCCCGATCGCTCTGATCGTGGCGTTTATCTACTTGCTGATGACCGACAGTTCGCTCAACATCATTTCTCTGTCCGCGCTTACGGTGGCCATCGGCATGGTGGTGGACGACGCGATCGTGGTGCTCGAAAACATTACCAAGCACATCGATCGCGGCAGTTCGCCCCACGAGGCAGCCATCTATGCGACCAATGAGGTATGGACGTCGGTGATCGCCACCACGCTCGTCATCGCAGCGGTATTCATTCCGCTGACGATGCTCACCGGCATGGCCGGCATCCTGTTCAAGGAATTGGGATGGATCGTGACCATCGTGGTCTCAACCTCGACCATCGTGGCGATTTCCCTGATCCCGATGTTGTGCTCCAAGATACTGAAAGCCAATAAAGTCAGAATTGATGAACAGGGCCATCTGATTGAGGGCGTCGAAAAGAAAGGTTGGTATGACCGCACTGTGGTGGGCTTCCTCGACAAGGTGGACAGGGCCTACGCACGGCTCCTTTCCTGGTGTCTGAGCCACAAACTGGTGACCATCGTCGTGGCCCTGGTGTTCTTTGGCCTGACCATGATTCCGATGATAGCGGGCAAGATTGGAACCGACTTTATGCAGAGCAGCGACAATGGCCGCCTCAGCGTCACCGTCGAGCTGCAGCCGGGTACGCGCGTCGAACAGTCGGTCGCCCTGGCCCGTGAGCTGGAAGGTCGTATCGAGACGCTGGTACCCGAAGTCAAGCGCATCTCCACTTCGACGGGTTCCAACGACGAGAGCTCGATTGGTGCGCTCTTCTCCTCCACCACCAACTACAAGATTTCGATGACGGTGGTGTGCAACAAGAAATATGAACGGCAGCGCAGTATCGACGAGATTGCCGAAGTCATCCGCCAGGAGCTGGCGCAGTATCCCGAGATTGTGGAGTACCAGTGCATGTCGTCGGGTGGCATGGGTATGGGCGGCGGTTCGACGGTCGATGTGGAAATCTACGGCTATGACTTTGACGAGACGAGCCTCTACGCCGCCGAGATCCGCCAGGCGATTGTCGACAATGTGCCGGGCGCCCGCAACGTGCGCATTTCCCGCGACAAGGACCGTCCCGAACTGAAGGTGGTCGTCGACAAGGAAAAGGCCGCCATGCACGGGCTGACCACGGCCACGGTGTCGCAGTATGTCCGAAACCGCGTGGCCGGCTACACGGCCGGATTCCTGAAAGAAGACGGCGACGAGTACAACATCGTGGTGCGTCTCAAGGAATCGGACCGCAACTCCATCAGCGATATCTTGAATCTGTCGATCCCCACGGCGACGGGTGCACGTATCAAACTCTCCGACATCGCCTCGATCGAGGAATACTGGGCCCCGCAGACCATCGAGCGCAAGAGCCGTCAGCGTTATGTGCGCGTAATGGCTTCACCTTACAAAACATCGCTGGGCGAACTCGCCCAGTCTATCCAGGCCCAGATTGACCAGCATACGCCGCCTTCCGGTGTCTCCGTGGTGCTGGCGGGTGACTATGAAGACCAGCAGAAGTCATTCAGCGACATCCTGACGCTGGCGCTGCTCATCATCCTGCTCGTCTATATCGTGATGGCTTCGCAGTTTGAAAGCCTCTCCAAGCCGGCCGTGATCCTGCTGGCCATTCCGTTCGGTCTTTCCGGCGTGGTGCTGGCACTCTGGATCACCGGCACGACGCTCGACATGATCGCTGCGCTGGGCGTGGTGATGCTCGTGGGCATCGTGGTCAAGAACGGTATCGTGCTGGTGGACTACACCAATCTGATGCGTGACCGCGGCTATGCCCTCAATGAGGCGATTGCCTTGTCGGGCGCTTCTCGTCTGCGCCCGGTGCTGATGACGGCGTTTACCACCTTGCTCGGTATGCTTCCGATGGCGCTCAGCCAGGGTGAGGGTTCCGAGATGTGGCATCCGCTCGGCATTGTGGTGATCGGCGGCCTGCTGGTATCGACCTTCATCACGCTGATCATCGTTCCGGTGGTCTATGGCCTGATTTCCCGCAGCGGTGAGCGAAACAAGGCGGAGAAACGGCGCAAGGAATTCATCTTCATGCAATTAAACCCTGATCAGGAGGAAGCCCAATGAAAAGTGTATTCATCGTGTTCAACCAGGCCTTCACGGCCCGTGTAGAGTTCATGCTCGACGAACTGGGCGTGCGCGGATTCACCTTTTTCGAACAGGTGCAGGGGCGGGGATCCGTCGACGGCGAACCGCGCCGCGGCACGCATACCTGGCCGGAGATGAATTCGGCCGTCATGACCGTCGTTCCCGACGAAAAAGTCGATGAACTGCTGCTGACGGTCCGTAAACTCGATGCGCGCAACAAGTCGGTGGGTGTCCGGGCTTTTGTCTGGAACATCGAACAAAGCGTATAATTCAAAAAAAATAATTATCTTTATCCCATTAATTATAGAAAAACCATCGAGATATGGCACAAGCACTGACTGATTCCAATTTCAACGAAGTCGTCGAGCAGGCGCAGATGCCTGTGGTCGTGGACTTCTGGGCCACCTGGTGCGGCCCCTGCCGCATGATCTCTCCCATTATCGACAAGATGGCGGAGAAGTACGAGGGCAAAGTCAACGTCGTCAAATGCAATGTAGACGAAAGTACCGATATTCCGATGAAGTTCGGCATCCGCAACATCCCGACCATCCTCTTCTTCAAGAATGGAGAAATCGTGGACCGCGTGGTAGGAGCCGTTCCGCAGGCGGAGATCGAAAAACGCATCGATTCGCTCCTTTAAGTCAACTATCAAAACGTCAGAATATGAAAAAGTATCTCCTGCTGCTGGTCAGCATCTTCTTTTTGAGCACCCTGGCTGCCAATGCGCAGAAAGTCGTTGTCAAAGCCGGTTACAACTACAACAGCATCTCCGGAAAGGTAACGACACAAGATATCAAGAACGGCCGTTCAGGCTATCAGTTCGGCCTTGCTTACCAGACGGAATCCTCCCGCGGTTTCAGTTTCCAGCCTGAATTGGTCTACAAGGTTGCCGGTATCAAGTTCTCTGACATCAAGAAACTCGACCTTGGCTATGTGGAAGTTCCCATCAACGTTCAGTGGGGTCCCGATCTGCTGGTCGCCCGCCCGTTCATCTTTGCCGGTCCTTTTGCCGGTTTCAAGGTGGCGAACTTCTTCCGTGGCGAATGGACGGATACGGATATGGATGCCGTGCGTGATGGCCTGAAAAAGGCGGAATGGGGTCTCAATGTCGGTCTGGGACTCGATATCTTCAAGTTCCAGATATCCGGCCGGTACAACTGGCACTTCGGTAAGATTGCCGATCTCGACGGTCTGCCGACATACGACTTGTTGTCCAACGCCCCGCGTACATTCGAGGTTTCCATCGGCTTGAAGTTCTAGTCGTTGTATCGGGAAGTACAGAAGTTTCTCGGCCCTTCCTGGGCTGATTTCCAGCAACGCTTTGCCGGGAGTCTTGAGTCTGGAATTCCCCTGCTCGACAAAGTCAACCGCTTCATCCTCGAGCATGGCGGCAAGAAACTTCGCCCTACGTTTACGCTGCTCGTTGCAAAGGCCCTTCGAGGCGTTTGCAACGAGCACGTTCTTCGTTGTGCCGCGGCTTCCGAACTGCTGCACACGGCCACGCTGATGCACGATGACGTGGCCGACGACGCCCCTGTCCGCAGGGGCGTCCCCACTCTGAGGTCGCTCTATTCACCCACGACCGCAGTGTTGGTGGGCGACTTCTGGCTGTCGCGCGCCATGGACCTGATCATCGACCATCCCGACAAGCGTGTGCTCCACGTCTATTCCAAATGCCTGGGCGACCTTGCTCGGGGCGAGATGTTCCAGCTGCAGCGTGCTGAGAAACTCGACACCACGGAAGAAGACTATCGCCAGATCATCTACTGCAAGACCACATCGCTCTTTGAGGCGTCGATGCTGGGAGCCGCCTACTCGATGGAAGCCGATGATGCTGAAGTGCAGTGTCTCCATTCCTATGCGTATCACATCGGGCAGTCGTTCCAGATGATGGACGACATTCTCGACTATTCGCCCGAGCTCTCGAGTGGCAAGCCCACGGGACAGGATGTCCTGGAAAAGAAAATCACCCTGCCGCTGTTCGGGCTCTTTGCACGTGCTCCCAAGGCCGTGTCGCGCGCCCTGTTGAAACACATGCGGCATCCCGACACCGGACTGGCCTCCGAAGCCATTGGCCTGGTGCGGCAATACGGGGCGCTCGACTACGCACGTGAACGGTTGGCCGAAGAAGTGCGTCTGGCCACCGCGGCCCTCGCTCCCCTTCCGGAATCGGAATCAAAATCGTATTTGGAAAAACTTGCTTCCCTGATGGCCGTCAGGACCGCGTAAGGGTCTTGTAGGTCTGTTCGTAGGGTTGCTGGTCCCACTCGGGCTCAGCCAGCGGCGCATCGCCGTCAAGGCGGAAGGCCAGATAGGTGATGGGAATCCCCTGCGCCAGGAAATTCTTCTCGTAGAAGGTCTGGATGGACAACAGTTCATCGGCCCGTCCTGTGCCGTAGATATCTTCGTTGTGTTCCAGCACTTCCAGGCCGTTGCACCGGGCCACTTCCAACGTGAAATGGTGCAGCAGGCGGCTGTCGGTCTTCAGGTGGACGATGCCGCCCGGGGAAAGCAACTTCCGATAACTTTCGAGGAAGCGGGGGTGGGTGAGGCGCTTGCGGGGCTTGCGCTCCTGCGGGTCGGCAAACGTAATCCAGATTTCGGCAATCTCTTCCGGCGCGAACAACGATTCGATGAATTCAATCCGGGTGCGGACGAAAGCTACGTTGCCCATTTCGTGCTGCGTGGCGTATTTCGCTCCTTTCCAGAGACGCGCCCCCTTGATGTCGATGCCGATGTAATTCTTGTCAGGAAAACGTTCGGCCAGCGCGGTGGTGTATTCACCCTTGCCGCAGCCCAGTTCCAGCACAATGGGATGGTCGTTGTGGAACATCTGCTGGTTCCAGGCGCCTTTGAGCGGGTGGTCCTTGTGCAGCACTTCTTCGGTTGTGGGCTGCACAAGGCAGGAGAACGTTTCGTTTTCCCGGAATTTTTTCAGTTTTCCTTTTCCCATGTCCTTGCTTGGTAAGAGATACCGATGCCATAGAAGGCTTCTGCCAACGCAGGATCGGTCGGGGTGATGGAAATCTGCCAAATGCCATGCTCTTGACCGCTGGAGGGCAGGGTCCGCCAGGGCCACTGGCAGTCGATCAGCGAACCGCTGCCCAGAACGGTCTTTTCGCCGGGTGCACCGGAGAGAGGAAGCGCCAGCCGCTCGATGGTGATTTCCCCCGTAGGCGATGTGGTGCGGATGTTGAGGGCGAATTGCCCGGCCGGGATACGGCTGGAGACGATGCGGGCGGCCAGCATGGTGGCATAGCAGCAGGTGGAATCGTCCAGGTTGAGTTGGAAATCATAGCTGCCGCCCTGGGCACGGGCTGTCTGCGAGGACACGAACAGATAGTCCCCGCTCGGCTTGGCACAACCCGCCGTCAGCAGGAGCAGCAGGAGCAGAAGATGTCTATTTGTTCTCTGCATGCTGGGGGTTCGGACGCTTGTCGTTTCCGCCGGGTTTGCGACGGTTGCCTCCGTGCTGACGCTGTCCGCCCTGTTTTTTCCGGCCTCCCTTGCGCTTTTTCTGCTCGTCGAAACGGTTGATGTTTTCGTCGCCTACGGCGTTGATGAATTCCGACTGTTTCACACCTGGGTCGTTGGCCTGGAGCGAAGCGGGCTTGATACCCTTGCGGTTGTCAGAGAGAATCTCCCGTACGCGGGCGGCAGATAGCGGATACAGGTTGGAGAGGCTGCCCTGCTCGTAGGAGAAATACAGGATGCCGCGCAGGATGTCGGTCTTCATGAGCCAGGCGGGGCCGTCTTCCATCTCAATGGGGCCGCGAAGCACGGGCAACTGACGCTGGGCGTCCACATAAGTAGAAGCTTCGTAGTTGATGCAGCATTTGAGTTTGCTGCACTGGCCGGCCAGCTTCTGCGGATTGAGCGAGAGATCCTGGCAGCGGGCTGCCTGTGTGGTGATCGACTGGAAGTCCGACATGTAGTTGGAACAGCAGAGGGCGCGTCCACACACGCCGAGGCCGCCGATCAGCCCGGCTTCCTGCCGTGCACCGATCTGTTTCATTTCTACACGGATGTGGAATTCTTCCGCGAAGTCCTTGATCAGTTGCCGGAAGTCCACGCGTTCGTCGGCAATGTAGTAGAAAATGGCTTTGGTGCCGTCGCCCTGGAATTCCACGTCACCGATTTTCATGTCGAGTCCGAGGCGGGCCGCCAACTGGCGGGCGCGGATCATGGTCTTGTGCTCCCGGGCAAGGGCTTCCTGCCAGCGCTCGATGTCGAGGATCTTGGCCTTGCGGTAGATGCGGCGGAATTCGTAGGTATCGGGGTCGATACGGTGGCGGGCCAGCTGCTCAAGAACGACAGGACCCTCAAGCGTCACGATGCCCAGGTCGTGACCGTTCTGTGCTTCCACGACCACCAGGTCGCCCTGTTTGATGATTTGTCCGGAAGTATTGCGGAAATAGACCTTTCTCGTGTTCTTGAACCGGACTTCGAACAGGTCGTTGTACCGGCTCTGGGTGATCCCTTCCATCCAGTTGAAGCTGCTTAGTTTGCAGCAGCGCGGGTTGTAATGGATCTTCAATTCCCCCATCGGGGTCCGCTCCACGTCGCAACCGCGGGAGCAATCGTATGTCCGGGTACCGTTATCTTTGATGACGATGTCTTCCATAGGCTATAATGCCAATAACAGCCGGTTGCTCAGATCGCAGAACACCAGTTTCGGGTTGACGTTGCTGTCGATGGCGGCGATGGCGTCTTCCAGGGCCGTGAAAGCCTTTTCGTAGAAACCGGGTCGGATCTTCGCGGCAAAACCGCGCACGGCCGTCTCTTCCTGTGGGGAAAGATCGGCGAGCGGTTCGATGCCGTTGGCAACCAAATAGAGTTTTCTTATATAGTATTCCATGAACAGGCACCATTCGCGCTGTTTCTCCCGGCCGAAGTCGGCGAGGATTTCCCATTGCGGGAAAAGGTCGATGATCTTCTTGGAGAGTCCTGCTTCAAGCAGCGAATGGGCGATTTCACGATAGTCTGCATTGTCCTGCCGCTGGCCTTCCGTGCGCTGGCGCTGCTGGCGGTTCAATGGCTGAAGCGCCACCGGCTGGCACCGCGACCGGATGGTCGGAAGCAGCCGTTCGGGGTTGTGGGTGATGAGCAGGAACAGGGTGCCCTGCGGCGGTTCCTCGAGCAGCTTGAGCAGTTTGTTGGCGGCTTCGAGGTTCATTTTCTCCGGCAGGTAGATAATCATGGTCTTCCACTGGCCTTCGGAGGCGCGCAGTGAAAGTTTCTCGGCGATGCGTTTCGCTTCGCCCACGTTGATCAGCCCACTTTTCTTGTCGATGCCGATGGCCTCGTAGAGCATTTGCTCGGTGAAGTAGGGGTTGGACAGCGCCAGTTCCCGGAAAGCGGGCAGGAAGTAATCGGAAATGGGACTTTTCTTTTCGCTTTCCGAAAGAGCCGCAGTGCTGCTTACAGGGAAAACGAAGTGGAGGTCGGGATGGATGAGCTTGCCGTATTTATGGCAGGAACCGCACTGGCCACAGGAGTCGTCGGGGCGCGGGTCGCGGCAGTTCACGAATTGCGCCAGGGCGAGAGCGAGGGCAAAAGCCCCGCCGCCATTCTCTTCCGTGAAGAGGAGGGCATGGCCCAGCCGGTTCCCGCAGGCCATCTTCAGCAGCGACTCCTTGAGCGCGTCATTTCCTATGACTTCCGAAAAGCGCATAATCATACAAAGTTATACAATTTTTTGGAAATTGTGGCTTTGTTCAGGGAGCGAGGACCACCATCTCGCAGTTCTTGCAGTCGAAGTGGAGCCGCAACCGGTTGCCCTGGTTTACCAGGAAGAGATCCCCGCTCCGCCCGCAAAGCCCGAGTTCCCACCGGATGCAGAACTTGCTGCGCAGCAGTTCTCCGGGAATGTCGAGCGACGAACGGTTCAGCGCACCTGCACCGGGCTGCGGGGTGTGCGGCACTTCCGCTCGGGGGCGTGTTTCGAGCTTTTCCTGCAGTGCATCGGCCAGGGAGCGGCGGATGCCGTTGAGATGGGCGGCCGTATAAAACCGCACCGGCTCGGCTTTGATCGTTTCCACGGAGAAAGCAAACGGCCCGGTGTGCTTACCCAGTTGTCGCCGGAGGTTTTCCAACGCCGCTTCGGGCTTTTCGGCTGCGGGGGCATCATCCTGGAAACGTTTCTCTACGGTGATGCCTTGCGAGGT
>LUZC01000053.1 GCA_001603505.1 Bacteroidales bacterium Bact_11 | reverse complement strand
AAGAACTGACAATCTGATTAGTCTTGCGTGGTCTGAATCAGGCTCACCTGGATTCCTTTGGGGCCGATGCGGACCAGGTTGAAGCCGGGGGTTCCGTGGTTGAGGCAGTTGCCCACGGCAGTACCGGTGTAGAAGGCGATGCCGTCGATTTCCGAGGAGTAGGGGCAGTGAGTGTGCCCGGCGAAGACGGCATCGACGCCGGCTTCCTTGAAGAGGGAAAGATAGCGTTCCCGCTGCGGGACGCTGAAGTTGAAATAGTCTTCCGGCTCGTCGAGCGAAGTGCGGACAATCGGGCAATGGAGGAAAACGAAAATGTGCCGGGCGGACCGGGCCTCGCTGAGCTGTTCGACGAGCCAGTCCCATTGCTCCGTCTCGGCGGCCGTGTCGCCGTCTTTGATGCAGTTGGTATCGAAGCCGATGAAGGCGCAGCCCTTGTGGCGGAAGGCGAAACGGTCGTAGCCGCGGAGCGCCACATAAGCGTCGTGTTTTTCCGCCGTGAATCCCCTGATGTCGTGGTTGCCCGGGACCAGCCAGACGGGTGCCTGGAGCTCTGCCAGATTCCTCTCGAAGATGTCGTTCTGTTCCTCGCTTGCGGCATTGTCGATTAAGTCGCCGGTGATGAATACCAGATCCGGCTTCAGCGAATTGGCCGCTGATACGGCCCGCTGCATCAGCATGTCGGAACGGATAAATCCTTCGGAGGTGTCGCGAAACCCGATCTGGGTGTCCGTCATGTGGACGAACGAGAATTCGCGCTGGGCGCAACCGCCCGCGAGCAGGACCGCGGCCATGGCGACCGCGGCAGGAAGCCTGTGCAGGAGCCGAAGCGTCATTTGCCGGCTTCTTCCACGAGTTTCCGGAAGATGGGGAGGAATTCGGGATTGCCTCCGTTGGTGATGACCTCGGGGTGGAACTGTACGCCGAGGATCATGGCGCCGCCGTCGGCATAGGCCGGTGCCAGGCGGCCGCTGCGTTCCACGGCCTCGATGATGCCGTCA
This sequence comes from Bacteroidales bacterium Bact_11, assembly GCA_001603505.1. GTDB lineage: Bacteria > Bacteroidota > Bacteroidia > Bacteroidales > UBA932 > Cacconaster. The sequence goes on along the minus strand of LUZC01000053.1, from coordinate 29,343 downwards.
GCTGCCGTGGCCGAAACGCGCAAGCCCTGCGGCACGGCCTTGATGGCCTGGTGGTGAAACGAGTTGACCACGGCTTCCGTGCGTCCGCCCAGAATGCTGGACAGCAGCGACCCTTTTTCTATGGCGATGCTGTGCGTGCCGACCGTTCCGGTGGTCGGACCCTGACGGTGTTTGACGTAGCTGTCTTTTACCTGCGAGGGGATGTCCTGCCATAGCGAACCGCCGAAAGCCACTGCAAGCAACTGTTCGCCGCGGCAGATGCCCAATACGGGGATGCCCTTGGCCACGGCCGCGCGCACCAGTTTTACGTCGAATTCGTCGCGCTCCGGTACGACCTCGCCCAGGCCGCGGAGAGGTTCTTCGCCAAACCACTTCAGCGGGTCGAAATCCTCGCCGCCGGTCATCACCAGGGCGTCGATAGCGGAGAGGGCCGCCTCGATCTGCGCATCGTCGCTTGTGACGGGAATCACCAGCGGTACGCCGCCGGCCATGCGGATAGAGTTTATGTAGGTCATGTTGGCCCGGCAGGAACCGCTTTCAGTATAGCCGGATACGCCGATGACAGGGGTCTTGGCAAAAAGGCCGACCGCCGCCACCAGCAACGCGAGGGTAATAATAATCAGTCGTTTCATCTTTTAGAGTTTTCTGTCCCAGTTTGCGAATTCCTCGCCCGAGCCTACCGTGATGGAAAGGCCCTTGGCGAGCGAGCCCCATTCGTCGGGGTTGTCGAAAAGGAAGGTCACGTCGAAGCCCCAACCGTCCGCGCGGAAGTTGAACACATTGCCGTTGACGTGCCTGAGCTCGCGTTTCCACGCTTTCTTGTTGTGCAGCTGGATGAAGAGCTTGCCGCCTTCGATCAGCACGTCGATGTCGCCGAGGACCTCATGCTGTCCGGTGTAGTGTCCCTGGATGCGTGACCAGGCGGGTGCGGCCACGGCCACGCGCTCCGCAGCGGCTTTCTCTTCGGCCGTTGCGCGTTCGTCGGCCCGCTTGTACCAGGCGGCGAGGTATTCCGCATTGTAGTCGTAATCCTCGTAGCCGAGGAACAGGTCGATGGCGCGGCGAAGGATGGCGTGCCGGGCCTCGGACGGAGCCTCGCTGTTGACCTGGATGGTCATCGCGAAGTTCATTTCGGGGATGAAGGCACACATCGTGGTCATGCCCCAGGTGGTGCCGGTATGGAAATAGAGGCGGCACTTGCGGGTTTGTTCGATAAACCAGCAGTGGCCGTAGAGATTCGTCTTGTCGGGTGTCTGCGAGGTGATGGTTACGCCGCGGTGCAGGAAATTCATCTGCTTCTCGGAGATGAGCTGCGAGTCGCCGGCCTTGCCGTTGTTGAGATGGAAGACCGCCCATTTGATGAGGTCTTCCGGCGGGCAGCAGAGGCTGCCGGCAGGACCTACGACGGTGAGCCACCAGAGCGACTGTTCATCGCCGATCATCGGCCAGACATCCATCTCTCGTCCTTTGCGCTCGAAAGCGTAGGGGAGGGCGGCGGTGCCGGCGTCCAGCGCGGCGCCGAAGCCTTCGCCGTTAAGGGTCGAGCCCGTCATGCCGAGCGGCTGGAAGATGCGCTCGCGCACATTGTCTTCCCAACTCTTGCCCGTGACTTTCTCGATGATCTTGGCGGCGGGGATAAAGGTGATGTTGTTGTACTGATAGTCGCCGCGGAAGAGGTAGGCGGGCGGCATCAGCTTGAACATCCTGTAGATGTCGTCGCGGTCGTAGCCCAGGTTGCCCAGGTACGTGCCGATGTCGTCGCGCAGGCCAGTGCGGTGCGATGTGAGATCCTTGATCTGGATATTCTCCGTGACCCAGGGGTCGTACATTTCGAAGTCGGGGAGATGGTCTTTCACGCGGTCGTCCCAGCTCAGGAGTCCTTCATCCACCAGTTGCGCGATGACGGCCGCCGTGAACGACTTGGAAACGGAGCCGATCTGGAAGATGGTGTGCGCGTCGACGGGCACGCCGGTGTCGAGGTTCTTCACGCCGTAGCCTTTGCAGAGGAGGGTTTCCCCGTCCTTGTAGAGGGCGACACCCATGCCGGGAATCTTCCAGTCCTCCATGACCTGGCCGATGACGGTTTCGATGTTGGCGATGATTTCGTCCTGGGAGAGCACGGGATGGCGCTCCGGAATATTCTTCGTGGTCTGGGCTACGGCCGAGGCCCACAGCAGCACAAAAGCCGAAAGGAGAAACGTCTTTTTCATATAGTAAAGGTAGGAAAAAATATCGAAAAACGCAGAGTAATCTAAAAAATGTTTACCTTTGAAAGTTTATTATGGCTTACTGCCGTTAATTGTGAGTATGCAAAACAAAAAACTATCATTTGGGCAGATGTTCAATCTGAGCTTCGGTTTCTTCGGTGTCCAGATTGCCTATGCGCTGCAGAGCGCCAACATCAGCCGCATCTTTGCAACCCTGGGTGCCGATCCGCACCAGCTCAGCTTCTTCTGGATCCTGCCGCCGCTCATGGGCATGATCGTCCAGCCGCTTATCGGCCACTGGTCCGACCGTACCTGGTGCAAGATGGGCCGCCGCAAGCCCTACCTGCTGGTGGGTGCCCTCGTGGCCGTGCTCGTGATGGCCTTCCTGCCGAATGCGGGCAGCCTCAACTTCACCCAGAAACTGTTCCTCGGACTCAACGGGGCCATGTGGTTCGGCCTCTTCTCCCTCATCTTCCTCGACACCTCCATCAATGTGGCCATGCAGCCTTTCAAAATGATGGTCGGCGACATGGTGGGCGAGGAGCAGAAGACCCAGGCCTATTCCATCCAGAGTTTCCTGTGCAACGCCGGTTCGCTGTTCGGCTACCTGTTCCCGATCTTCTTCACCTGGATCGGCATCGCCAACACCGCGCCGAAAGGCGTGATTCCCGATTCGGTGATCTGGAGCTTCTACTGCGGCGCCGCCATCCTGATCCTCTGTGTGCTGTACACCTTTATTAAAGTGAAGGAAATGGACCCGAAGGAGTATGCCGAATTTCATGGCTTCGACCTTCAGGAGCACGACAAGAAGGAGAAAGGGGAAGGGTTCATCAAGTTGCTGGCTAAGGCGCCGGCCGCGTTCTGGACCGTTGGCCTGGTGCAGTTCTTCTGCTGGGCCGCGTTCCTCTTCATGTGGACTTATACCAACGGCGCCATCGCACACAACGTGTGGGGTACCGCCGACGTGGCATCGGAAGGCTATCAGGCAGCCGGCAACTGGGTGGGCGTGGTATTCGCCATCCAGGCCGTGGGCTCGCTCTGCTGGGCGCTGTTCATCCCCAAGTTCAAGTCCGACCGTGCCGCCTATATCACTTCGCTGGTAATCGGTGCCATCGGTTTCATTTCGGTATTCTTCATTCATGACAAATACTTGCTCTTCGTGTCGTATTTCCTGATTGGATTCGCCTGGGCCGCCATGCTGGCGTTGCCATTCGCCATCCTGACCAACGCGTTGAAGGGCACCTCGCACATGGGTGAATACCTGGGTCTGTTCAATTGCACCATCTGCCTGCCGCAGATCGTAGCGGCCGCTGTCGGCGGACTGGTGCTCAAGACCATCGGCGGTTCGCAGGCCGGTATGCTCGTCGTGGCGGGCATCCTGTTGCTGTGCGGCGCCGTGAGTGTGCTGGCCATCCGCGAGGCAAAAGCAAAAAAATAATCATCAACCTAATATCTTATTTTCAATTCGTGTAACTAAAGCAGTTTCTATGAAGAAGATTCTAACTCTGCTCTCGGTCCTGGTCCTGGCTTCCGCCCCGGCCTTTGCGCAATATACTGCGAAAGGTGTGGTGGAAGACAAATACGGTCCGGTGATCGGGGCTGCTGTGATCCAAGTGGGTACCAGCAACGGCGTGCAGACGGATCTGGACGGAGCCTGGACGCTCACAGTCCCCTCTGCCAGCACGCTTATTGAGATTAGCTTCCTGGGTCTGAAGACCGTGCAGGTGAGGGCGGAAGATGCCGCCCACGTCATGCTCGAGGACGACCAGGAGTTTCTCGATGAAGTGGTCGTGATCGGTTACGGTACGGTCAAAAAGAGCGACATGACCGGATCGATCGCTACCGTCAAGGCCGACGAAATCAACAAGGGTGTCATTACGACGCCTGCCGACCTGCTGCGCGGCAAGAGCGCGGGCGTGGTGGTGACTTCGGGTTCCGGTATGCCGGGTTCCGGTGCTACCATCCGTATCCGTGGCGGCTCTTCGCTCAACGCCTCCAACGACCCGCTCATCGTCATCGACGGTCTGCCGGTCTCGAACGACGGCATCAGCGGTATGTCGGATCCTCTGTCTTCCATCAATCCGGAAGACATTGAGAGCTTCACGGTGTTGAAAGACGCGTCGGCCACCGCCATCTACGGTTCCCGCGCTTCCAACGGTGTCATCGTGATCACCACCAAGAAGGGCTCGAAAGTGGGCAGCAACATCCCGCACGTGGCCGTTGACTTCACGGGCAGTGTGAACACCATCGCCAAGTACAACAGCCTCCTCGACAAGGACGGTATCGTCAACCTCATCCGCGACTTCTACGGTGAGAACTCCGCCGCCGAAGCCAACCTCGGTATCTACGAGAACGGCAAGCAGGTGCTCTATAACACCGACTGGCAGCGCGAGATCTATCAGATCGCCCCGACCTATGACGGCAACGTGAGCGTTACCGGCCGTGTGGGCGAGAACTTCCCGTACCGTGTGTCGGGCGGCTACACCAAGCAGGTGGGTACCCTGAAGGGCTCCGAGATGGACCGTGCCACGGCTTCCGTGAACCTCTCGCCGAGCTTCTTCGACAAGCACCTGACCGTCAATCTCAACGGTAAAGGCACGTACGCTTACAACCAGTATGCGAACCAGGATGCCATCGGTGCGGCCAATCACTACGACCCGACCAAGCCGGTGTACAATAAGATCGGTGGCTACAACCTGAACGGCTACACCACTTGGTTCGACCAGAGCGGCAACATCAACACCATGGCTACCATGAACCCGGTGGGTTTGCTCGACGCCAAGAACGATACGGCCAACGCCTACCGTTTCATCGGCAATGCGCAGTTCGACTACAAGGTCCACGGTTTCGAGGCCCTTCGCCTGAACCTCAACCTCGGTATCGACTGGGCCATGAGTAAGGGCGTTACCGAACTGGCCAAGGGTTCCGAAGCTTCCTATCACAACACCAACCAGTCGGGTGGCGGATCGCACACCGATTACAGCTACAACCGTCGCAACACCACGCTGGAATTCTACGGCGACTGGAACCAGAACTTCGACCAGCACAATGTCGACCTGATGGCCGGTTATTCCTGGCAGCACTTCTATAGCGACAGCAAGAGCGATACCTATCGTATCAGCGACAAGGCTACGTTGGGCAATTCCGTGGGCAAGGGTGAACTCTACCTGATCTCGTTCTTCGGCCGTGCCAACTACACGTTCGCCGACAAGTACCTGCTCACCGCCACGCTGCGTGCCGACGGTACCTCGCGCTTCCAGAACCACAAGTGGGGCCTCTTCCCGTCCGTGGCGCTGGGTTGGAACGTGATGAAGGAAGACTTCATGCCTTCCGACGGTGCGCTCAGCACCTTGAAACTGCGTCTCTCCTGGGGCCAGACCGGCCAGCAGGAAGTGGGCGGCTACTACGACACCTTCGCGCAGTTCCTCACCAACCAGCTCGGTTCGTACTACTTCTTCAACGATCAGCTGATCACCCCGATCTCCGCGCTGGGCTACAGTGCCGACCTCCGCTGGGAGACCACCACGACCTACAACGTGGGTTTCGACCTGGGCTTCTGGAACGACCGCCTCACGGCTTCGGTCGATGTGTACAAGCGTGACACCAAGGACATTCTCAACTATATCCCGGTGCCGGCCCTTTCGAACCTGACCAACTATCTGAACACCAACATCGGCAACATGACCAACTACGGCGCCGAGCTCGACCTGAACGCCATCCTCGTGGAGAAGAAGGACATGAGCTGGACCCTTGGTTTCAACATGGCCTACAACCACAACGAGATCACCAAGCTGACGGCATCCGACGAGAATGCGACGGGCGTCGAGACTGGCGGCATCTCCGGCGGTACCGGCAACAATGTGCAGATGTTCCAGGTGGGTTATCCGATGCGTACCTTCTACCTCTACAAGCAGGTGTACGACGAAGCGGGCCGTCCGATCAACGGTGTCTATGTGGACATGAACGGCGACGGCCAGATCACGGCCGACGACAAGTACATGGACAAGCGCCTGAAGGCCAGCCCCGACTTCACCTTCGGTTTCAACACCAACTTCTCCTGGAAGAACTGGAACGCGGCCCTCTCCGGTCATGCCTCCGTGGGCAACTGGGTCTACAACAACGTGGCATCCGACACCGAAATGCTCGCCGACCTGTGGACCAACAGCTTCATCGGCAACCGCGTGTCCTCCGCCACCCACTCCATGTTCTCGCAGGCGCAGTATCTTTCCGACTACTACCTGCAGGACGGCTCGTTCCTGAAGCTCGACAACTTTACGCTGGGCTACACCATCCCGAGCCTCTTCAAGGTGGGTGAGAACGACGCTACGCTCAACATCTTCGGTACCGTGCAGAACATCTGCACCCTCACGAAGTACAAGGGCATCGACCCCGAGGTCTTCAACGGCATCGACGGTACGGTCTACCCGCGTCCGCGCACCTTCATCCTCGGTCTCAAGTTTAACTTCTAAAACAGGTGTGCATTATGAAAACGATGAAATATTTCCTCAGCATACTTGCAGTTTCCGCCCTTCTGACTTCGTGCATCGGCGACCTTAACGTTACTCCGATCGACCCGAATGCCAATACGGCGGACAAGGCCCTCGTAGACGAGGCGTCTTTCACTTCCTTCCTGGCCGGTGTTTACACGGGCTTTGCCACTTCCGGTTACTACGGAGCCAACGGCAGTGCCTCGATTTCCGGTCTTGACGGTGGCGCCTCTCAGTACATCCGCGGTCTGTATCACCACAGCGAACTCACGACCGATGAGTCGGTGTGCGGCTGGAACGACCAGACCATCAAGAATTTCCACTGGATGAACTGGACCACCGACGATACCTTCATCTATGCGTTCTATTCCCGCATCTTCATGCAGGTGTCCGCGGCCAACGAATTTATCCGCGAAGCCGAGGCTTCCAACCTGGCTTTCGCCAATAAGGATGAGTACATCGCCGAGGCCCGCGTGCTCCGCGCCATCGCCTACTTCCACGCCATCGACAACTTCGGCAATGTGCCGTTTGCCGATGAGACTTCCGTGGTGGGTGCGTTCCCGAGCCAGATCTCGCGTGCCGACCTGTTCACCTGGCTTGAGAAAGAACTGAAAGACCTGATCGACAACAGCAAGCTCGCCGCTCCGCGCGCCAACGGGTTTGCCCGTGCCGACAAAGGTGTGGCCATGTTCCTTCTTGCCAAGCTGTACCTGAACGCCCAGGTCTATACGGGTACCGCCCGCTGGAACGACTGCGCAGCCGTCGTGAAAGACCTCATGAGCGCCGGTTATAGCCTGCACACCACTTCTGCCGGTACGTACTCGGCCTATCAGGAACTCTTCCTGGCCGACAACAACCGTTGCAACGACGAGATTATCTTCGCCGTAGAGCAGGACGGTGTGAACACCACCAGCTACGGTGCGACCAACTACCTGATCTTCGCCTCCACGGGCGGTGAGATGGATCCCGACCTGATGGGTATCTCCTCCGGTTGGGGCGGTCTCCGCACCACGCCGGAATTCTACGACAAGTTCAGCAACGGTGACGCCCGCAACCTCTTCTACACGGAAAAGAACCAGAAGAGCATCGACGACATCGGTGAATTCACTAACGGCTATGGCTTCATGAAGTTCCGCAACCGCACCAGCGATGGCGGCTACGGCAAGGAGAAAGGCTTCGTGGATACCGACTTCCCGATGATGCGCTATGCCGACGTGCTGCTGATGGCGGCCGAGTGCCAGCTCAACGGCGCTTCGATCGACGGTCTGGCAGCCCTCAACCAGGTGCGTGCCCGCGCCGAGGTCCCGGCTGTCGCAGCGCTGACCGCGCAGGTCATCCTCGACGAACGTGGACGCGAACTCTATCAGGAGTGCTGGCGCCGCAGCGACCTCATCCGTTTCGGCCAGTTCACTTCCGGTTACAACTGGCAGTGGAAGGGCAATGTGAAGGAAGGCAGGGATGTGGATTCCTATCGCACCCTCTTCCCGATTCCCGATTCCGACCGTCTGGCCAACACGGGTCTTCAGCAGAACCCCGGTTACTAATAGGAGGACAATGCAATGAAAAAGATATTTTCCATTCTCTTTGCCAGCGTGATTGCCTTGATGGCAGTCTCCTGTTACCAGGAAGACCTGGCGGTGTTCGAAATCTCCAAGGCCAAAGCGCCCGTGCTTGGTTCCTATGAGGTGGGCGACAAGGCCATTACGGCCAGTTTCACCCCCGGTTCCTTCAACCAGACTTTCAACCAGAAGGTAGCGCCCAACCACTTCTTCGTGATTACGAAAGTGGATGGCAAGAGTGTCAGCAAGGCCGTCACGACTTCCAATAAGGACGGTGTGCTGAGTGCCAGCATTACCAGCATCAACAATACCCTGATTTCGATGGGTTACGTGGAAGGTGACGTGGTCAGCATCGTGATGCACATCCGTGCTTCTATGCAGACCAATGCCGGCGACAATGGCCGCAACGGCTACGTCGATTCCGAAGGCACCATTGAACTCCCTGGTTTCGAAATCGTATTTCCGACGGGCAGCCCGTATATGGAATACACCCTCACCAGTCCGTTCGGCGTGATCGGTTCGCTGCCTAACTACGAGATGTCCTGGGACAAGGATCTCGAGATGTGGATGACCGAAGACGGCATGCGCCATGTGGCCAAGTACGTCCATCTGAATGCCGGCGACGAGTTCAAGTTCCGCAAGGACCAGTCTTGGACCGAGAACTACGGCGGCGACTTCGGCAGCCTCGGCAACCCGTTCGAAGTCAGCCAGGACGGCCCGAACATCAAGGCCCCGGCCGACGGCTACTACGACCTCTGGCTCGACCTGTCCACCGGCACGGCGACTCTGACCGATGCCTTCGTGGCATATCCGGGCTGTGTCGAAGCCAGCAACTGGACCGTGATCGGCTCGCTGAGCGAATACGGTATCAGCTGGGACGGCGACATCGACATGCTGACCGACGGCAATATCCATGTTGCCCAGGGCGTCAAGCTCGCAGCTGCTGATGAATTCAAGTTCCGTCAGGACAAGGCCTGGACCGTGAACCTCGGTGGTGACTTCGGCGGCCTCGGCTCCGACTTCGCCGTGAGCCAGGACGGCCCGAACATCAAGGTCGGCGGCGACGGCATCTTCGACCTCGTGGTCAACCCGGGTGCCATGACTGCCCAAATCGTCGAGACCCTCGGCGGTGGCGTGTCCGGCATCATCGGCGGCGACGAACCCGGTCCGGAACCGACGCCTGTCACGGGCTGGAACATCATCGGCCTGAACGGCGACTGGGAGAACGACGTGCTCGCGACCCAGGACGGCAGCAAGTGGACGGCTTACGTTACGGCCAACGAGTCCACTGACTTCAAGTGGCGTAAAGACGGCGGCTGGGACGAGAACTACGGCGGCGTGATGGTCGCCCTCGGCGAACCGTTCGAAGCTATTGCAGGCGGCGACAATGTCAAGGTCGACGCCGGCTTCTGGAAGGTGGTCCTCGACACCGAGGCCCTCACCATCACCGTGAGCGTCGGCGATGTCTGGTCGCTGATCGGTGTCAACGGCGACTGGGACCACGACATCGACATGGTCCTGACCGACGGCAAGTGGGTGAGCCCGTTCACCGCGATTGGCGGTGAGTTCAAGCTCCGCCACAACCACGCATGGGATGACAACCGCGGCGGCGACATGGTCGCGCTCGGACAGGAATTCCCTGCGGTTGCCGGCGGCAACAACATCAATGTCGAACAGGGCAACTACATCGTGACCTACGATCCCACTGCCGAGACCATCAAGGTTGAGAAGGCCGTGCGCGGCTGGAACATCATCGGTCTCAACGGCAACTGGAACGACGATATCCTTGCCACGGAGAACAACGGTATCTGGACCGTCCGCGTGACCGCGGAGACCGACACCGAGTTCAAGTGGCGCAAGGATGGCGGCTGGGACGAGAACTACGGCGGCGACTTTGTGGAACTCGGCGTGCCGTTCCCGGCAGTGGCTGGCGGCAACAACGTCAAGCTGGCGGCCGGCTACTGGTTGCTGACGCTCGACTTCACCGGCGCAGAGCCTGTGCTGATGGTCTCCGACGGTACCGTCTGGAGCCTGATCGGCGTTAACGGCGACTGGAACAACGACATCGAGATGTCTCTCGTCGACGGCGTCTGGGTCAGCCCTGAAACGGCCATCTCCGGCGACTTCAAGATCCGCAAGAACCATGGTTGGGACGACAACCGCGGCGGCGTCATGGTCGCCCTCGGTGAACCGTTCGATGCAGTGGCTGGCGGCGACAACATCAAGGTGGACGAAGGCACTTATGTGGTGACCTACGATCCTGCCGCCGAGAAGATCACGGTGTCGAACGCCAAGAAGGTCTGGAGCCTGATCGGTGTCAATGGCGACTGGAACACCGACATCGATATGGAAGAGGTGATGCCCGGCATCTGGATGAGCCCGAAGGTCGAGATCGCAAGCCCTGAGTGGAAGATTCGTTTCGACCACAGTTGGGATGTCAACCGCGGCGGCGATACCCCGACGGCTGTCGGCCAGTTCGTGGCTGCCGTTCCGAACGGTGCTAACATCAACCTGACCGGTACGTTCAAGGTGGTGTACAACGCCAACAACGGTACGATCGGTACCCTTGGCTGGGGCGTCATCGGCACCATCAACGGCTGGAACGGCGACGTTCCGATGAACCTGGCTTCCGACGGCAAGTGGTACAGCGTGCCTGTGACGCTCGCCGAGACCGACGAGATCAAGATCCGCTGGGATGCCGACTGGGGTGTCAACCGTGGCGGTGATTTCGTGGCTGTCGGCGAACCGTTCGCTGTCGAGAACAACGGCGCCAACATCAAGGGTGTTCCTGCGGGCACCTATATGCTGGTGTATGATCCCGCTGCCGAGCAGATCACCGTGACCAAGGCCTACTGGGGCATGGTCGGTGCGTTCAACGGCTGGGGCAACGATCCGGATATCTTCCTGATGTTCGACGGTGCCAAGTGGTGCGCATACGGCCAGACTGCTGCCGGCGACTGGAAACTCCGCCAGGGCAGCACCTGGGACGTCAACCGCGGCGGTACGTTCGCTGCTGCAGGCGAACCGTTCGCTGTCGAGAACAATGGTGCCAACATCAATCTGGGCGACATGACGAACTACTCGGTCGTCTACGATCCTACGGCCGAAACGATTACCGTTCAGTAAACTGATCCGTAAACAAATCAGCCCGGGCCTTTCCAGCCCGGGCTTTTTTGTTCGTCATTTGCTCTGCGTCATGCCCGGCCCAACCGGGCATCTGTTGTTACTGCAGGATCACCGCGGAAGCGTAGGGACCGAGCGAGAGGAAGCCGCTGGAAGCGGTTACCACGCCGTTGGTGACGATCATCTTGTCGGTGGTGCAGCCGGTCAAGGTGAAAGCGGCGGTGTTTGAGCCGAAGTTGTGGGCCACCACGATGGTCTGTCCTTCATACGTCATCTTCCAGAGCGCCACGGAACTGTTCGGGCTGGACATCTCCTCCATCTGGCCCTTGGCCAGGGCTTTCCAACTGTTGCGGGCCTTTGCGAAATCGCGGTACACGCGCAGCAGGGAGGCCTGGTTCTGCTCCTGCGCCTCGACCGAGATGTCGGCCGACAGCATGGCATTGTCCACCTTGCCGTTGAGCGCCGTGGATGGCACGGAGCCGCTCCTGGTCCATTTGATGGGCGCGCGCACATATTCGTCGCCTTTGCTCTTGTCGCCCCAGTAGCCGAGTTCCTCGCCCTGATAGATATAAGGTTTGCCCGGCGAGGTCAGCAGCACGGCTGCGGCCAGTTTCTCTTTTGCGAGATCGCGGCCCAGGTCGCTCGCGGCACGGTCCTCATCGTGGTTGGTGAGCTTGATGGCGTCGATGAAGTCGCTGCGGTAGCCACGGAAGAGATTCTGGAACCGGTTGACCGTGGCGGCAAAGTCGTGGCCCTTGTTTTTGCTGATGCGGTCTTTCAGCGTGTACCAGTAATAGAAGTTGAAGTTCGACGGCAGGCCTGCGTAGTAGGGCGCCATCTTCTCGGCGTTGTCACACCAGGCTTCGCCAACCATGTAGAAGTCGCCGCTGCCGCCACTGGCTTTCCAGGTGGTGTTGCAGCGGTCGTACCACTGCTTGAGGAACGACACGTTGGCGTCCGTCTGGTTCTGGTAGATCCAGATCACGGCGTCGAGACGCAGCCCCGCCACGCCCATCTTGATCCATTTGTCGGCCGCCCCGGCCAGGTCCTTGAACGCGGCCGATTCGGATGCCGTGGCATACGGGCCATAGTTGAGGTCGGGCATCGAGGCGTCGAAACTGGCGAAATACTGGATGCTGGTTCCGCCGAAAGTGATGTCGTTGGCCGCGTCGCCTTTGACGAGCGTCTTGGGCGTACCGAACGTGACCACCTGGTCGCCCGCCTTGGCGCCCCACTTGTGGTCGCCCCACTGGGTGGCGTCGTCTTTCACCAGGACACCCCAGTTGTTGTTGATGTTGAGGGTGATTTCAAAGACGTTGTTGCCCGTCTTGTACATGCGGATGGCGTTGTTCTCGTAGATGAACCACTTGACCGACGTGTCGGTATTGCCGCTTTGGGCGGCTTCGGTGGTCTGCGTGACCGTGAGTTTTGGTTGCGAAGCATTCGAGGCATCGAGCTTGAAATGCAGCAGGCCGTTGTACCCGATGTTTCCGCTGGAGGCCGAATACCACTGACCCATTCCGGGCGTCTTGGCACCGGCATAGTTGTCGATCCTGCCTGCCGCCACATCGGCCGACGGATTGTCGGACAGCACGTAGTAGCTGCGATAGGGGCTTGCCGGATCGGATACGGCCGACTGGAACCATTCGTTGTCCTTGCCGGAGTGGTTGAGCACGAAGTCGAGATAGATGCCGATATTCTTGGCCTTGGCCTTGGCGATGAGGTCTTTCAGGTCGGCTTCCGTGCCGAGTTTCGAACTCACCGAATAATAGTCGTTTACATTATATCCGTGGTACGACATCGCCTCGTGGATGGGGGAGAGCCAGAGTGCGGTGGCACCCAGGCTGTCGAGGTAGTCGAGGTGTTGCGTAATGCCGCGGATGTCGCCCCAGCCGTCACCGTCGCTGTCGGCGAAGCTATAGACATTGAGCTGGTAGGTGATGCCCGAAAGTTTTTGGGTAGATGCCTGTTGCTTCCAGGAATCATCCGGACCGCTGGGGACATCGGGACCATCGGGACCATCGGGTTCGACTCGGGGGCAGGCCGTGAGCAGCAGCATGGCGCTCACCAGCATAAGGAGATGGGTTATTCGTTTCATCATAACTTTCAAAGTTATAGAAATTTTTATGAGATTGCAAAATCAGTACCGTTTCATTTATTTTGTATCTTTGTCCAAAACAGTTCCTTGCGTTATGAAATCCCTTCGTTCGACTGCCATTCTGGCCGTTTTCCTGTCCCTTTTTCTCTCCGGGTGCGTTGCTGATCCTATGGAAGTCTCCTCGCCCGACGGGCGGATCGTCGTGACCGCATCGCTCGATAGCGCGGGCGTGCCGCTGTATGCCGTGGCGGTGGACGGCCGGCCGTTCATCGCGCCTTCGCCGATGGGTCTTGTGAACGACCGCCTGGACTGGGACCTGGCCGGCGGATTCCGGCTGGTCTCTTCTCAGGTGACGTCCTGCGACTGCGTGTGGCATCAGCCGTGGGGTGAGAACAAGGAAATCCGCGACCGGCACCGGACACTGCTGCTGCGGCTCCGCAACGACGGGGAGGTCGGTCTGGACATCGAGTTCCGCGTATTCGACGACGGCCTGGGTTTCCGTTACACCTACGATTATCCCTACAGCGACGACCATTGCATTTGTGGTGAATCGACTGCGTTCTCGTTCGTGGAAGACGCCCTCTCCTGGTCGATTCCTGGCGACTTCAATTCTTATGAGCACCTCTATCGCAAGATGCCGCTATCGGAGCTGAAGGATGCCAATACGCCCCTGACGCTGAAATTCTCCGATTCGCTGTACGCTTCGATCCATGAGGCGGCCATCGTGGATTTCCCCGAAATGGTGCTGCGGCGTACGGAAGGGACGATGCTTTGTGCGGAACTGGCCCCGTTGAAGCAGGACGGCATACACGATTCGTCGTATTTTTTGAAGGCCCTGGTTCCGGCCCGCTTCTCCTCGCCGTGGCGCACCATCCAGATTGCCCGCTCGGCGGTGGGGCTGGTCAACAGCTCCCTGATCCTCAATCTTAACGAGCCGTGCGCCCTGGCCGACGTATCGTGGATCCATCCGATGAAATACATCGGCGTGTGGTGGGGGATGCATCTGGGCGTCGAGTCGTGGGGCGGCCCGTACCACGGCGCTACGACCGAGGCGGCGCTGCGTTATATCGATTTTGCGGCGGCCAATAACATTCAGGGCGTGCTTTTCGAAGGATGGAACGACGCCTGGCGCGGATCCGATGCCCTGCCTGATTTCGATTTCACGCGCGCGGCGGCCGACTTCGACGTGGAACGGGTGGTGGCCTATGCCCATGAAAAGGGTGTGGAATATATCTCGCACAATGAGACGGGCGGCAATTTCCACCGGTTCGAAGAGCAGTTGGAGCGCAGCCTCGACTGGGCGCAGGCTCTCGGCATCCACGGCCTGAAGACGGGATATGCCGGCGGGGGCCTTTACGACGGCGTGCCGCGTCACAGCCAAACGGGCGTGCGGCATTTCCAAAAAGTCATCGAGGAAGCGGCAAAGCGGCAGATCATGGTGGATGCCCACGAGGTGATCAAGCCGAGCGGCCTGCGCCGCACCTGGCCCAATTTCATGACACGGGAATGTGCCCGCGGCATGGAATACAACGGCTGGAGCGCCGGCAATCCGCCTGAACACCACGAAATCCTTCCTTATACGCGGCTTCTGGGCGGTCCGATGGACTACACGCCCGGCGTGTTCGATGTGCTCTACCGCAGCATCCAGGGTCGAAAGCAGGTGCGCAGCTGGGGGCAGCCGGGAACGCAGTGCCGCGTGAACACCACGCTGGCCAAGCAGATTGCCAACTGGGTGGTGCTCTATTCGCCGATGCAGATGGCCTGCGACCTTCTGGAGAATTATGCGCATCATCCGGCCTTCCAGTTCTTCCGCGACTTTGATGCAGATTGCGACGCTTCCGAGGCGCTGCAGGGCGAGGTGGGGGAATACATCGCCGTAGTGCGCCGCGCCGGCGACCGTTTCTTCTACGGCGCCACGACCGATGCGACGCCCCGCACGCTGGAACAGTCCCTTTCGTTCCTGCTGCCCGGCACGACCTACAGGGCCACTCTCTACGCCGACGCACCCGATGCGGACTGGCAGACCAACCCTTATGCCTACGACATTGAGACGCGTACCGTTACCTCGGCCGATACGCTGACCCTGACGCTGGCCGCTTCGGGCGGCTGCGCCATCAGTTTCCTTCCGAAAGTCGATTGATTGCGGTTGCATCCAACGACTATTTTTATTAACTTTGAAAATTATGCGCAAAATAGCTCTTTTTCTGATGATGTACGTGGCGGCGGGATGCGGCCACGTGAAGGTGACGCCGGCTCCGCTGTTCGACCAGGGTCCGCTGGCAAGTCCGTGCCTGCTGGAGCAGGAAACCAATACCGTGATTCTTCGCGACTATTTCCCGACACTTCCCACCGAAGATACGCTTGTTCTCACGACAACCGTTTCCGACCCCTGGCTCCGCTACCTTGTTGTCCCTATGCAGGGACAGCAGGCGTCCCTCGTGCTGAAGAACCGGCTGCCCGAAAAACTGGCGGCCGCCGACCCTTCCAAGGCCCCGTTCCTGACCACCGTTCCTGTAGAGGGACGTGATGATCAGTTCCGTATCGTCATCGAAAATGAGGTCGAGGACATGCAGGTACTCTGGCAGAACACGATGCTCGACAAGGAGCACGGCGTGAAAGCGCTGAGCCGCACCTGCGTCGAGATCACCGTGCCGCGCAACGCCCGCAAGATGGAGCGCTCATACATCCGGGCCTATGCTTCCAACGCCGATGGCATCGGCAACGATATCCTTGTGCCGTTATGCCATGGCAAGGTGATGCGTGACACCGACGAGCTGAAACGCACCGACAAACATGCGCTCGTGCTGTATTCGCTGATGATCGACCGCTTTGTGGACGGCCGAACCGACAACGACATGCCCCTGAACGTCCCGAACGTGAACCACAAGGTGGACTACTGGGGCGGCGATATCCTCGGTGTGACGAAAACCCTGGAAAGCGGCTATTTCGACCTGCTGGGCATCAATACCATCTGGCTGTCGCCCATCACGCAGAACCCCTACAATGCCTGGGGGCAGATCCACGACCCCGAGACGCAGTTCAGCGGTTACCACGGCTACTGGCCGTACTACGCCACGGCAGTGGACGTGCGCTACGGCACGGAGGAAGAGCTCCGCACGCTGCTCGAGGAGGCGCATAAGGATAACAAGAACGTAATCCTCGACTATGTGTCGAACCACATGCACATCGAGAGCCCGACGCTCACCGAGCACCCCGACTGGACCACGCCTTCCGATACGCCCGACGGTCGCCCGAACCGCCAGCTCTACGACGAGTTCCGGCTCACCACCTGGTTCGACGACCACATCCCCACACTCGACCTGGAACGGGCAGATATCTGCGCCCAGCTCACCGATTCGGCGCTGTTCTGGATGCAGCACTACGATTTCGACGGCTTCCGTCACGACGCCACTAAGCATGTGCCGGAGCAGTACTGGCGGATGCTCACCCGCAAGCTGTACGACAGCCTGCCCGACCGCACCTTCTACCAGATCGGTGAAACCTATGGCTCCACGGCACTCATCAATTCCTATGTGAAGCCCGGCATGCAGGACGCACAGTTCGACTTCAACGTGTATGACACCTATATCTGGGCGACCACCCGTCCGGATGGCTCGTTCGAAGGCCTTTCGGGCCGCATTGCCGAAGACCTCGCGGTGTATGGCTCTCACCACCTGATGGGCAATATCACGGGCAACCACGACCGCCCTCGTTACGTTTGCCTGGCCAGCGGTGACGTGCGGCAGGACGAGGACCAGAAGCTCGCAGGCTGGCACCGCGACATCAAGGTCACCAACCCCGTGGGCTATGAATACCTGAAAATGCTCCACGCACTCAACTTTACGATTCCGGGCGTGCCGTGCATCTATTATGGCGATGAATACGGCCAGCCGGGCGCCAACGATCCCGACAACCGTCGCTGGATGCAGTTTGACGGCCTGACGCCCGCCGAGCAGGACGTGCTCGCGACGACCGAATCGCTCGCTTACCTGCACAATGCTTCGATGCCGCTGATCTTTGGCGACTACAGGCTGCTCTATGCCGACAAGGATGTACTGGCCTACAGCCGCAGCTACATGGGCGAGACGGTGGTGACAGTACTCAACAAAGCGCAGGAGCCGCGCACGGTAGCCTTTACGCTGCCCTGCGGCCTGACCATCGACGATGCGACCGTCTTTTCCGTGGAGATGCCGCCCGTATCCTATGAAATCATCAAATAATCCGACAATATGAAGAAGATTCTGACTCTTTCGCTTCTCTTTCTGTGCCTGGCTGCCTGCAAGCAGGCACCGGAAGGCAATTTCACGAATGTCAAGCATGCGCCCTGGGTGCAGCAGGCCGTGATCTATCAGGTGAATGTGCGCCAGTTCTCGCAGGAAGGTACATTCGCCGCCGTCGAGGCGCAGCTCGACCGTCTTGCCGACCTGGGTGTAGACATTCTCTGGCTGATGCCCATCCATCCCATCGGCGTTGAGGGCCGCAAGGGTACACTCGGCAGCTACTATGCCGTGAAGGACTACTGCGCGGTGAACCCCGAGTTCGGCACGCTGGAAGATTTCGACCATTTCCTGGCCGCTGCCCATGAGAAGGGCTTCAAGGTCATCCTCGACTGGGTGGCCAACCACACGGGCCGCGACCACGCCTGGACGGTGGAACACAAGGAATGGTATTATCTCGATTCGCTGGGCAACCTGGCCACGCAATACGACTGGACAGACATCGCCCACCTCGACTATGTGAACAACCCTGAAGTGTATGATGCCATGGAGCAGCAGATGCAGTTCTGGATCGACCGCGGCATCGACGGCTTCCGTTGCGATGTGGCGAGCGAGGTGCCCACCGACTTCTGGGAAAAGGCTTTCGACGATTTCCGCGCCCAGCGCCCCGACGGCCTGTTCTTCCTGGCTGAAGCCGAGACGCCCGCCCTGCAGAAGAACGCCTTCGACGCCTATTACGCCTGGCAGCAGATGCACCTGTGGTACGACATGGTGGCCGGCAAGAAGAACGCTGCCGACCTGGCCGATTTCTATGTGAACTACGCCAAGGCCACCGGCATGCCCGCCGGCACCCTGGCCATGAACTTCCTGAGCAACCACGACCAGAATTCCTGGACGGGCACCAATACGGAGATGTACGGCCCGGCCGTGAAGCAGTTTGCCGTGCTCTCGTTCATGCTGCCCGGCATCCCGATGATGTACAACGGCGATGAGGTGTGCCTGCCCAAACGCCTCGAATTCTTCGAAAAAGACCCGATCGACTGGTCGGGCGACCCCGCCGGCATGACCACCTTCTACAAGGAGCTGATCAAACTGCGCGACGAGCATTCCTGCCTGTGGACGGCGCCCTGGGGCGGCACGATGGCTGTGCTGCCGACCGACCATCCGGATCAGGTATTCGCCTTCGAGCGCGAAACGTTGGGCGACATGTGCCTGGCGATGTTCAACTTCTCCGACGCGCCGGTGTCCTACAAGGTGGAGAACCATCTGGTGACCGTCGACAGCGAATTCACGCTGCCTGCCCACGGTTACCACATCATTTTCAGTGTCGGCGATTGCTTTGGCGATTGCGACGAAACCGAGTTAGAGGATGTGGCGCAGTAAGATCCTGATTGTCTGCATGGCCCTGTTGAGTACAACGGTGCTGCGGGCTGACAAGCTCGACCGTGTCGAGCCGCCTTGCTGGTGGATCGGGATGGACACCGACCTGCAGTTGATGCTGCACGGTTCGCGGATAGCCGGTTCCACGGTGTCCGTGGACGCTTCTGTCAAGGGCCTCTCGGTGGGTAAGGTTATCTCTACCGACAATCCGAACTATTTGTTCGTGGAGGTCAAGATTGGCAACCGCCTGGCCCCGGCCACCTACAGATTCAACGTGGTGACACCCGATGGCCGGCAGTTCGATTTCGACTACGAGATCCGCAAACGCCGCGACGGATCGGCCCGCCGCACTTCGTTCGGCCCGTCCGATGCCGTGTATCTGCTGATGCCCGACCGCTTCGCCAACGGCGACAAGTCGAACGACTCTTCGAAAGACGCGGCGGAGAAGGCCGATCCCAAAAACCTGGGCGGCCGCCACGGCGGCGACATCCAGGGCATGATCGACCACCTGGACGACCTGTATGAACTCGGTGTGACGACCATCTGGCCCACGCCGCTGCTCTTCGACAATGAAAAGGCCTATTCCTACCATGGATACGCCTGCGCCGACTACTACCGCATCGATCCCCGTTACGGCAGCAACGAACTCTACCGCACGTTCGTGGAGAAAGCCCATAATAAGGGCATGAAGGTCATTATGGATATGGTGCCGAACCATTGCGGCACGGCCCATTGGTGGATGAAGGACCTTCCGTCCGACACCTGGATCAACTATCCCGAAAACCTCAAGCGCAACGGCAACCGCCTGATCCGCACCAACGCGGCCATGTCCACGCACAACGACCCGCATGCTTCACAGGCCGACAAGGATCTCTGTGTGAAGGGCTGGTTCGACACCACGATGCCCGACCTGAACCTGGCCGACCCGCTGGTGCGCCAGTACCTGGTGCAGATGGCCGTCTGGTGGGTGGAGTATGCCGACCTTGACGGCTTGCGCGTGGATACCTTCCCGTATTCCGACAAGAAGGGTATCGCCGCCTGGACCAAGGCTATCCGCGACGAGTACAAAAACCTGAACATCGTGGGCGAAGTGTGGTTCGGCGATGTGGCTTCCTGCTCATACTGGGAGGGCCGCAAGCAGTTCGACGGTTACAATTCCAACCTGCCGTCCGTGATGGACTTTCCGCTGATGTTCGCGGCGCTTTCCGCCTTGAATTCCGACGGGACCGACTGGGAGCCGAGCCTGCTGAAGATCTACAATTCGCTGGCGCTCGACTGGCTCTATGAAGATCCTTCCGACATCCTGGTGTTCATGGGCAACCACGACACCCCGCGACTGGCGCATGAGCTGGGCGGCGATCAGGAGAAAATCATGATGGCGTATGCAGTGCTTGCTACGATGCGCGGCGTGCCGCAACTGTACTATGGCGACGAATACGGCCTTCGGAGCGCAGACGGAACCGTAGGCCACTCGCAGGAACGGGTAGACATGCCCTGGGGCAAGTTTACACCGGAGCAGAAAGAACTGCGGGATTTTGTGGCCAATCTCTTCAACTGGCGCAAGGGTTCCCAGGCTGTCAGCGAGGGGAAGCTCACGCATTTCCGTCCGGACAGCCGTAATGTCTATGTGTATTTCCGTACGGCGAAAGACGAAGCCGTGATGGTGATCCTCAATGGCGGCAAGGAGGATTATACCGTAGATTGGGATCATTTTTCCGAAATTACCGCTAAATTTGCGAAAAAAGGCAGGAACGTGATTACGGGCGAACGGTTGAAGATCGGCGACGATTATGTTGTGGAGCCCGGCGCGGCTGCCATCCTTGAATTCAGATAGACAATGAAACCTACGTTATTGGTGCTGGCGGCCGGCATGGGCTCCCGCTACGGCTCCCTCAAGCAGATGGACGGCCTGGGCCCTTCGGGCGAGGCAATCATCGATTATTCGATCTACGATGCCATCCGGGCCGGATTCGGCAAGGTGGTGTTCGTGATCCGGCATTCCTTTGCTGAGGCTTTCCGGAATATTTATTCCAAAGAGCGCTTCGGCGGCAAGATCGATGTAGAATTCGTGTATCAGGAACTCGACTGCCTGCCGGAAGGCTACATGGTGCCGGAAGGTCGTGAGAAGCCCTGGGGAACCAACCATGCCGTGATGATGGCCAAGGAGGTGATCCACGAGCCGTTTGCCGTGATCAATTCCGACGATTTCTACGGCCGTGAAGGTTTTGTGGCCGTGGCTGATTTCCTGCGCGGCGTGGAGGGCATGCGGGGCAAGTACGCCCTGGTCGGCTACTTCCTGAAGAACACGCTTTCCGAATTCGGCAGCGTGTCGCGCGGCGTGTGCGGGATTGACGACAACGCCTGTCTGTCGACGGTTACGGAGCGGACGGCCATCCAGCGGAAGGCCGACGGTAAGGTGTACTATTCGGAACGTGGCATCGAACACGAGGTGTCGGAAGACAGCGTCGTATCGATGAACTTCTGGGGCTTTACGCCCGACTATTTCGCGTGGTCGGAAGAGTTGTTCAAGACATTCCTGAACTCCGAAGACGTGAAGACGAATCCCAAGGCGGAGTTTTTCATCCCGTATGTGGCCGACGTGCTCATCAAGCGCAACGACGCCACCTTCAAGGTGCTCAATTGCGACGCCAAGTGGTTCGGCGTCACCTATAAGGAAGACCGCCCGTACGTGGTGGAAAAGATCCACGAGCTGATTGCGCAAGGCGTATATCCGCGGAGCCTTTGGGGATAAGATGAACGACCGCCTGAAGAAAATCCTGAAGTGGGCACTGCTGCTGGTCCTGGTGGCAGTGCTCCTCTTTTTCTCGTTCCGCGGAGTGGACTGGGGCGAGTTCTGGTCCGGTCTCAAGCAGTGCCGCTGGGGATGGGTCATTGCCGTGATCGCCGTGCAATGGATCATCACGTGGCTGCGGGGCAACCGCTGGCGGATTATGCTGCAGCCCATCCGTACCGAGGGCTCGGAGCCCATCACGCGCCGCGAGACCTACGACGCTTACGCTATCTGCTACCTGTCGAACATCGCCTTCCCGCGCTCGGGTGAGGTGGTGCGCTGCGGCCTGATGGGCGAGACGCGCAAGACCACGTTCCAGGGAGCGCTCGGCACCGTGGTGATCGAGCGGACGTGGGACCTGATCTGCATGCTGCTGGCCGGTGTGCCGCTGCTGTTTTTCGGACGCTTCCGCGACTTCATGGTGGAGAAGATGTTCAAGCCTGCGGCCGGCTCGGTGCAGATCGGTGGCTTCTGGATTGCACTCATCGTGATTGCCGCCATCGTGGGGGTCGTGTTCCTGATCCGGGCCTTCCGCGAGCCCATCGGCCGTACCAGGGCCGGTGCCGCCTTCCTGAAATTTTTCCGGGGCCTGGGCGACGGCATCAAGGCGGCGTTCACCATGAAGAACAAGTGGGGATTCTTCGCCTATACGCTGATCATCTGGATCGGTTACTGGGCCTGTAGCCTCTGGACGCTGCGGGCACTCCCCGCCGCCGATGCCCTCGACGGCTTGGACGCCCTGTTCCTGATGGTCGTGGGTTCGCTGGGCTGGGTGGTTCCGGTCCAGGGCGGATTCGGCGCCTATCATTTCATTGTGGCCATGACGCTCATGCCGGTCTATGGTTTTGACAAGCCCACCGGGCTGTTGTTCGCCACGCTTTCCCATGAGTCGCAGATCGTGCAGATGCTGCTCTGCGGCGTGATTTCGCTCGTGAGCTGGACGCTCTATCGAAGAAAACTCAAATCCAACGCTATTCAATGAAATCCATCCTCGGCATCGGGAATGCACTGACCGACATCCTGGCGGTCCTCCCCGACGACACCCTTCTCAAGAAATACAACCTGCCGCTGGGCAGCATGCAGCATGTCGATGCCAAGACGGGCAACACCATCTGGGCCGACCTAAAGGAGATCGGCGTGCAGTACGTGGCGGGCGGTTCCGCCGCCAACACCGTGTCGGCGACGGCCATCCTGGGCATGCCCTCGGGCTATATCGGCAAGGTGGGCGACGATGAACTCGGTTCGCTGTTCCGCCAGTCGCAGATGCAGAACGGCATCAAGTCGCGCCTGCTCCTCGGCACCGTGTCTTCGGGACGGGCCATGGTGTTCATCACCGCGCCCAATGCCGACCGTACCTTCGCCACATACCTGGGCGCGGCGCTCCAATTGGAGCCCGACGATCTGAGGCCGGAGTATTTCGAAGGCTACGATTACCTGCACATCGAAGGTTATCTGGTGCAGAACCAGTACCTGGTGCGCCGGGCGGTGGAACTGGGCAAGGCCAACCATATGATCATTTCGCTCGACATGGCCTCCTACAACGTGGTGGAATCGAACAATGTGTTCCTGCAGGACATCGTGAAGAACTATGTCGACATCGTATTCGCCAATGAGACGGAGGCCGCTGCCTTTACGCACCGTCCGCCGCGCGAGGCGCTGCAGGCCATGTCGGAGATGGCGACCATCGCCGTGGTGAAGATCGGCAAGGACGGCTCCATGATCCAGAGCGGCGACGAATTCCATTTCGTGGACCCGTGGCCGGGCGAGGCGGTCGATGCCACTGGCGCGGGCGATACCTATGCGGCGGGCTTCCTGTTCGCCCACGCCCACGGCATGCCCCTGAAGACCTGTGGCGAGGTGGGTTCCGCGTTGGCCGCCAAGGTGGTGGAAGTCATCGGCACGAAGATCGACATCCCGCGCTGGAAAGCCGCCAAGACCGAAATCCGACGGCTGATGAATATGGAAAATCTTTAGAACAACCCGTGCAGCTGCGCCTCGATGCGGTCGCAGAGGGTGCTGAAGTCTTCGGGGTTCTCTTCGAAGTTGAGTTTGTCGACGTCGATGATCAGGAGTTTGCCGTCGTGATAATTCTCCACCCATTGCTCGTAGAGGGCGTTGAGGCCCTTGAGGTAGTCGAGCCGGATGCTGCTCTCATATTCGCGTCCGCGCTTCTGGATGTTGCCCACCAGATGGGGAATGGAACTGCGCAGATAGATCAGCAGGTCGGGCGCCTTGACCAGCGACGACATCAGCGAAAACAGCGATGAATAGTTCTCGAAATCGCGGGTGGACATCAGCCCCATATTATGGAGGTTGGGGGCGAAGATGCAGGCATCCTCATAGATACTGCGGTCCTGGACGATAATTTCTTCGTGCTTGCTGATTTCAACTACGTCGAGGAATCGCTTATTGAGGAAATAGATCTGGATATTGAACGACCAGCGCTCCATATCATTGTAAAAATCGGACAGATAGGGGTTAAAATCGACCGATTCGTATTTGGGGGTCCAGTGGAAATGGTCGACCAGCATCCGGGTGAGGGTGGTTTTGCCGCTGCCGATGTTTCCTGCGATCGCGATATGCATAATAATGCCAAATATTGGTTCGTCTTACAAATTTACAACATCTTTTCGTAATTTTGTATGTTTATCGGGAATTTTATGGAAATTAAGACTTTCTATTGCAATCCGCTCCGGGAGTGCAGTTATGTGGCGTGGGACGGAACGCTGGAATGCGTGATCATCGACCCCGGGTTCTACGGAGAACGGGAATTGCAGCGACTTCGGGATTTCGTGAAGGAAAAGGGTCTCAAACCTGTCAAGATCCTGCTGACGCACGGTCATTTCGACCATGTGCTCGGACTGGCGGATGTAGCCCGGGAATGGCATCTCGACGCCTGGATGCATCCGGCCGACCGCGAGCAGATCGTGCGCTCGGGCGAGTGGTGCTCCCAGCTCGGACTGGCATTCCATCCTTTCAAGGGCGAATGGCACGACCTTGCCGACGGCGATACGGTATCCTTCGGCGATACGCAACTGAAAGTTCTGGCTACGCCCGGCCACACGGAGGGCGGCGTGTGTTTCCTTTGTGAGAACGATGGCGTCGTGTTTACCGGCGATACGCTCTTTGCCGGAAGCATCGGCCGCACCGACCATCCCGGAGGCGATTATGACCAGCTGATGCAAAGTCTCCACCGCAAGCTAATCCCGCTCGAGGGTGAGACGACCGTGCTGCCCGGCCATGGCCCGGCCTCTTCCATCGGCTATGAACGTGTGACCAATCCGTTCCTGCAACCCGCATAGCATGGCTGAAAGCGAGAAGATATCCATTTCGGGCGCCCGGGTCCACAACCTGCAGGACATCGACCTGGAGATTCCGCGCGACAAGCTGGTTGTCGTTACGGGCCTCTCGGGCAGCGGCAAGTCGTCGCTGGCTTTCGACACCATCTGCGCCGAAGGACAAAGGCGCTACATGGATACCCTTTCCGCCTATGCGCGCCAGTTCATCGGTGTGCTGGAACGCCCTGACATCGATGAAATCAAAGGCCTGAGCCCGGTTATCTCGATCGAGCAGAAAACAGTCGGCCGCAACCCCCGCTCCACGGTGGGTACCATCACCGAAATATACGACTTTTTCCGCCTGCTCTATGCCCGTGCCTCCCAGGCCTTCTCGCCGGAAAGCGGCAAGGAGATGGTCCGCTACTCCGATGAGGAGATCGTGAGCCTGATTCTCAGCCGTTACAATGGGCAGAAAGTGTTGCTGCTCGCCCCGCTGGTACGGGGCCGCAAAGGCCACTATCGCGAATTGTTCGTCCAGCTGCAACGGAAGGGCTACACGCAGGTGCGCATCGACGGGCAGCTGTGCGACTTGGGCGAGGCGGGTCCGCTCGACCGCTACAAGATCCATTTCGTGGAACTGGTGGTCGATAAACTGGTGCCCACGGCCGACGACCGCAAGCGCGTGAAAGAGTCGGTAGCCACGGCACTGAACCAGGGCAAGGGTTCGCTCGCCATCCTGTCGCTGGCCGACGACAGCCTGCAGCATTTCAGCCGCAACCTCGTGTGTCCCGATACGGGGCTGTCGTTCGACGTGCCGGCTCCCTATACGTTCTCGTTCAATTCTCCTCAGGGCGCCTGTCCGCATTGCCGCGGACTGGGCACGATCGCCCGGGCCGATCTCGACAAGATCATTCCCGACCGTGGCAAAACCATCGCTGCCGGCGGCATCGAAAGCATCGGGCCCTTGCGCAGCAATACGATGTTCCGTTATCTGGAAGCCATCGCCCGCCGCTACAAGTTCTCGCTCTACGACCCCATCCGCGACATTCCCGAAGAAGCCCTGCAGATGATTCTCTACGGTTCCGACGAACTGCTTCGTATCGGAACATCGGAATCCGACATGGAGATGGCTTCGTTTCCGGGTATCCTTGCACAGCTCTCGACGGAGACCGACGAAGAGGATGGTCCCTGGAAGAAGAAACGGAAGGAACTCTACCTCGAAGAGACGGTGTGCCCGGTGTGTGGCGGAACCCGCCTCAAAAAAGAAGCCCTCTATTTCAGGATCGACGGCCGCAACATCGCCGAGGTGTCGGACATGGATATCTCCACCCTATACAATTGGGTAGTCGCCCTGCCGGAGCACTTGTCTCAGCGCCAGAAGACCATTGCTCAGGACATCCTCAAGGAACTTGCATCCCGCATCGGCTTCCTGAAAGACGTGGGACTCGAGTATCTGTCACTCAGCCGGGCCACCCGTACCCTCAGTGGCGGGGAGAGCCAGCGCATCCGCCTGGCCACGCAGATCGGTTCGAAGCTCGTGAATGTGCTCTATGTACTCGACGAGCCCAGTATCGGCTTGCATCAGCGCGACAACCGCAAACTCATTGAATCGCTCAAATCGCTCCGCGATGCGGGCAATTCCGTAATGGTGGTCGAGCACGACGAAGAAATGATGCGCAGCGCCGACTGGCTTGTGGATCTAGGGCCCGGAGCAGGAGAGAAAGGCGGGAAACTGCTTTACAACGGTCTGCCTGCGCAGATTGCCGATGTGGCGGAGGATGTGAGCCCGACCATCGACTATCTGCTGGGCAGAAAGCGGATTGAAGTCCCTGCGGCGCGGCGCTCCGGCAACGGAAAATACATTACCCTGAAAGGCGCCCGGGGCAACAACCTGAAAGACGTGACGCTTGACCTTCCGCTCGGGCTGCTGGTGGGCGTGAGCGGCGTGAGCGGCAGCGGCAAGAGTTCGCTGATCAACGAAACCCTGATGCCGATTATCAGCAACCGGCTCTATCGGTCGAAGTATCCCGTGCTCCCGTACGACCGTCTCGACGGCATGGAAAACATCGACAAGATTATCGAAATCGACCAGACGCCCATCGGCCGTTCGCCGCGCAGCAATCCGGCCACCTATACCGATGTGATGACCGACATACGGCGTCTTTTTGAGCAGACTCCCGATGCCAAGGTGCGCGGTTTCAAGGCCAACCGGTTTTCCTTTAATGTAAAGGGCGGACGCTGTGAAGCGTGCAAGGGTGCGGGTCTGCAGCTCATCGAGATGCATTTCCTCCCCTCGGCACAGGTCACCTGCAAGGAATGCGGCGGGCGGCGCTACAAGCCCGACACGCTGGCGGTCAAATACAAAGGGAAAAACATCAGCGAGGTCCTCGACATGAGCATTACGCAGGCTGCGGCTTTCTTCGACGCGATTCCGGCCATCGCCCAGAAACTTCGCACGCTGGAAGAGGTGGGTCTGGGGTACCTGACACTCGGCCAGCCGGCCACGACGCTCAGCGGCGGGGAAAGCCAGCGCCTCAAACTCTCGGCCGAACTTTCGCGCAAAGACACGGGCAACACGCTTTATCTGCTCGACGAGCCCACGACAGGCCTCCATTTCGATGATATCAAAGTGTTGATCGGCGTGTTGCAGCGGCTTGTCGACAAAGGCAATACCGTGGTGATCATCGAGCACAACCTCGATATTCTCAAATCGGTCGACTGGCTTATCGATCTCGGGCCGGAGGGCGGCCGGGACGGTGGAATGATTGTTGCGGAAGGAACGCCCGAGCAGGTAGCGGCCACGCCGGGTTCATATACAGGACAATATTTAAAATCGATACTATGATCAAGGAAATGTCGCTGTGGCGGATCGTCTTCCGCGAAAACAATGTCAGTTCGCTCAACGAGGCGATCGTCAGTGGAAAAGCGCGCTATCTGGTGAACTTGTCGGAAACCTTGCACGACCACCGCTATGCGGAAATCGCCAATGCGATCGCCGCGCGCCCGGGCGTGAGCCTGGTGCTGATTGCCGGCCCTTCCAGCAGCGGAAAGACCACTTCTTCGAAGCGGCTGGCGCTTCATATGCGGGTCAACGGCCTGAACCCCATCATTGTCTCGCTCGACGACTATTTCCGCAACCGGGTGGATACGCCGCTCGACGAGAACGGGGAATACGATTTCGAGTGCCTGGAAGCGCTCGACGTCCCGTTCCTGAATATGCAGCTGGAACAATTGCTGGAGGGGAAACGCGTCGAGATTCCGAAATATGATTTTGCATCGGGCACACGGAAATTCGTAGGACAGTTCCTGCAACTGACAGACAACGATGTGCTCATCATGGAGGGAATCCATGGGCTGAATCCTGCCCTTACGCCGCAGATTCCCGAAGAGGAGAAGTTCAAACTGTATGTTTCGGTGCTGACGCCGATCGCCATCGACGAAAAGACCCGCATGCGGGCTGAAGATTATCGCCTGCTGCGTCGGATGGTGCGCGACAACCAGTTCCGTGGCATGTCGGCCGAAGATACCATCCTGCGCTGGCCGAGCGTCCGCTCGGGCGAGGCAAAACACATCGCGCCATTCAAGGAATTGGCCGATGCCGAGTTCAATTCCGCGTTGATGTATGAGATTCCGATGCTGAAATGCTATGCGGAGCCGCTGCTGCAGGTCATCAAGCCGCATTCGCCGGCACATGCCGAAGCCCGGCGCCTGCTGGCGCTCATACGCAGCGTTATTGCCATGACGCCCGTTGATGTGCGGCACATCCCGCCGACTTCCATCATCCGGGAGTTCATCGGGGGATCAAGCTTCCACTATTAGGTATAGAGCCCGCCGTTGATGGAGATGCATTCTCCGGTGATGTAGGCGGCGTCGGGAGAGGCCAGGAAGCCGGCCAGGGCTGCCACTTCTGAAGGCTCTCCGAAACGTCGCATCGGGATGTCCTGCTTTAACGCGGCTTCATCGAGCCCTTCCACCATGTCGGTACGTACGAATCCGGGAGCAATGGCGTTGACTGTTACGCCCTTGCGGGCCACTTCCTGTGCCAACGCCTTCGTGGCGGCTATCAGTCCGCCTTTGGCGGCTGAATAGTTGGTCTGGCCCGGCATGCCTTTCAAGCCTGAGAGGGATGCGATGGTGATGATGCGTCCGCGCTTTTTGAGGAGCATGGGCTGCAGCACGGCGCGCGTCACATTGTAGAAGCCG
>LUZC01000052.1 GCA_001603505.1 Bacteroidales bacterium Bact_11 | reverse complement strand
TTCTTCGGCGCGGAAGAGCAAGGTATCGTCGGTTCCAAGCGTTTCGTGGAATGGATGAAGCAGGAGGACCCCCGGCGCATCAACCTGCCCGACGATATCAAAGGGATTGTCGCCATGGTGAACCTGGATATGGTGGGCCGTATGCGCGACAGCTCCCTGAGTGTTTCCGGAACGGGAACAAGCTCGGAGTTCAAGGCAATGGCCGAGGCGGTGGCCGAACAGACCGGCCTGCACATCACCTGTACGCCTGATGGCTATGGGCCGAGCGACCAGGCGTCGTTCGTGGCGGCGGATATCCCTGTCTTCAACCTCACGACAGGTGGCCACATGGAGTATCACACGCCCGATGACATCCCTTCAACTATGAATTATGACGGGATGCAGCGGGCCCTGGACTTTACGACAGGGCTGATTGCCCGACTGGCAAGTCTGCCGGCAGCGCCTGATTTCATCAATGTGCCGAGCAGCAATACCATGAGCCATGCCAAGTTCAAGGTGACGCTGGGCCTTATGCCCGACGTTACGGGGGCAAGCACCGTTCCCGGTCTTCGTGCCGACATCGTGATGCCGGGGAAACCCGCCCATGCGGCCGGCATGAAGAGCGGTGACATCATCCAGGAAATCGACGGCAAGCCTGTCCGTGACATCAATGAATACATGGAGCGCCTGTCGGAACTCCAAGCCGGCACCACCATCCCCGTGAAAGTGCTTCGCGGCGACGAAACCATCCTTTTGCAAGTTGAATTAACTCCTTCCGAGAAATGAAAAACTGGCTCTGCTGGCTTTTGGCAATAATCATTACCTTGACGCTGAGCATCTACCAGCGCAAGACCGGTCCTACGAATCCCAAGCAGGTAACCGTTGAGTTGAACGGGGACAGTTATCAGTTGAAACTGCCGAGAACCGGTATGCGGACCGACAAGATCGTGAAACTGGAGGGTGTGCCGTCAACGACGGATGCCCAGTTGCACTATCGCCGCTATCCTACGTCCGACGGATACACCACCGTGGATTTCAACTGGAAAGACGATGTATGGCAGGCCGCACTTCCGGTACAGCCCGTGGCCGGGAAACTGCAGTATTATATCACTGTGGGCGGAAAGGACTATTGTGCCGACGATCCGCCCGTGATCCGTTTCCGCAACGATGTGCCGGCCGGCATCCTGATCCCACACATCTTGTTCATGTTTGCGGCGATGCTGTTTGCCGTTTATACGCTCCTGCGGGTCATTGCCCGCAAGAAATACAGCACTTGGCTGATCGTCACTACTGCTACGCTGTTCGTAGGCGGATTCATCTTAGGGCCGCTCGTGCAGCATGCGGCGTTTGGGCCCTGGTGGACCGGATTCCCGTTCGGGACAGACCTTACCGACAACAAAACCCTCATCTCTTTTTTGTTCTTCCTTGCCGCCGTCGCCACGTTGAAGTGGAAGTACAACAAGTGGCTCGTCTGCCTCGCCGTGCTGCTGATGGTGATCATTTTCAGCATCCCTCATAGCCGGAACGGATCCGAGTACGACTATTCCGCACAAGGCGGACCTGTGACCTATGGCAATCCCTATCTGCCTCTGTGGGAGCATATTCCCGATGGCGAGCCTTATGTGTTCGACGATCCTGACAATCCGGGTAGAAAGCGTGTGTATATCTACGGCTCGCACGATATCGAACGGACGATGTATTGCGGCCGCGACCAGGTGGTCTGGTCCGCTCCGTTGGATAGCCTGTGGAACTGGCGCTATGACGGGGTGATCCTTTCCGTCACGCACGACCGTGACGGGCGCGAACTGAACGAAAACGGGCAGGGCGACGTGCTGTATGCCCCGGACATCTGCTGCGTGACGAACGCCGACGGTACCAAGACCTGGTATCTCTATCCCAACGATATGGGCTGGCGGCGGAACTCCCTTGTCGCCAAGAGTTCCAGGCCGGACGGCCCCTTCGAGCCGTGCAACTGGAGCCCGAACGATCCCACTGTGACCGACGGGGTGATGGGATTCGATCCCGGTGTCCTGGTCGATGACGACGGCCGTGTTTATGGCTACTGGGGTTTCTCGCAGTCGTTCGGCGGAGAACTCGATCCCGCCACGATGGCTACGCTGAAGCCGGGTACCCGGGTGGTGGAAGATATGGTGTCGAATCTCAATCAGGAGGGGATCTTCCGTTTCTTCGAAGCCTCCAGCATCCGCAAGATCAAGGATAAATACGTGTTCATCTACAGCCGATGGACCGCCGACGGCGAATTCGGCCTTCCGGGCACCAATTATACGCTGGCCTATGCCTACAGTGATGCGCCCCTGGGCCCCTGGACTTATGGCGGCACGATTATCGACGGCCGCGGGCGTGAAACCGGCGAGCAGGGCGAAGTCATCGTGTCGGCCACGCCGTCGGGCAACACCCACGGAAGCATCTGCGAAATCAACGGCCAGTGGTATGTGTTCTTTCACCGCCAGACAGGGCGCAATGAGTATGCCCGTCAGGCAATGGTCGCTCCCATTACCGTCGACGTCGAGGAAGGGCCGGGCGGCAAGGTTTCCATCAGCGAGGGAGAATACAATTCCGAAGGCTTCGCGCTTGCGGGCCTGAATCCCCTGGAACGCCATTCAGCCGGTATTGCCTGTTGGTATACGGGCCCGAAACCGTGGCGCAAGCCTGGCGACGATTTCTATTCCGGCTCGTATCTGGAACCGGGTTACGGCACGGACGACCGGTTCGATGCGCCCTACGATCTCCGCAACAATATGAACCGGATCGTCAACAATACCGCCGGTTCCATCGTCGGCTACAAATACTTCAACTTCAGCAAGACCCAGGGGCGGGATGACGTGCAACTTGTCTTACAACTCGTTCCTGAAGGGGTTGATGGAACCATCACGGTCTGGGCGGACCGTCCGTGGCAGTCGCAGGGCGGCAAGGTCCTGGGCACCTTGAACTTGACGGCGGACATGCCCGCAGTCTCCACCGAAATGGCCGTTCCGCTGCCAGAACTCGGCACACTCGACGGCAAACATGCACTCTTCCTGTGTTTCTCCTCACCTGTGGAGAATCGATCCCTCTGTGCGCTGGAATCGCTGGTATTCGAATGACACCGCACATTTGGGAATCCGGAGAAGAATGCGTAACTTTGTAAGGAAACGTTGATCTCTGCCCCGGATGTCTTTCCTTAAACAGTTGAAACCCTGGCAAAAGGTGCTTCTTTTGTGCCTGGCGGGCGCATTTGTGGGTGGCGTATGCCTTTTCCTGTATATGATGCGTTTCCATACGTATCTGGTGGGAGACGACCCGTCGGCCTGTGTCAACTGCCATATCATGCAGCCCTATTACGCGACCTGGAACCATTCTTCCCACGGAAGGGGAGGAACGGTCACCTGCAATGACTGCCACGTCCCGCACGAGAACGTGGCGCGAAAGTATGCTTTCAAAGGCCTGGACGGCATGAAACATACCGCAGCCTTCCTTACGTTCAGTGAGCCGCAGGTACCGGCCGCCAAGGATCCCAGCGCGCAGGTGATCATGAACAACTGCATCCGCTGCCATACAGAGCTTACCACGGAAATGGTCAAGGCTGGGAAAATCGACTTTAAGATGACCGCGGCGGATGAAGGCAAGGCCTGCTGGGATTGCCATCGGGATGTCCCGCACGGCGGGAAGAACAGCCTGTCGGCCACGGTCGACGCCAAGGTTCCTTTCCCGGATTCTCCGGTTCCCGAATGGTTGCAGAAAGCCATCGGGCACCGTTCGCCGCACGGCCATCTACACGGAAAATAAAAATGATTGAAATATGAGCGAAAACAAACTCAAACCCTTGCACAGCTGGCTGATTTTCGGCGGCGCCATGGTCGTCGTCTTCCTCCTCGGCCTCGTGGTTTCCGCCTTGATGGAACGCCGCGCCGAGGTGGCGAGCGTCTTCAACAACCGCAAGAACCCGATGCAGGGTATCGTGGCGCAGAACCAGAAGTTCAAGAGCGATTTTCCGCGCGAATATGAAACCTGGAAGGCTACCGAGGAGACGGATTTCCGTTCCAAGTATATGTCGTCCGACATTCAGGACGTCCTGGAAGAGCGTCCGAATATGGTCGTCCTCTGGGCCGGCTACGCCTTCTCCTGGGACTACAATTCGCCCCGCGGCCATTTCCACGCCCTGGAAGACCATCGCGAAATCCTCCGTACCGGCTGGCCCGATACACCCACGACCGGATCCAATCAGCCGGGTACCTGCTGGACCTGCAAGGGACCGGATGTGCCGCGCCTGATGGAAGAAGTAGGTCCGGCCGAGTTCTACAAGGCCAATTGGGCCAAGTGGGGTGCCGAGGTGGTGAATCCCATCGGCTGCTCGGACTGCCACGACAGTGCGACGATGGATCTGCATATTTCCCGTCCTGCCCTGCGCGAAGCTTTTGCCAGCATGGGCAAGGATGTGGACAAGGCTACGCACAACGAAATGCGTTCGCTGGTCTGTGCCCAGTGCCACGTGGAGTATTATTTCCACGATTACCCTGAAACGCCCGAAAAGGATCAGTACCTCACTTTCCCCTGGAAATACGGCCTTACGCTGGAAGACGCTGAAAAGTACTACGATGAAATGGGCTATGCCGAT
Organism: Bacteroidales bacterium Bact_11; assembly: GCA_001603505.1. Lineage (GTDB taxonomy): Bacteria > Bacteroidota > Bacteroidia > Bacteroidales > UBA932 > Cacconaster. Next base: position 30,336 of record LUZC01000052.1, on the reverse strand, counting down.
TACACGCACGCGCTTTCCAAGGCGCCCATCCTCAAAGCCCAGCATCCCGGCTATGAAACCTCCCTGCAGGGCATCCACGGTCAGCGGGGCGTCACCTGCGCTGACTGCCATATGCCTTACGTGGCCGACGGTGGCGTGAAATACTCCGACCACCACATCCAGAGCCCGCTGGCGAAAATGGACCGCACATGCCTTAATTGCCACCGCGAAAGCGAAGAGACCCTGCGCCAGAACGTATATGAGCGTCAGGAAAAATGCCTCGAGGTGCGCGACCAGTTGGAGGATATCCTGGCCAAGGCCCATATCGAGGCCAAGTTCGCATGGGATAAGGGCGCAACCGACTCCGAGATGAAGGATGCTCTCCAGAACATCCGCAAGAGCCAGTGGCGCTGGGACTATGCCGTCGCATCACACGGTGCCTCCTTCCATGCGCCGCAGGAAGTGCTCCGCCTGATGGGCAATGGCATCAACTATGCACAGGAAGCCCGCCTTCAGATTTCAAAGGTTCTGGCCAAGCACGGCTATACCGGTGACGTGCCGATGCCCGACATTTCCACCAAGGCCAAGGCTCAGGCATTTATCGGCCTGGATATGAAGGGGATGCGCGAGAAGAAGGCCCGGTTTATGGATGAGATTGTTCCCCAGTGGCTTGCCTCGGCCCAGGAGAACGAAAAACTGCTTGCATATTGAGTATGTGGGTCAAACCCTGGACAATGAAAGAGGGCTTCCTCATCGGAGGAGGCCTTCTTGTTACCGGCCTGCTGTTGCAGTGGGTCCTGGGACCTGTCGTATGGGGCCTGCTAGCATGGCCGGTGAACCTGATCCTGCTGGTCTTACTGCTGGTTGTCATCGGTGTACTGTATGTGTTGCGCCGGAAGGTATATGTCTTTGAATGGATGATGCACAGCAGTGCCGCCGTACCTTGCCTGTCGTATGCCGCCGCGCTCACAATTTTGATGGGTCTGCTTCCGCAAGTCAGGGGAGAGGGCCTTCCTTGGCTCAGCCAGATGCTCCGCTTCTGGCCCTTTGTCCTCATCTGGACTTGGATGATATTGATTTCGTCTCTTGCATCGCTCAACCATCTGCTCCGCTGGAAGGTGAAGGAAATGCCCTTTCTCCTGAATCACCTCGGTGTGGTCATTGCCATCGTGTCGGCCACGCTGGGCAATGCGGATATCCGGAAACTTCAGCTGACCGCCTTCACCGGCGAGACCGAATGGCGGGCGATCGACGATGCCGGAATGGTACACGAGCCCGGCCTGGCTATCGAACTGCATCGGTTTACGATGGAGGAGTATCCCGACCATACACCCAAGCGCTTTACTTCCGATATCACCGTCTATACCGAAGACGGAAAAACCGTCCGGGGCACGGTGGAAGTGAACAAGCCGCTGAAAGAGAACGGTTGGAAGATCTATCAGTATGGTTACGACAGTTTCCGGGGTGCCGAAAGCCCTTACAGCGTGTTCCAACTGGTGCGCGATCCGTGGATTTTCTGGGTCTATCTGGGTATTTTCCTGATGATTGCGGGTGCCTTGTGCCTGATGTTTTTTATGGCTCCTAAACCGATGAAATCATGAGTTGGGATTCCTTTGTCTGGTTTGCTTTGGGAGCTGTGCTCCTTTGGGTGGCAGGCGCTTTCTTCGCCTGGAAGGAACGCCGTACGCTGGTGTATGCCTGCACACTGGCCGGCATCGCCGTCTTTTTCACTTTTATCCTGGGCATGTGGATTTCGCTGGAGCGCCCGCCGCTTCGGACGATGGGGGAAACGCGTCTCTGGTACTCGTTCTTCCTGCCCGTGGCAGGTATCATCGTTTACGGCCGGTGGCGCTACAAGTGGATTCTGAGTTTCAGCACACTGCTCGCCCTTGTGTTCATCTGCGTGAATCTGTTCAAGCCGGAGATCCACTCCAAGGGCCTGATGCCGGCGCTGCAGAGTCCGTGGTTCGCGCCGCACGTGATTGTGTATATGTTCTCCTATGCGCTGCTGGGCGCGGCAACGGTGATGGCGCTTTATATGCTCATCCGGAAGGACAAGACAACGGAGAAAGAAATCAATCTTACTGATAATCTGGTTTATGTGGGCCTGGCCTTCCTGACCTTCGGGATGCTGTTCGGCGCGATGTGGGCCAAAGAGGCCTGGGGCAATTACTGGTCCTGGGACCCGAAGGAAACCTGGGCCGCCGCCACCTGGCTCTGCTACCTGGTGTACCTGCATCTGCGCAAGGCGCGTCCGGGCAAATGGAAGACGGCCTGCATCCTCCTGCTTCTGTGTTTCGTGTGCCTGCAGATCTGCTGGTGGGGCATCAACTACCTGCCTTCCGCGCGGGGGTTGTCCATCCACACCTACAACGTGAAATGACGGTGCTTTAATGTGCGCCGGGAACCTGCGGCAAATTCCGCAGGTAGAGGGCGCTTTCGCGGAGCCCTTTGAGGATATTGGGCGTGCTGGCTTCTTCCAACTCCACCACGAAAGCGCGGGTGCCGGCCTTCGGCATATTGCGGAAGATGGCGTCGAAGCCCACCATACCGCTCTGGCCGATCTCGTGTTTGTCCTTGATGTGAAGGAGTTCGAAGCGGCCGGCATAGTTGTTCATGTATTCCACGGGGCTGGCCCCGCCCACGACGGCCCAATAGACATCCATTTCGAAGAAGACATTCTCCGGGTCGGTATGGGCGATGAACCAGTCCATCATCGTGGTGTCTTCCACTTTCTGGAACTCATGGCTGTGACTGTGATAGCCGAAGCGGAGGCCCGCTTCCCGGCACTTCGCGCCGATGGCGTTCAGGTAAGCGGCCATCGTCTCCAGCTCGGCTTTCATTTGCAGCGGCTGGGACCAGGACATCACCAGACGGGGGATGCCGGCTGCCTTATGGGCGGTGATACAGGCATCCCACCAGGCCAGCGCCTGGGAGTAGTCTCCGGAGGTCAGTTCTTCGCGGGTAAGGGGACGGGTCGTATGGGAAGAGATGAGCGGCAGCCCCGCCTCTTTCAGGATGCGCGCAAACGCCTCCGGCGCCAGTCCGGAGAACCGGCCGTTCTCGTAGCTGGCTGCTTCTGAAGCCGTGTAACCCATCTCCGAAAGGCGGGATAACATATAGGGATGGTTGCGGGCAAACAGTTCCGGCGTGCCAAGCAGTGAGCGTACGGAATACAGCTGTACCGCCATTTCCTTGCGGGGTGCCGTGATTTCTTCGGCGAGGCGGTAGCGCACGAAGGCGAACTGCCTGCTGTCCGGGCTCCAGGAATTGACGTTCAGGCTTCCCTGTCCGCCGAAAAACTCCAGCAGCACACGCGGATCACCCCCCGTCGCGGGAATCATCCGGAGCTGCACGTTGAGGTCGGCGATGTGGGAACCCGGATCGATCTCATAGTCGTGATAAGCGATATAGACCACCTTTTTCCCGTCGGGTGAAATGTGGGGGAACCAGGAATTCATGTCCGTGTCGAAGGTCATCTGGGTCTGGTCCTTGCCATTGGCTTTCATTTTCCACACCTGCATGCGGCCGGTACGGACACTGTTGAACCAGATGGTTTTGCCGTCCGGGCTGAATTCAGGGCCGTCATCCAGGCCGGGAGCATCGGTGAGACGTTTTTCCTCGCCGCCCTTGAGCGGCATCACGTAGACATCCTGCTCCATTTTCGGCCCGCGGAAAGCGCAGTAGGCGGCCAGTTTGCCGTCGGGGCTGATTCCGTGCAGGTAGCTGGGCCCCAGCGGAGTAATCCGGCGAGGTTCGCCGCCCTCGAAAGGAACCACATATACATAGGAATTGTAGGACCGCTTGTTGGCGGGGTCATTGCTGCTGAGGCCGATCCAACGGCCGTCAGCCGTAACCACATGGTCGTTGTTGCACTGGGTGATGGCGCCGGTCTGGATTTCCAGCAAATCCGAAGAACCGTCGGCAGCGAGCTTGAACAACCGTCCGTCCTTGTTTACCACCAGCCACTTTCCGTCCGGCGTCCAGTTGGGCGCCTCAATCACATAAGGAAACTCTTTCACCACCCGATGCGTGCCGGTCTCAACGTCGAAGATTTCCAAATAGCTGTACGAAGGTTGGGGATGCTGCCCGAAAGCAGGCAGGGTACTCGTAAGGGCGAGAACGACGGAGAGAAGTGGCTTCTTCATGTCAAGAATTCATTGCAGGTCACAAATATATAGAAAATAATCCGTTCGCTACAAATGGAATGTGTTGCGGGATTGTGCTCGGCGCCATGGCGCCTGCGCATTCCCTGGCTCCTCGCCGGAGGGGCCCTTGCAAAGCATTGATACACAGCCGGCGGCCGAAGGCCGCCTTCCTGTTTTTGGTTCCGTCCCCTTACGAGAACGAGCTCTCGACGGGGCCGTAACCAAAAACAGCCAGTTGCTAAGCAACTGGCTGTGTATCAATACTTTGCGGTGAGTGAGGGATTCGAACCCCCGGTACGGTCACCCGCACACCTGTTTTCGAGGCAGGCTCCTTCAACCACTCGGACAACTCACCTCAATGAGTCTGGATGACTGGACTTGAACCAGCGACCTCCTGGTCCCTAACCAGGTGCGCTACCAACTGCGCCACATCCAGAAGTGGACCGCAAATGTAGATAATTTTCCGGTTGCGACCAAAAAAATATCGCGAGTTTGCAGTTTAAACTGCCGAGACCTTGCCGGCCAGGCGGAAGAAGAGTCCCGGGAACCACTTGTAAAGGAAGCAGGAAATCATTTCTTTTCCTCCGACCCGGATGTGGCGGCGGCCCCTGATGATGCCTTTGACGCACTTGCGGGCGCAGGTTTCGACGTTCATGCCGCCCGCCTGTCCGGGATCCATCTTGCCGTGGACGCTGCCGTCGGCCGACAGGGCGTTGAGGCTGATGGGCGTATTGATCCGGCCGGGAAAGATCAGGGTGACTTTCATGTCGTTTTCGAGCAGCAGCGCCTCGAAGAAACCCTTCAGCGCGTGTTTGGCGGCGCAATAGGCCGACCGTTGCGGGAATCCGAACAGCCCGGCGATGGACGAAGTGACGGCGATGCGCGTAGTCCGGTCCCATCGTCCGGCCTGGAAAAGCACCTTGGTCAAATGGATAGGGGCGAAAAAATCGACTTCCATGACTTTCCGGTCAACTTCTTCGGCCGTCTCCACGGCGAGCGAGCGCTGTGTGATGCCGGCATTGAGCACCATGAAATCGATGTGTCCCTTCATGTTGGCCGCGAAGGCGTCGATGGCGGGATAGTCGGTCGTGTCGGCTTCTACAAGCTGGACAGAGGATGCGCCGAGTTTCACGCATTCGGTCTTGACCGTCTCCAGCCGCTGCCGGTTTCGGGCCAGCAGGATCAGGTTGGCCCCCTTGCGGGAGAATTCATGGGCGATGGCGGCGCCGATGCCGGAGCTGGCTCCGGTAATCAAAACAAGTTTCCCAACGAGCTTTTTCATGATGATCGAAGAATCTATTGTTTACTGGGTGGGCAAAGGATCAGCAGCAGGGCGTCGGCCGTGTCGCCAGCCACCTTCGCTTTGTAGGAGTAGCGGAAACGTCCGTCCGAGGGTTGTTCTACGGTTTCTAAATAAACCCAGCCGTGAACGCCGGGATCGGTCCATTTTCCTGTTTCGGGGTCTTTCAGGTTGTAGGAATGCTCCGGTTCGATGCAGTGGCCGGGCACGAACTGGTACACTTCATAGCGGCCGGCCGGCAGATTGTCCATCCGATAGTTGATGCGGGCGCCCTTTTTGGTGGCGCGCCAAGCTTCCGTGCCGAGGTAGGAGTGCGCGTCGTCGTTGATGATCTGCCAGCCGTTTTTCATCTGTTCGGGCGTCTCGATCACGTAGCGTCCGGGCAGGGACAGCCCGAAATACTCTGCGATGGCCTGCATCGTCCTTTCACCGAACTGGCGGATGTTTTCGTTGTCGGCCCAGAGTCCGTCGCGGTCGAACGAGTAGCAGTTGTAGGTGGTCTCGATAGTCAGGGCCACGGTATTGTCGCCCGCGTGGTCCCAGAACCAGCCTTCCGCATAGCGGGGCGCCACATCGGAGAAATTCATGTCTTCCGGCCGGATGCAGGGATTCTGGCTGCATACCAGGCCCGTGTAGGTCCATAGTTTCCGGAAGTAGACCGGGGAAGTGGAAGTCCGGCGGTGCATCCAGAACGTGGCTGATTCGGCGAGTTGCGAGTGGCTGTTGAGCACCAGGTCAAACGGACGGTCTTTCGTCAGTCGCTCGAATGCTCGTTTCATGACGCGTACTTCGACCACGGTGCTGTCGTCGCTGCGGCCGAAGTTGATCTCCTGGTTGACGCCGAGGGCGTTGGAGCGCGAAAGGCCGTTTGCCACGCCGTCGGGATTGGCGATGGGAAGGATGTAGGCGTCGATCTGCTGTCGCAACGACCGGCCTTCCGGGGTATCGGCAGTCAGATAGTCGATGAGCCCGTCGAGCAGATAGGATCCGGGAGTCTCGGACGGATGCTGCCGGCCGTGGATCCAGATGCGTATTTTTTGGTTTTCGGGAACGGAGGGGTCGGTGATGTGCATCAGTTGCATCGGACGTCCTTCGTGGCTGTATCCGATCGTATCGAGCGTCACGTCGGGCCGTGCGGACCAGGTGTTCATGCGCCGAAGATGGTAGCTCCAGGTGTAGGGCGTGTAGAGTGCAATATAGACTGTGTCGTGTTCAAACCGCTTCCGGATGTGGCGTCCCGTGGATTCCGCGAGCGGGAGATGGTCCCAGGTGCGGCCGTCGTAAGAGTAAGAGGTTCGCGCCACGCCGTTGTCGCGCTGCGTCAGGAAGATCTGTTTGTCCTTGACGCCCGTCATCCGGAAGTAGTACCAGTTGGCACTGGCGGCCAGCGATGTGTCGATGGGATTATCGGGGTCGTGTTTGCCGGTTATCAGGTAGGAAAGGTGGGTGACGGTATCGCCGGGGGTGATGACGAAGCGGGTCGAGTCGAGCAGTTCCACGGTTCCGAGGCTTCCACCTTCGAAATCCGCGTCAAACCGAACCTGTGCCCGGGTGTTCCAAGTCAGCAGCATGGCTGCCGCAAGCATGACGATGGGGAAGCGGCTTTTCATGGGGGTCATAATGTGAGTTCGCTGCGCCTGACAAACGAATCAGGCAGGGTCATATCGTATACCCGGCTGCGCAAAAGGAGTCCGAGTGCTTCGGGGGAAGCACAAGATGCCTGCTCCTCGGGAGAAATGATTTCTCCGATGCCGATTCGAACGGAAACGTCGCGCTTGTTGAAGACTTCCTTGAGAATCCGCAGAAGCCTCACTTTCCAGTTGATCAGGCCAAGCCGGTAAAATAACTTCGAATTCCCGTCGAAGAAACGGACGGGGATGACGGGTACTTTCGCTTTTTGGATGACGCGCAGGACGGGCAACTGCCATTCGCGGTCCCTCACGGAATGTGTTTTTCGGTCGAGGTCGGAAACGGCACCGGAAGGAAAGCATCCCACCGGATGTCCTTGCCGGAGCCGGGAGATCGTTTCCCTGATGCCGCCCAGGCTGGTGGCCTTGGGACCCGTGTCGGATTCTCCCTTGGGAACCACGTTGATGAAACTCTCGTCCAGCGTTCGGATCCTGGCGAGGAATTCATTGACCATCAGTTTGTAGTCATGGCGAACATGTCCGAACATGTCGATGAGCGCCATTCCGTCGATATGCCCGTATGGATGGTTGCTGACTGTGATGAAAGCGCCTTCAGGCAGGTTTTCCAGCCGCTCCGGATGTCCGACCCAGTAGTCGATACCGATATCGCGAAGCATGGCGCCCGCGCAATCGGCACCGCTCAGATGGGAATTGCGGTCATACAGGTCGTTGATCTTGTCGGCCTCGAGCAGGTGCATGCCCATCCGGATGAGACACTGGCCGCATCGGCCGTTTAGCCGGGGGACCATTTCCTGAATTTCCTGTGCTGTAACGACCGGCATGACAATTTCGCTTATTCGTCGTCTTTTTTTGGCAGCGGGTCGATCTTGGAATAGTAGCCAGCATCATTCCAGATGGTCACTATGTAGATCAAGATCAGAATGGCGAGAGTGACAAGGCCCGGGTAGTCGAGGGCATGGATGTATATCGTCTTGCCCAGGATGGTCATCACTTGTTCAAACTGTTGCCAGGGCTTGATGAATATGAGCAGCGTGTTGAGCAGGATGGCCAAAAGGCGGAATTCGGTAGGCCCGAGTCCGACGTAGGTGAGTTTGAATTCGGACCTGAGATGGGCGTTCATGCTGACATTGAGGGTCAGCAGCAGATATACGATCAGCATCGCCAAGGCGGTGTAGAGATTCAGGAAGGGGGAGAGGCCGATGCCCACGAACATGAGGATTTCATTGATGCCGTCCACCGTGTGGTCGATGTAGTATCCGTAGATGGGGCGCTGCGTTTTGCGGACACGGGCAAGTGTTCCGTCGAGGGAATCGCCGTACCAGTTGATGATCAGGCCCAGTGTGCTGATCCAAAGATAATTGACATGGATATTTGATAGGATGTATCCCAGCGCGATCAACACGGCTCCTACGATGCCTACCCGTGTCAGCATATCGGAGGTTATCCATTTCGGCTGCCGGTTGGCGAGCCAAATCAGTACTTTCCGCTCAATGCCATTGAGAAGGGATGTCTGGATTCTTTTAGCTTTTTTGTCCATAGAATAAACAATTCAATAAACAAAAGTAGCGAATAATTACCAAAAACCATTTTGAAAAAAATGATTATCTTTACCTTATGAAAAGGATATTGGTACTTTTGACGGTGCTGGCGCTGACCGGCCCGCTTGCCCTTGCCCAGGAGCGGAGGGTTATGACGATGGAAGAAGCCGTGCTGGGACGCGGTCTGATGGTGCAACAGCCCATGTGGCACTGGACCGGCGACAAGTCGGTGATTGCCCTCGACGAGCCCGGGGCGATGCCCGGGCAGGGCGTACGGCCGGGGTTTCCGCGCCCGGACCAGATGGCCTATACCAAGGGAAACAACCTGTACTATAAAGACAAGGCGGGCGTGGAACACGCCATAACGGCGTATGCCGATCCCGGCATCGTATGTGGTACGAGCGTGAGCCGCAACGAATTCGGTATCAATGGCGGCATTTTTATCTCGCCCGACAGCACCAAGATCGCGTTCTACCGCAAGGATGAACGTGCTGTGACGCTTTTTCCGCTGCTCGACATCACCACCCGCACCGGCACGCTTCGCGAAATCCGCTATCCGATGAACGGCATGGCTTCCGAGCACATCGCCCTGGGCGTCTATGACATCGCTTCCGGCACTACGGTCTGGATGGATGTCACCGATTTCAACGACGAGCGCTACCTGACCAACATCGCCTGGGGACCGGGCAGCGACCGGATCTACATCCAGGTGCTCGATCGCCCGCAGAAGCACATGCATCTGAACGTGTACGACGCGGCGGACGGCCGTTGTCTCGGTACGCTGCTGACCGAGGAAAACAGCCGCTGGGTGGAGCCGCAGGAGCCGCTGGTGTTCCTCGAGTCTGATCCTGACCAGTTCCTCTATTACACCGACAACCGAGACGGATACAAGAATTACTACTTGTGCTCCGCGAGCGGGAAGTTTGTGCCCAGGCGCCTGACCGATGTAGATGCGGATTGCTCGTATGTCGCCCAGCGCGGTCGCTATGTCTTTTATTATTCGGCCGAAGTGTCGCCTGTGGAGAACCATCTGTTCAGGGTGGACGTGAAGACCGGCAAGAAACTGCGCCTGACCAGGGAAGAAGGCTGGCACAACTGCCAGATTTCGGAAGACGGCAAGTATTTCGCCGACACGTGGTCGTCGCTCGACGTACCGCGCGTGATGGGCTGGGGCACAACCGACGGCAAAAAGTTCACGGAACTCTGGCGCGCTCCCGAGCCGAGCCCGCTGCTCACCAGCTGCAAGATCGAGATGGGTACGGTCAAGAGCGCCGACGGCAAGTACGATAACCATTACGGCCTGGTGTATCCCATCGATTTCGATCCTTCCAAGAAATATCCGGTAATCCTCTATGTTTATGGCGGTCCGCACACCCAGCTGATCCGCGACGTGTTCCAGGGCGGCATGTCCCGCTGGGACATTTATATGGCGCAGCATGGCTACGTGGTGTTCACGATGGACGGCCGCGGCACGCCCAACCGCGGCGCGGAATACGAGAAGGCCATCCACAGGCAGTGCGGCCAGGCTGAGATGGCCGACCAGATGGCCGGCATGGAATGGCTGATGTCGCACGACTGGGTGGATCGCGACCGCATCGGCGTACATGGCTGGAGTTACGGCGGATTCATGACGATCTCGCTGACGGTCAATTATCCGGAAGTCTTCAAGGTGGCGGTGGCCGGTGGTCCGGTGATCGACTGGAAATGGTATGAGGTGATGTACGGTGAGCGCTACATGGAGACGGAAACCACGAATCCGGAAGGATTCGCGAAGACATCGCTGATACCGCGTGCAAAGGATCTCAGGTCAAAGCTGCTGATCTGCCAGGGCGCCATCGACGATACGGTGGTGTGGGAGCACAGTCTGAGTTTCGTGGAGGCTTGCATCAAGAACAAGGTGCAGGTCGACTATTTCCCGTATCCGACGCATCCGCACAATGTCCGCGGCGTCGACCGCGTCCATCTGATGGACAAGGTCACGATGTATTTCAACGATTATTTATAGCTTACACGTCATGCCCGGCTCCAACCGGGCATCTCTTTATTAGAAGAGGCCGAACAGCCGGGCGTCGATCTTGTCGGTAATGGAGGCGAAGTCCTCGGGGTTGTTCTGGAAGTCGAGATTGTCGGCGTCGATGGTCAGCACCTCGCCGTTGTATTCTTCGTTGATGAATTTCTCGTAGCGCTGGTTCAGGCCGCCGAGGTATTCGAGACTCATGGTCTGCTCGTACTCGCGTCCGCGTTTCTGGATCTGCGCCACCAGGTGCGGGATCGAGCACTTCAGGTAGATCAGCAGGTCGGGCAGCTTAACCATCTGCATCATCACCTGGAACAGGTCCATATAGGCCTCGTAGTCGCGCTGCGACAGGTTGCCCATCGCCACGTTGTTGGCCACGAACACGTACACGCCCTCGAAGATGGTGCGGTCCTGGATGATGGTCTCGGTGCTGCGGGCAATCTCCATCACGTCCTTGAAGCGCTGCGTCAGGAAATACACCTCGAGGTTGAACGACCAGCGGGGGATGTCCTTGTAGTAATCTTCCAGGAACGGATTGTGGGTGACGGCCTCGAATTTCGGCGTCCAGCCGTAGTGCTGCGCCAGCATACGGGTGAGCGTGGTCTTGCCGCTGCCGATGTTGCCTGCGATACCGATGTGCATGTCTGTCAGTTTTGGATGAACAGATGCGAAGTTACGCAATTTTTTCGTAATTTTGAAGATTGTGAAACAATCAAACCCCGCATACTGAAATGAGAGACGCCATCTACGCATTCCCCGATCCGGCCAATGAGCCGGTGAAAACCTATCTGAAAGGATCCCCCGAGCGCGAAGCCCTCGAAAAGGAGCTCAAACGCCAGAGTTCCATTGAAATCGAGATTCCGCTGATCATCGGCGGCAAAGAGGTCCGTACCGGCAACACCGGCAAGGTGGTGATGCCGCACGACCACCATCATGTGCTGGCCACCTACCACAAGGCAGGCCCCGCAGAGGTCCGTATGGCCATCGACGCGGCCATGGCCGCCCACAAGCAGTGGTCTGAAACCGACTGGACGGTGCGCGCCGCCATCCTGATGAAGGCCGCGGAACTCATCTCCACGAAGTACCGCGCCCTGATGAATGCCGCTACGATGCTCGGCCAGAGCAAGAACTTCTACCAGGCCGAGATCGACTCCACCTGCGAGCTCATCGACTTCCTGCGCTACAACGCCCATTTCGCCTCCGAGATTTACGGCTTCCAGCCCAAGAGCGCGAAGGGTCAGATCAACACGGTGGAATACCGCGCCCTCGAAGGCTTCGTCTTCGCGCTGACGCCGTTCAATTTCACCTCCATCGCCTCGAACCTCAACATGTCGCCGGTGCTGATGGGCAACGTCACGGTGTGGAAACCTTCCACCACGGCCATTCTTTCGAACTACTACCTGATGAAGATCTACAAGGAAGCCGGCCTGCCCGACGGCGTGGTGAACTTCATCCCCGGACAGGGCTCCGTCATCGGCAAGGAGATCTTCGCCTCGAAGTACCTGGCCGGCGTCCATTTCACCGGTTCCTCCGCTACCTTCAACACGCTCTGGCGCCAGGTGGGCGAGAACATCGACAACTATCTGAACTACCCGCGTCTCGTGGGCGAGACGGGCGGCAAGGACTTCATCTTCGTCACGCCGAGCGCCGTGGCCGAGGACGTCGCGACAGCTGCATTCTGCGGTGCGTTCGAGTTCCAGGGCCAGAAGTGCTCCGCTGCATCCCGCATGTATGTCCCGAAGTCGCTGTGGCTGAGGGTGCTGGAAGGCATGAAAGCCTTCGCGGCTGAAGTGAAGATGGGCGACGTGTGCGACCCCGACAACTTCATCAACGCCGTGATCGACGAAGCTTCGTTCGACAACATCGCCGCCAACATTGCCTACGCGAAGAACAGCCCCGATGCCGAGATCGCAATCGGTGGCGGCTGCGACAAGAGCAAGGGCTACTTTGTGGAGCCCACGGTTATCGTGACCACCGACCCGCACTTCAAGACCATGGAAGAGGAGATCTTCGGTCCCGTTCTTACGGTCTTTGTGTATGAAGATGCCGATATGGACAAGGCCGTCGAACTTTGCGACACCACCTCGCCGTACGGCCTGACCGGCGCCGTGTTCGGGCAGGACCGCCTGATGGTGCAGGCCGTGGCCGACAAGCTGCGCTATGCGGCCGGCAATTTCTATATCAACGACAAGCCCACGGGCGCCGTGGTCGGTCTGCAGCCGTTCGGCGGAGCCCGCAAGTCGGGTACCAACGACAAGGCCGGCGGCGAGTTCAACCTCATCCGCTGGGCCATTCCGCGTGCCATCAAGGAGACGCTCGTCCCGGCCCGCGGCTACAAGTATCCGTACATGAAGTAGCCGGCAGTGGCTACCGATCGCCGGCAGTTGAGAAACTCGCTGCTGCTGACGCTGACCGCCCTGATCTGGGGTGTTGCGTTCGTGGCGCAGAGCGAGGGGAGCCAGTATATGGGCTCCTGCACTTTCACAGGGTTGCGGTTCCTGATGGCGGCCGCAGCCCTGTGGCCGGTTATCGCCCTGGCGGAAAGGAAGCGGCCTGCATCGGAGCGACCGAAGGGTCTTTGGTGTGCCGGCATCATCTGCGGCGCGCTCCTCTGCCTGGCCAGTCTGCTGCAGCAGGAGGGCATCGAATTGGGCACCAGTGCCGGTAAGGCCGGATTCATTACGGCCACCTACATCGTGCTTGTGCCGATTCTCAACCTGCTGGTGTTTCGCAAAAGGACGAGCATGCTGCTGTGGCTGGGCGTTGCCGTGGCGCTGGCTGGCCTCTATCTGCTCTGCATCGACGAATCGCTTTCCATCCAGCTCAGCGATCTGCTGGTATTGCTGTGCGCCATTGCCTTCTCCTTTCAGATTCTTTCGGTTGACCGGTTTTCACCGCAATACGATGCGCTGAAACTGGCCGCCATCCAGTTCCTGACCTGCGGCGTGCTTGCCTCCGTCCTGATGGTTTTCCGGGATATCGTTCCGGTCGGCTTGCCGGCCTGGGCCGCGACGTTCACATCATGGAACGCGTGGATTCCACTGCTCTACGCCGCCATTCTTTCGAGCGCCGTTGGCTATACGCTACAGATTGTCGGCCAGAAGGGAATCAATCCCACGCTCGCCTCGCTCCTGATGAGCCTCGAATCCGTCTTCGCCGTCCTTGCCGGCTGGATCATCCTTCACCAACGGCTCACGCCCCGCGAACTCCTCGGAGCCGCGCTCGTCTTCATTGCCGTCCTCATCGCCCAACTGGCACCCGCCAAGCGCGGCTGACCTTCTTCTCGCCCTGCAACGGACGCAATTGACTGTCAGACACTTGCATAAACATGTCCCCCTCGTATAGAGGGGGACATGTTTGCATAAGTCGCTGTTTCACAGCTGCGTCCGTTGCAGCGGCCCCAGAGCGCCTCAAGAGCACAAGCTTATTTAAAAGCCTGCTCAGAGAGGCCGGGGCCGCCGAGGGCCATGTCCTTGAAATAGTCGGGGACGGGACGCCCCATCAGTGCATCCACATACATCTTCGCGATGTACTGCGACAGCATGAAGCCGTGGCCGCGCATGCCCACGAACAGGCCTGCGGCCGGATCGACAATGTAACGCGGCTCGGTGTAGTAGCCGCACCAAGTGGCCTGGAAACTCATGCCCTTGAGCTGCGGAATCCACTCCGTGAACACCTCCGAACTGATTTCCAGGAACTCCTGCGTATTGATTTTCAGGTTCTTGCCCACATCTGTCGCATCCTGCGCCGGGGAAGCGCAGCCGATGATCTGCCCCGTTTCGGCCAGCTGCTGTCCGTACACCGCGGAGAAGCCCTTGTAGTGCCGGCGGTCAATCAGCATGTCGAGCGAATCGCCGTCCTTGCCGATCAGCGGCAGGCGCTTCGTGATGAACGCCTGGTGGCGCACCGGATAGAGACCCGTCTCGAGGCCGAGCTGCCGGGCGAACTTCTCGGCGCCGGCACCCATCGCGTTCACGAAAATCTCGCTTTCGTAGCGGACATAGCGCCCGTCGCGCTGGCGCACCGTCATCCGGTAAAGCCCGCCGTTCTTCTCTACATGGATCAGCTCCGTGTCTTCGAATACCTGGCCGCCGGCTTTGATGCCGAGCTGCCGCACCGTGTCGATGGTCTTGCCCGGGGTGGCCTGCCAGCAGTCGAGCGAGATGAGCGCGTGACTGTAGAGGTCGAGGTTCGGATTGATATACGGGGAGATTTCCCGGGCGAAATCCTTCTTGTCCACCATATACGCGTTCGACCAGGCGCGGGAAGCGTCGAGCGAACGATAGGTGGCGTCATCGTGCACGAAATTGACGTAGCGCGTCATCTTGAGGTCGATGTTGCGCAGGGCCTGGACTTCGCGGAAAATCTCAAGGTTGTGCGTGGCGATGTCGGCCAGGGCGGGCAGCGAGAAAGCGGGACGCCCGCCGGCGATGCAACGCCAGGAACTGCCGTGCTCGTTGTTGATCAGCACCGGCTTGAACCCGGCTTCCGCCAGATAGCGGAACACGGCCGTGCCCGCCATGCCGCCGCCGGCCACGAAGGCGCCGACGCGTTTGATTTCTACATCGGTGCACTTGGGATTGGTAATCAGTTCCACCTTCCGGTCGGGGCTGATGACGTTGCCGATTTCCACCAGGTTGGCCATCGGTCCGCGCGGCGTGAAGTCGCCCGTGATCTCGATGCCGTAGTTGCGCAGGGCCTGCTTGGCGCGGGGGAGACAGCGGGAACCGCGACACGGACCCATGCCGAGGCGGGAGATGTGCTTGAGTTCCTGCGCGGTGATGCTCGTGCGGCCCTTCAGCAGGGCGAGCAGGTCGCGGAGCCGTACGTCTTCGCAGTGGCAGACGTAGGTGAAGTCGTCGTTGAGCTCGTCGGGAATCAGTTCGAGCGGCTCGGGGTAGTTCTCCTTTACGATGAAGCCGCGGGCCTGCAGCAGCGCCTCGTCGCCGGAGGCGTCGTACAGCTTCTCGGCCTTGACCACGGCGATGTTGGTCTTGTTGGGCTTCTTGATGATGCGCGTGATGGTGCCTTCGCCCACCTTTTGGCCGTTGTCGTCGACCAGGAACACTTCCGCGCCTTTCTCCACGGAGAATTCGATGGGGAGGAAAAGTTCGTCTTTCTCGGGCCGATAGCCGAAGATGGCCAGGCCCGGGCAGTGGGCTACGCATTCCATGCAGCCGATGCACTTGTCGTAGACGATGGTCGGCGTGACGGAAGTGGAACTCTTGGTGATGGCGCCCTGCTTGCAGGCGAACGAACACGGGTTGCAGGCGAAGCCGTAGAGGCAGTCGGCAATCACGAACCCGCCCTTGCGCATCCGCTCGGGCGAGGGTTTGCGCGGCTCGTCGAGCACGCGGTGCGGCCGTTGCTGCGAGTCGATGTATTCCTTGGAGATGGCCAGATAGGCGTTGTAGTCGATGCGGCGGCCGAGCTCCTGCTGGATCTCGTAGGCGCACTGGCGGCCGCGCAGCACGGCAGAAGTGCCCTCGCCGATGCGCACGGCGTCACCCACGCCGTGGCAGGCGCGACCGAACACTTCGGCCCCCTTGCGCAGCAGCTGGTTGTCGGGCAGCAGGCCCGTGCAGATGTTGATGCAGTCGATGCCTTCGATGCGCACTTCGGTGCCGGGAATCGGCTTGAAGTTCTCGCATTTGGCGATGATGGCGCCGGTGACGCCGCTCCAGTCTTCGTTGGGGATGGCTTCGACCAGCGTGTAGGAGGTCATGATCGGCACGCCGAGCCGGCGGAGGCGGTTGGCCTGCACGGGGAAGCCGCCCTCGAAGGGCATGGCCTCGATGATGGCCTTGACCTTGGCCCCGGCCTGCATGGCTTGGTAGGAGGTGAGGTAGCCGATGTTGCCGGCGCCCACCGTCAAGATGTTCTTGCCCAGAAGGGTGAACTCCTTGTTCATCATCCGCTGCACCACGGCAGCCGTGAAGACGCCCGGGAGGTCGTCGTTCTTGAAAGCCGGCATGAACGGCAGGGCGCCCGCCGCCACGACGAGCTGCTCGGCATCCACGTAGAAGATTTCCTGCGACACCACATTCTTGACTGCCAGCCGCTTGCCTTCGAGAATATCCCATACCACACAGTTGAGCAGGATGCCCTCGAGCGAATCGCCGGCCAGCGTCCTGGCGATGTCGAAACCGCGCATCCCGCCGAACTTCTGCTCTTTCTCAAAAAAGAAGAACTGGTGGGTCTGCATCTGGAACTGCCCGCCGATGGAGTCGTTGTTGTCGAGCACGAGGTTGTCGATGCCGGCCTTGTTCAGTTCCTCGCGGACGGCAAGGCCTGCAGGTCCCGCACCGATGATGGCCACGGCCGTACGGTACACTTTCTTGTGGTCGGACTGCCGGGTGGTGGTGCTGTCCACGGCGGAGAAGCTCTCCTTGCCTACGCGGCGCACTTCGCGCACGCCGTCGACTTTCGTGATGCAGATGCGGCGGATGTGTCCGTCGACGAGCATCTCGCAGGCGCCGCATTTGCCGATGCCGCACTCCATGGTGCGCTTGCGGTCCTTGAGGCTGTGGTGGTGCACCGGGAAGCCGGCCTGGTGCAGGGCGGCGGCGATGGTCTGGCCTTTCTGGCCCTTGACGGGCTGTCCTTCGTAGAGAAATTCGTGCAGGTCTTCCTGCGGGATATCCAGAATGGGATGGGAAGTAATCTTATGCATGGTTGTTTTGCATCTATCTCAACAAAGTTATGAAAAAATACGCTACCTTTGTAAGGTTTTAAAGCATTTTTCGATGAATTACATCAAAACTGACATCGAGGGTCCGGTGATCGTAGAACCGAGGGTTTTCGGCGACCACCGCGGGTATTTCTTCGAGTCGTTCTCGCTTCGCGACTTTGTGGAGCATGTGGGTCCGGTCGATTTCGTGCAGGACAATGAATCGTATTCCGCACGGCGCGGGGTGCTTCGCGGCCTGCATTTCCAGAAGGGCGATGCGGCGCAGGCCAAGTTGCTTCGCGTCGTGCAGGGGCGCGTGCTTGACGTGGCAGTGGACATCCGTCCGGGCTCGCCCACGTACGGGCGGCATGTGAAAGTGGAGCTGAGCGGGGAGAACAAGCGTCAGTTTTTCATTCCGCGCGGCTTTGCGCACGGCTTCTTGGTGCTGGAAGACGACACGCTGTTCCAGTACAAGTGCGACAATTATTATGCACCCGAAACGGAAGGATCGTATTTGTGGAATTCCCCCGCGCTGGCCATAGACTGGGGCGTTTCGCCCGATGAGGTGATTTTGTCGGAAAAAGACGGGAAAGCGCCTATTTTTGCATTCTGACCATGCAGTGATGGAGCGAAGTCTCCCACTGCGGCGTCTCGACACCGAAATCCTTGCGGATCTTTTCCTTTGAGAGAACCGACCATGCGGGACGCGTGGCCGGGGTGGGGTATTGGTCGGTGGTCAGGGGGTTGACACGGCAGACCAGGCCTCCTTCTTCCATGATACGGGAAGCGAACTGTGCCCAGGAGCAGCGTCCTTCGTTGGAATAGTGATAGATTTCGCCGCGGCGTTCCCCGATCTGTGGCAGCAGCTTCAAGATGGCCTGTGCGAGGTCGCGGGCGTAGGTGGGCGTGCCCATCTGGTCGGCTACCACGCCGATTTCGGGCCGCTCCGCGCCGAGCCGGAGCATCGTTTTCACGAAATTCTTGCCGAAGGGAGAATAAAGCCAGGCTGTGCGGATGATGACACCGCGGCAGCCGATACGGCGGATGGCGTCTTCACAGCGGCGCTTGCTCTCGCCATAGACGGAGACGGGGTGCCGCCGGGACGCTTCCGTATAGGGAATGCCGCTCTTGCGCCGTCCGTCAAACACATAGTCGGTGGAAATCTGCACCAGGGCGGCGCCGTGACGGCGGGCGCTCCGGGCCAGGTTAACGGGACCGCCGACATTGATGGCCATGCAGCGGGCCTCGTCGCTTTCCGCCTGATCCACGGCGGTGTAGGCCGCACAGTTTACAATGGCGCCGATGTGATTGTCAGTCACGAACCGTTCCACGGCCGCCGCATCGCAGATGTCGAGGAGCCGCACCGGGCCTTCCTCCCTGACGTCGGTGAACATGAAACCGGGATTCCCTGCGGTGAGCAGCCGCAACTCCGTGCCCAGCTGGCCGAATGCGCCCGTGACCAAGACTTTTTCCATCGCAATCAATTATTTGTACAAAGATACGAATTAATGAAGTATATTTGTAAGTTAATTTGACACAAAACCGCGAATATGGATTACAATACGCAGAGAGAGAAACTGGTGCTGCCCGAATACGGCCGGCATGTGCAGAAAATGATCGAACAGGTGAAGGCCATCGAGGACAAGGAAAAGCGCAGTGAACAGATGCGCGCCGTGGTCCAGGTGATGGGCCTGCTCAATCCGCAGATCCGCGAATTCAACGACTACAAGCATAAACTCTGGGACCATGCCCAGGTCATCGGCGGCTTCGACCTGGATATCGATGCGCCGTATCCCGCCCCCACGCAGCAGCAGTTCGAAGAGAAACCCGACGTGATCCGCCTGCCCGAAAAGCCCATCAAGGCGGCTTGCTATGGCCGGAATATCGAGAATATGATCGCTTTGATCGCCGACCGTGAGGACGACGAGGTAAAGAAGGAGATGATCCGCGTGCTGGCCCTCTACATGCGCCAGCAGTATCTCATTTGGAACAAGGACAATGTGGCGGAAGAGACCATTTTCGCCGACATCGAACGCTTGTCCGACGGCAAGCTGAAAGTGCCGGAAGACGTGCATCTGGGCGCCATCGCTCAAAACGCCAGTTTCTCCCGTCCGGGCATTGGCGTCGGCCAGGGCGGCAACAACAAGAAGAACAGAAACTGGAAACGCAAGAAATAACCATGGCAGAAAAGACCCGCAAAGGCAAGGGCAAGACGGCCGCCAAACCGAAGAAGAAGGCTCCGTCCGCTCCGAAAAAGCGTCGGGAGGAACGGCGTCCATTGCTCTCCGACGAGGCACGGCGTACGGTACGGATCGTGCTGGGTGTCCTGTGCGGCATCCTCACCCTCTACACGCTGGTGGCCCTGCTTTCGTATGTCTTTACCTGGACGTCCGACCAGAGCCTGTCGTTCTCCCCGCAAATGTTCTCGTTGGAAGAGACGGCTGAGAACGCCGGCGGCAAGATCGGTTTCCTGTGGGCCGACCTGCTCATTTCGCGTTGGTTCGGCCTCGGCGCTTTCGTGCTGCCCGTGTTCCTGGGCGCCCTGACGGTCTACTGCTTCCGCATCAAGAAAGTCAACCTGCTGAGGGTGTTCCTTCTGTGTGCGCTGGGCGCCGTGATTTTCTCGGTACTGCTGGCCTATGTGTTCAGCTTCACGCCGTATGATTCCATGCTGGGCAGCGGGGCGGGCGGTTCCTACGGCCACTACGCCAACCAGTGGATGTGCGACAAGCTCGGCAAGGCGGGCATGGCGGGTGTGCTGATCGTGGTGCTGTTCCTGTATGCGTGCCTGCTGACGCCCAAGGTGGCCTTCTGGCTCGACGACCTGGTGCAGGGGATTTCCCACAAGGATGATGGAGAAGAAGCCGACGATACCGACCTTTCGGACATCGAGGATTTGGATGACGAAGAGGATCCCGGCCTGATCGTTGAGGGCGCGGAAGAGGCGGATACCGATCCGACCGACGACTGGCTGGAATATGCGGGCACGGACACCGAGCCCGTCGAGGGAGAGAATCCTCCCGCCGAGGAGGGCGTCACTTCGCCCGACGAGGTGGAGTTGACGATCGAGAAGAGTGCAAACGAGATCATCGCCGGGCTTTCCGACGACGAGTGGCGGCTGCGCTACGACCCGCGCCTCGACCTGCCGAAATACAAGTTCCCGCCGATGTCGCTGCTCAACGACTATCGCGACAAATGGTACGAGGTTTCCCGGCAGGAGCTGGAGAACAACAAGCAGCGCATCGTCAACGCGCTCAACAGCTACAAGATCCGCGTGAAGGGCATCACGGCCAAGATGGGCCCGACCGTCACGCTCTACAAGATCCAGCTCGACGACGGCATCAAGGTGGCGCAGGTGCGCAACCTTGAGGAGGATATTGCCATCTCGCTGGGCGCCAAGGGTGTCCGTGTGGTGACGCTGCTCGATTCCGTGGGTATCGAGGTGGCCAATGTCAAGCCGAGCGTGGTGGCGCTCAAGGCGGTGATGGGCTGTCAGCAATATCAGGAAGCTTCGCAGAAGATGGAACTGCCGATGGCGCTCGGCATTACCGTGACCAACGAGCCGTTCTTCCTCGACCTGGCCAAGATGCCGCACCTGCTCGTGGCCGGCGCCACGGGCCAGGGCAAATCCGTCGGGCTCAACGCCATGATCACGTCGCTGCTCTATGCGAAGCATCCCGCCGAGATGAAGCTTGTGCTGGTCGATCCCAAGAAAGTGGAATTCTCGCTCTACGAGAAGCTCGACAAGCATTACCTGGCCATGCTGCCCGACGGCGACGAAGCCATCATCACCGATACCAAGAAGGTGGCCAACACGCTCAACTCCCTCTGTGTGGAGATGGACGCCCGCTACGATCTGCTCAAGAAAGCTGACGTCCGCCAGCTCAAGGAGTATAATGAGAAATTCCTGAACCGCCAGCTCAATCCCGTCAACGGTCACAAGTTCCTGCCTTACATTGTGGTAATCATCGACGAGTTCGGCGACTTGCTGATGACGGCTGGCCGGGAAATCGAAAACCCGATTGCGCGCTTGGCCCAGAAAGCCCGTGCCGTGGGCATCCATCTGGTCATCGCTACACAGCGCCCGACGGTCAACATCATCACCGGCTCCATCAAGGCCAACTTCAACTCGCGTGTGGCCTTCAAGGTCAACACCGGCACCGATTCCAAGGTCATCATCGACGCCCCGGGCGCCAACCGCCTCGTGGGACGCGGCGACATGCTGGTGGTCTATCCGGGACACGACCTTACCCGCGTGCAATGTGCGCTGGTCGATACCGACGAAATCATCGGCATCGTGCGCTTCATCAGCCAGCAGCGGGGCTACGAGGGGCCGTTCGCCTTGCCCGAGTACGTCGACCCGAACGAAGAAGATGCGGGCCTTGGCGACGTGGATCTCCACCGCCGCGACCAGCTTTTCGACGAATGTGCCAAGATGGTGGTCCAGTACCAGCAGGGTTCCACCTCGATGCTGCAGCGCAAGCTGGGCGTGGGCTATGCCCGTGCGGGCCGCATCATGGACCAGTTGGAGGCCGCGGGCATCGTCGGGCCGCAGGAAGGCAGCAAGGCCCGCGCTGTTTTGGTGACCGATCTCGACACTTTGGACCGAATTTTGGAATCACTCAATCATATCTGATTTTTGAATGAGCCATGAAATGCGTCATCCTTCTCCTGACTGTCCTGCTCTGCACCGCAGCCGGTGCGCAGCAGCGCTTCTCGTGCAGCTTCAAGATGGTGGAAACCGCCTCCGGCCGCGAGATTGCCGCCGGCAAAGGGTATGTCCAGGGAGAATGTTACCGGTTGGAAACCGATTGGATGCAGGTGTGGTGCAACGGCAAGGACCGCTGGATCTATTCCCCGGGCAGCGATGAACTCGTCATCGAATCCAATGACGTGTCGTTTTTAAAAGAGATTTCCGTGAGCAAGGCTGCCGACGGTACGGCCGTGGTGGTGTACGACGCCTACACGATTACGCTCACGGGCATCAAGGAAGTGGCCGAACCCTGGTCGGCAACTTTCTTCATCATCGATCCGGAGCTTTTCGGCGACGATACGATTATAACAGACCTGCGTTGACGAATACCTCGACGATGGAGGGATAAGTGCCTGCCAGATATTCCGGGAGGCACTCTTTTTCTACCCATTTGGCAAGGGTGATGTCTTCCTCTTCCTGGGGCAGGAGGCTTTCTTCCGCTTCGTCGTACATCCGGTACCAGTGGGTATGTTTCAGACATTTTTCGCCGAACACCTGATAGGTGTGATGGGTGATGCAGATACGTTCGCCCAGCCTCAGGTGCGTGAGCCCGGTCTCCTCCTCCACTTCCCGGATGGCGCATTCCTCGATGTTCTCGTCGGGTTCCTGTTTTCCTTTGGGCAAGTCCCAAATGTTGTGGCGGCAGATAAGCAGGAATTTGCCGTCCTTGTTACACACCAGGCCGCCGCCGGCGGGAATCTCTACGAAATGGGAACAGAATTCAGGGAAATCAGCATCGTCGACCGCGATGCGGTCGCGTTCGAAGTAGACATTCTGCATTATTTTGCTATCTTTGTCATTAAGCGGTACAAAAATAATGTTTCCTGTCGACTTTATCAACGGTTTGCACGAAACTCTCGGCTCGGAACGGGCGGAGCGGGTGCTGGCGGCGCTTTCCGGCGAGCCGGAGGTGTCGGTGCGCGTGAATCCGTTCAAATTATCGGCAGAAGCATTACAGGAGCACTTCGGCTCTTTGTCGGGCGAATCGGTGGCCTGGGCTCCGGAAGAAGGATTCTACCTGAAAGGGAGACCTTCCTTCACGCTCGATCCGCTGCTGCACGCCGGCGCCTACTATGTGCAGGAGGCCTCCTCGATGTATGTCGGTAGGCTGTTCGACCGGGCTGTGGCTGCCCTGGAGCGTATGTCCGGCCTTCGGGTGCTCGACCTGTGCGCGGCACCCGGCGGCAAGACCACGCAGTTGCTGTCGCATCTCGATGCATCGTCGCTGCTGGTGGCCAACGAAGTGGTGCCGCAGCGCGCCACGGTTTTGGCGGAAAACGTGGCCCGATGGGGATGCCCGAACGCGGTGGTGACTTCGTCCGATCCGTCGGCGTTCACGCCGCTGCGCGGCTTCTTCGACGTGGCTGTGGTCGATGCCCCCTGCTCGGGCGAGGGGATGTTCCGCAAAGACGAGCGGGCCGTGGCCGAATGGTCGCCCGATACCGTGCGGCTATGTGCGGCGCGTCAGCGTCGCATCCTTGGCGACGTGTGGCTGGCGCTCGCGCCCGGCAGTTATTTGATTTATTCCACCTGTACGTTCAACCGGCAGGAAGACGAGGAAAATGCAGCGTGGATCTGCGCGGAACTGGGCGGCGAGTTGCTGGAACAACGCCATTTCTGGCCGGGAGAGGACAGGGGAGAGGGGTTCTACGCCGCGCTGATCCGCAAAGACGGAGCGTATGCCGCCGGCACTCCGGTCGCTCCCGCAGGTCTGACAATCCTCGAAAAGGGCAGTCTGGTGAAAGCCTTCCCCGCCGCCTTCGTACGCGACCTGGCCCGTCTCGAGAAATCGCTCAAGGTCATCGCTTCCGGCACCGCCGTCGCCACCCGCAAAGGTCGAGATCTCGTTCCAGAGCCTGATCTCGCCATGGCTCTGGGCAGCGTCCACGACGCCCTGGCCGGCCTGCTTCCCGGTTTCGCCTTTGAATCCGTTGAAATCTCCCGTGAAGAAGCCCTGAAATTCCTCTCCCGCGACCCGCTGTTCTTCCCCGACGCTCCCCGCGGCTTTTTCCTGCTGACCTATCAGGGACAGGGTTTGGGTTTTGTCAAGAATCTGGGAAACCGCACCAACTCGCTCCTTCCCCCCGGCCGCCGGATCCGGCAACAGATCGCCATCCAGGACGTAATATAATTCACAAGGGCCAACTTCTGCCGGAAGTTGACCCTTGCTACTAACCTAAACTTAAACTTAAACTATGAAAAACTTCGGCCGTTTGAGTTGCAAAACCTGTGCCACGCGGTCGATACTCTCCGGCAATCAGACGATGCGAAGCTTGGCGAATTTCAGTAGCAACGTTTTCGGGCCGCCGTTGTCGAAATCCACAACTGCCTTTTTGTTAGGGCCTTCGCCCTCCATGGAAAGGATGCGACCGTAGCCGAAGCGGTCGTGCTCCACGCGTTGTCCCACTTCCAGGTCGGCGACAGGGGAAGGGGCAAAGCCTGCGGAGGGCGTGTGCGTGGCGGGCGAGGGCATCGGCCGGACGGGCCGGGGCTGAACGGTCGGCGTGGGTGACGGCCGCTGCCAGGAACGAGACGGTTCCGTCGGCCTGCGGTACGTCTCGAAGTCTGACTGGCGGAAACGGGTCCGAGGGAAGGCGTCGTACCGGTTCTGGTCGGAGTCGGGCTCGACGGCATAGTATTGCCGGTCGATCTCGTGCAGGAAACGGGAAGGTCGGTTCGACGTTTCGCTGCCCCATTTGCGGCGGTTCTGTGCATACGACACTGAAACGGCCTTCTGCGCCCGGGTGATGGCCACATAGAACAGCCGGCGTTCCTCCTCAATCTCCTCGGGCGAATCTTTCATGTTCTCCGAAGGGAACAGGTTCTCCTCCATGCCTGCAATGTACACGTACGGGAATTCCAGACCCTTGGAAGCGTGGACGGTCATCAGCACGATCTTGTTGGTCTGGTCGCGGTCGGGATCCTGGATGTCGTCTTTTTCGGCTTCGCTCAGCAGGTAGATGTTCTCCAGATAATCACCCAGAGAGACCGTCATATCGACCGGTTCCTCGCCGTCGTCCGAAAGGACCCGGCGCATCTCCATTTCCTCCTCACTGTATTCCTTGATGCTGCTGAAGAGTTCCTCCACGTTCTCGAAGCGGCTGAGCCCTTCGGGAGAGGTGTCGGCTTTCAATGCTGCCAGATAACCGGTGCGATTGCCGATTTCCAATGCCAGTTCATAGCAGTCAGCGGTCTCCGTGCGTTCTGCGAGCGGTTCCATCATCGCCACGAACTCGCGCAGTTTCCGGATGGCGGCGTCCTTGAGACCGGCTTCGTAGAGTTTTTCGTTTTCGAGCAGCGGCGCATTGTAGAGCGGGCATCCGGCCTGGGCTGCGGCTGCGGCAAGGTGGTCGATGGTGGTGTCGCCGATGCCGCGGGCCGGGACGTTGATCACGCGGCGGAACGACTCGTTGTCCTGCGGATTGACGGCCAGTTTGAAATAGGCCAGCATATCCTTGATCTCGGCGCGTTCATAGAATGAGCGGCTGCCATAGATGCGGTAGGGCAGATTGCGCTTGCGCAGGGCCTCTTCGATTGCGCGGGACTGTGCGTTGGTACGGTAGAGCACGGCGAACGAATCGTAGGAAGCTTTGGTGGCGTAGATACGTTCGATGATGGACGAGGCGATGAGGTGGGCTTCCTCGCTCTCCGTGAAGGCCTTGATGACGCCGATTTTCTCGCCGGCTCCGGCCTTGGAATAGCACTCCTTCCTGAGGCGGCGCTCGTTGTGGGCGATCAGGCTGTTGGCGGCCCCCACGATGTTTTGTGTGGAACGATAGTTCTGCTCCAGGCGAAACTCTTTCGCTTCCGGATAGTCTTTCTTGAAGCGGAGGATGTTCTCGATGCGCGCACCGCGGAACCCGTAGATGCTCTGCGAGTCGTCGCCCACTACGCAGATGTTGTGGTGCGGCTCGGCAAGCCGGCGCAGGATGATGTATTGGGCGTGGTTCGTGTCCTGGTACTCGTCGACGAGGATGTAGCGGAAGCGTGCCGCGATGGCCGTACAGGCTTCGGGAAAACGCTTCAGCAGGATGTTCATATTGAGCAGGATGTCGTCGAAATCCATCGCTCCGGCCGCCAGGCACTTCTTCTGGTAGAGCTCGTAGATGTCGGCCATCCTGGGCCGCCGGGCGGCGCGGTCGCGCTCCGTGATCTCGACGTCGGCGCGGTAGCTGGCCACGGTGACCAGGCTGTTCTTCGCCATCGAGATGACGTTTTGTACCATCGTGGGCTTGTAGATCTTGTCGTCCAGCTGCAACTCTTTCACGCACTGCTTGACGATGCTGCGGGAATCGGTCTGGTCGTAGATGGTAAAATGTTCGGGATAACCGATCAGGGATGCGTACTCCCGAAGGAAACGGATAAAGATCGAGTGGAACGTGCCCATCTGGATCCAGCGGGCCTTGCGCTCACCCACCAGCGACGCCACACGTTCCTTCATCTCTCCGGCTGCTTTCTTGGTAAAGGTCAGGGCCAGTATCTCGCCAGGCCTGCAATCTCCTTCCAGTATGTGCGCGACGCGGCAGGTCAATACCCGCGTCTTGCCGGAACCGGCGCCCGCGATGATCAGCGAAGGCCCTTCCGTACACTCCACAGCGGCTCTCTGCGCACTGTTCAACCCTTCGAACAGGTCTGTTTGCGAATTGTTCATCATATCGCAAATTTAGGCTTTTTTTAATCACATTTTATAGGTAAATTTGCACGATATTTTGCGCGATATTGTAAACTCTTTATTATTAACCTAATATTTTCATGTCAGATCAAATCAGATTGAAAAAGGGTCTGGACCTTCCTATTGCGGGGGCGGCCCTTTGCGAAGTGACGAAGCGCGTTGCTCCGGGTCTGGTGGCTGTGAAACCGACCGATTTTCGCGGAATGGTGCCCCGCCTTCTGGTAAAGGAGGGGGACAGCGTCCAGGCCGGAACGCCGCTTTTCGCCGACAAGAAAGTCGCAGAGATGGTATTCTGTTCGCCGGTCAGCGGCACGGTCGAGGCGATCGTGCGCGGTGACAAGCGCAAGCTGCTGGAAGTCCGTGTCAAGGCGGACGGAAAGAACGAAGCCATCCACTTCGACATTCCGAAAATCGCTTCGCTCGACAAACAGGGGATGACTTCGCTCCTGCTGAAGTGCGGCCTGTGGCCTTGCATCAAGCAGCGTCCCTACGGCACCGTGGCGGATCCGCAGGCGGAGCCCAAGTCCATCTTCATCTCGGGTATGAACACAGCCCCGCTGGGTGCTGATCCTGAATTCGCATTGAAAGACGATTTCAACGCCATTCAGGCGGGCGTCGAAGCCCTCGGCCGACTCAGCAAGGGCGGCGTCCATCTCTCCCTTCCCGCACGCAACTTTGCCGGCAACGAACTCCACAAGCTCACCGGCGTGATCTTCCATCAGTTCGAAGGCCCGCACCCGGCCGGCAACGTGGGCGTTCAGATCAACCACATCAGCCCGATCAACAAGGGCGAGGTGGTCTGGACGGTCTCCCTTCCCTGGGTGGCAGTCATCGGACGTCTCTTCCTCAAGGGCGTCTACGACGCGCATCGCACCATTGCGGTGGCAGGCCCCGCGGCCGTGAATCCCTCCTATGTCGAGGTACCGGCCGGCGTCAGCATGACCGACCTGGCCGAGTATTTCGGCGAAGGCGATCTCCGTATCATCAGCGGCGATGTCCTCACTGGAGAAGCGGTTGGCCGTGAAGGCTTCCTGGGATTCTACCACGACCAGGTTAGCGTGATCAAGGAAGGCAAGTACTTTGAGATGTTCGGCTGGGCGAATCCCTTCCGTGCGAAAAAATTCTCCGTCTCCCGCGCTTATCCGGCCTTCCTTCGCTGTAAGAAGAAATATGACATGGATACCAACGAGAACGGCGGCGAGCGTGCGTTCTTGATGAACGACGTCTATGGGAAGGTGTTCCCCATGGATATCTATCCGCTCCAGCTGTTCAAAGCCTGCCTGGCAGGCGACCTCGAGAAAATGGAGAACCTCGGCATGTACGAGGTCCTCGAAGAGGATGTCGCGCTCTGCGAATATGTATGCCCTTCGAAGGTGGAGATCCAGAAGATTGTCCGCGAAGGCATTGAATTGATGATGAAAGAGCTGTAAGGAGGAATGACTATGGCAAAGAACTTTTTTGACAAAATCCGCCCCACGTTCTCCAAGGGAGGCAAGCTGGGCTGGCTTCATTCTTCTTTCGACGCTTTCGAGACGTTCTTCTTCGTGCCCGACCGCACCACCCGTAAGGGCGGCGTGCATGTTAAGGACTGCGTCGACCTGAAGCGTCTGCTGATCATCGTCGTGATGGCGATGGTTCCGGCGCTGCTCTTCGGCATCTGGAACCTCGGCTTCCAGCACAGCAAGGTGTTCGGCCTTGACTGGGGTTTCTGGCAGATGGTCTGGTACGGTTTCGTGAAGATCATCCCGCTGTATCTGGTTTCGTATGTCGTCGGTCTCGGCATCGAGTTCGCCTCGGCCCAGATGAAGGGTCACGAGGTGAGCGAGGGCTACCTGGTGAGCGGTTTCATCATTCCGCTCATCGTGCCGGTCGACGTTCCCTGGTGGATGCTCGCGATCGCCGTGGCCTTCGCCGTGATCATCGGCAAGGAAGTGTTCGGCGGAAGCGGCATGAATATCTGGAACCCCGCGCTGCTGGCGCGTGCCTTCCTGTTCTTCTCCTACCCGAGCAAGATGTCGGGCGACGCCGTCTGGGTGGGCGGCCTGAGCAAGGCCCTCGCCGGCGGAACGCCGTGGAAGGGCGGTGAGGTGGTGGATGCCCTCTCGGGCGCCACGCCGCTGTCGCACGCTTCGCTCGACGGCCTGTCGCAGGCCGGCACCAGCGTGATGGACCTGTTCGTGGGTACCGTCCCCGGTGCGGTGGGTGAAACCTCCGTCATCGCGATCCTCATCGGTGCGCTGATTCTCATCTGCACCGGCGTGGCCAGCTGGAAGATCATGTGCTCTTCGGTGCTGGGCGCCCTGTTTGTGGGCTGGCTCGGTACGGTGGGGGGCGTGACCGATATCCCGTGCTGGGAACAGCTGCTGCTTGGCGGCTTCGCGTTCGGTACCGTGTTCATGGCCACCGACCCGGTGACCTCGGCGCAGACCGAGACCGGCAAGTGGATCTACGGTTTCCTGATCGGTGCGCTCTGCGTCACGGTGCGACTGTTCAACCCGGGCTATCCGGAAGGTATGATGCTCGCCATCCTGCTGATGAACACCTTCGCTCCGCTGATCGACCACTATGTTGTCAATGCCAATGTCAACCGCCGCCTGAAGCGGGCTAAAACCGTGTAGCCATGAATACCAACAATAACGTATATACCATTGTTTACACGACGATTGTCGTCGTGATCGCGGCCGCCATCCTGGCTGTCGCCGCGATGGCGCTCAAGCCCCGGCAGCAGGCCAACATCAAGGCCGAGACCATCAGCCAGATGCTGACGGCCGCCGGCTTCTCCGACAAGGACGCCCTCTCCAAGCTCAGCAACGACCAGATCTTGGCCATGTATGCCGACAACATCAAGTCGGCCTTCCTGATCGACGCCGAGGGCAACAAGACCGGCGAACTGGAAACCGCGCTGGACGACATCGAACTCCAGGACAACCTGAAGGTCGAGAACAAGAACATCGCCGCCGGCAATCCTTCGCTGCCCGTCTATGTCTTCGAGAAAGACGGTGCAGACATTAACGTGATCCCGTGCTATGGCGCAGGCCTCTGGGGCCCGATCTGGGGCTACATCGCCTTCAACGCCGACTGCACCGAAATCGTGGGCGCCTACTTTGACCACGAGAGCGAAACCCCGGGTCTGGGTGCCAAGATCAAGGACGAGGCCTGGTTCCGCGAACAGTTCAAGGGCAAGAGCGTGGATTACAAGAATTCCGACAAGGCGTTCGGCATCGTCAAGGGCGGAGCGCCGAAAGACGATCCTTCCAAGGTCGATGCCATCACCGGCGCCACGATGACCTGCAACGGCCTGGACGCCGCGCTCAACACCTGGTTTAAGGCCTATATGCCGTTCCTGCAGAAGAAGGCCGGCGCAGCCGCCGATGAAGGCGATTGCTGCTGTGGCGGATGTGAGGGCGGCCAGTGCGGCGGCGAAGGCTGCTGCTCCGAAAAAGGCGGATGCAACCACGAACATAATCATCAGGAGGGTTAAGCCATGAACGAAGAACTCAAGAAAACATTGTTGAACCCGATTTTCAAGGGCAACCCGATCACGGTCCTCGTGCTGGGTATCTGCTCTTCGCTGGCCGTCACGGTCCAGCTCAAGGGCGCCTGCGTGATG
>LUZC01000051.1 GCA_001603505.1 Bacteroidales bacterium Bact_11 | reverse complement strand
TGGAAATCACTGTCGAGCTCATCTACCCGGTGGCTTTGAACAAGGGTCTGCGTTTCGCAATCCGCGAAGGTGGCCGCACCGTCGGTTCCGGTCAGATTACCGACCTGCTCGACTAATCTGATTCGCTTCGCGAACCAACTTTAAGGGTCGGACCCTCGAGGGTTCGACCCTATTTAGGGGAATAGAACAAGGGTAGTTCAGCGGTCTCCAAAACCGTCGATGTGGGTTCGAATCCTGCTTCCCCTGCAAATCCGGTGGTTACGCACCGGAGTGTTATTAACCGACAGGGACCTTCCGCTTCCAACTGTTCCCTGCCAACAAAAAAATAACAATGGCAAAAATAGGAACTTACGTTAAAGAGTCCTGGAAAGAATTGACGACCAAGGTGACCTGGCCCACATGGGACAAGCTCCAGAGTTCGGCGATTCTGGTTATGGTGACGACTCTCATCCTTGCGGTGATCATCTGGTTGATCGACCTGGTCATCCGTACTATCATGATGGGTATCTATCAACTATAATCATCCATTCCTATGAGCGAAAGCACGAAAAAGTGGTACGTCGTCCGTACTGCTGGAGGCAAGGAGAAGAAGGCGAAAGAGTATATCGAAAAAGAAATCGAAGCGCTCAAACTCGGCCATCTTCTGACCCAGGTCCTCATCCCGACCGAAAAGTACTATCAGGTGAAAAACGGCAAGCGCGTGAGCGCCGAACGTATTTTCTACCCGGGCTATGTCTTGGTCGAGGCTGTGATGACCGGTGAAATCCAGCACGTGATCCGCAACATACCCTATGTGGCGGGATTCCTGACCGAAGGCAAAGACAAGACGCCCGTCCCCATCCGCGATGCTGAAATGGACCGCATCATGGGGCGCGTCGACGAACTTGCCGGCCAGGACGAAGAAACGATTACGCCGTTCGTCGTGGGCGAAGCCGTCAAAATCATTGACGGCCCGTTCAACGGATTCGACGGAACCGTCGACGAAATCCTCGCAGACAAACGGAAGATCAAGGTCGTCGTCAAGATTTTCGGACGCAAGACTCTTTTGGAGTTGAATTTTGCACAAGTAACCAAAGACTAAATCAACAACACTATGGCTAAAGAAATTGCCGGGTTCATTAAACTGCAGATCAAAGGTGGTGCAGCCAATCCGTCGCCGCCCGTGGGACCGGCCCTCGGTTCGAAGGGTGTGAACATCATGGATTTCTGCAAGCAGTTCAATGCCCGCACTCAAGACAAGGCCGGCAAGATTTTGCCCGTGATCATCACTGTCTTCAGTGATAAATCGTTCTCTTTCGTCGTCAAGCAGCCGCCAGTGCCCGTCCTTATCAAGGAGGCCGCCAAGATTCAGTCCGGATCGGCCGAGCCGAACCGCAAGAAGGTCGCTTCGCTGACCTGGGATCAGGTGCGCGAAATCGCGAAGGAGAAAATGCCCGATCTGAACGCATTTACTGAGAAATCCGCCATGAGCATGGTCGCCGGCACCGCACGGAGCATGGGCGTCACGATCACCGGAGAGTATCCTGCCGACGTTAAATAAAATCACACGCTATGAGCAAGTTGACAAAAAATCAAAAAATAGCGGAAGCTAAAGTTGATTCCCACAAGCAGTACAAGCTTATGGAAGCCTGCAACCTGGTAAAGGAAGTTTCCTATGCCAAGTTCGACGCCTCCGTCGAGCTGTCCGTACGCTTGGGTGTGGACCCTCGTAAAGCGAACCAGATGGTCCGCGGCGTTGTGACTCTTCCGCATGGAACCGGCAAGGTAACCCGCGTTCTGGTTCTCTGCACCCCTGACAAAGAGGCCGAGGCACAGGCTGCCGGCGCCGACTTTGTCGGTTTGGATGATTATATCGAAAAGATCAAGGGCGGCTGGACAGACGTTGACGTCATCATCTGTACTCCTACGGTGATGGCCAAGATCGGTCCGATCGGCCGTATCCTCGGTCCCCGCGGCCTGATGCCGAACCCGAAGACCGGTACTGTGACGATGGATGTCGCTACAGCCGTCAAGGAGGTGAAGGCCGGTAAGATCGACTTTAAGGTTGACAAGCAAGGTATTGTTCACACTGCTATCGGTAAGGTATCGTTCAGTGCTCAGCAACTCGCCGAGAATGCCGTTGAATTGCTCAACACGATCCAGAAGTTGAAACCCCAGGCGTTGAAAGGCACGTATGTCAGAAGCATCTTCATGGCTGCGACGATGAGCCCTGGTATCTGCATTGACACCAAGGCAATCAGTGCTACCGCTGAAGCTTAATTAGGCAAGACTATGAGAAAAGAATTGAAAGCTCAGATTATCGAGAAGGTGGCAGCCCAGCTGGCAGAGAATCCCAATTTCTACCTGACTGACATTTCCGGCCTGAACGCCGAGAACACCTCCGCACTGCGTCGTGCCTGCTTCGAGAAGAACATCAAACTCGAAGTTGTCAAGAATACGCTTCTCCACAAGGCTTTGATGACCCTGGAAAACAAAGAGGTCGAAGCACTGTATCCGACCCTTGAGGGCAACACGGCCATCATGTTCACGACTGTTCCGAGCGCACCAGCCAAGGTGATCAAGGAATACGGCGGCAAGTTTGGCAAACCGGAACTCAAGAGCGCATTCCTTCAGGATTGCTCCTATGTGGGTGCCGACCAGTTGAACGTCCTCGTGGGCATCAAGTCGCACGACGAACTTATCGGTGACATCATCGGTCTCCTCCAGTCACCTATCCGCAGAGTCATCTCGGCTCTCGAGGATTCCAAGAAAGAGGCCGAATAAACAACAAGCAGTAAACAAAAAACAATTAAAAATCAATAATTATGGCAGACATCAAAGCTCTTGCGGAAGAACTTGTTAACCTTACCGTAAAAGAAGTCCAGGAACTTGCACAGATCCTTAAAGATGAATATGGTATCGAACCTGCAGCTGCTGCAGTGGTCGTAGCGGCTGAAGGCGCCGCCGGCGCACCCGCCGAGGCAGAGCAGAGCGCATTCGACGTGATCCTCATCTCCGCCGGCCAGGCCAAACTCCAGATGGTGAAAGCCGTCAAGGAACTCACCGGTCTCGGTCTGAAGGAAGCGAAGGAACTCGTTGACAAGGCCCCGAACGCAGTCATCAAGGAGAAAGTCTCCAAGTCTGAAGCAGAACAGGTTAAGGCAGCTCTCGAAGAAGCAGGCGGCGAAGTTGAACTTAAATAACTACACGCCCACTTCTTCCCTTTGAGGGACGAATCCGGGTTTAGGGCCTGCGGGCCCTAAACCTTTTTGTCGTTATTTTAAGTTTCCCTTCAACCTGTCTTTTTAAAATGTCACAAAAACCTAATAATCAGAGGATTACATTCGCAACCTCCAAGGCCCTTCTGGACTATCCCGATTTTTTGGAAGTGCAGTTGAAGTCGTTCCGCGATTTCTTCCAGCTCGAAACGACAGCTGAAAACCGCAAGAACGAAGGGCTTTACAAAGTGTTCCAGGAGGTTTTCCCGATTACGGATACCCGCAACAATTTCGTCCTGGAGTTCATCGACTATTTCGTTGATCCGCCGCGCTACACGATGGACGAGTGCCTCGACATGGGCCTCACCTACAACGTCCCCTTGAAAGCCAAGCTGAAGCTGTACTGCACGGACGAAGAGCACGAGGACTTCGACACGGTGATTACCGACGTGTTCCTGGGTGCCATCCCCTACATGACGCCTCGCGGAACCTTCATCATCAATGGTTCCGAGCGCATCGTCGTCTCTCAGCTGCACCGCTCTCCGGGCGTTTTCTTCGGCCAGAGCATGCATGCCAACGGCACCAAACTCTACTCTGCGCGTATCATCCCCTTCAAGGGCTCCTGGATTGAGTTCGCGACCGACATCAACAACGTGATGTACGCTTACATCGACCGGAAGAAGAAACTCCCCGTCACCACGCTGCTGAGGGCCATCGGTTTTGAAAGCGACAAGGCCATTCTTGACATCTTCGGCCTGGCCGAGGAAGTCAAGGTCACCAAGGCCAACCTTAAGAAATGCATCGGCTGCAAGCTGGCCGCCCGCGTCCTGAAAACGTGGAACGAAGACTTCGTGGACGAAGATACGGGCGAGGTGGTCTACATCGAGCGCAACAACGTGATCGTGGACC
This sequence comes from Bacteroidales bacterium Bact_11, assembly GCA_001603505.1. GTDB lineage: Bacteria > Bacteroidota > Bacteroidia > Bacteroidales > UBA932 > Cacconaster. Next base: position 16,410 of record LUZC01000051.1, on the reverse strand, counting down.
GCGAGACCGAACTCGAAGAGCGGCATATCGACGAAATCCTTGATTCCGGCGCCGAAACCATCCTTGTGCACAAGGACGACGCCTACACCAACGATTTCGCCATCATCTACAATACCCTCCAGAAAGATCAGACCAACTCCGAAATGGAGGCGATCTTCTACACATATCGGCAGCTGCGCAACTCGGAACCGCCGGATGAAGCCACGGCCCGTGACGTCATTGACAAACTGTTCTTCTCCGACAAACGCTATGACCTCGGACAGGTGGGCCGCTACCGGCTCAACCGGAAACTCAATCTTTCCACCGATCCGAATGTCCGCATCCTGACGAAGGAAGACATCATCGAGATCATTCGCTACCTCATCCAGCTCATCAACTCGAAGGCCACCGTCGATGATATCGACCACCTGAGCAACCGCCGTATCCGTACGGTCGGCGAGCAATTGGCCAACCAGTTCAGCGTGGGTTTGGCACGTATGGCCCGGACGATCCGCGAACGCATGAATGTTCGTGACAACGAAGTGTTTACACCTGTCGACCTGATCAACGCCAAATCGCTGTCGAGCGTCATCAACAGCTTCTTCGCGACCAGCCAGCTCTCCCAGTTCATGGATCAGACCAACCCGCTGGCCGAAATGACGCACAAGCGCCGTCTGTCGGCCCTGGGTCCGGGCGGTCTGTCCCGCGACCGCGCCGGCTTCGAGGTCCGCGACGTGCACTACACCCACTACGGCCGTCTCTGCCCGATCGAGACGCCGGAAGGTCCGAACATCGGCCTTATCTCCTCGCTCTGCGTCTATGCCAAGATCAACGACCTGGGATTCATCGAAACGCCGTACCGCCGCGTCAGCGAAGGTCGCGTGGACCTGAGCCAGAACGGCGTGGTATACCTCAGTGCCGAGGAAGAAGAGAACCAGACCGTGGCCCAGTCTTCGGTCAAGCTCGACGCCGAAGGCAACATCCTCGACGAGCGCATCAAGTGCCGCCTCGAGGCCGACTTCCCGGTGAAGGGCAAGGAGGATATCGACCTGATGGACGTGGCACCGAACCAGGTGGCTTCCATCGCCGCCTCCCTCATCCCGTTCCTCGAGCACGACGACGCCAACCGCGCCCTCATGGGTTCGAACATGATGCGCCAGGCAGTCCCGATCATCAAGCCTGAGGCTCCGATCGTCGGTACCGGCCTGGAAGGACCCGTGGCCCGCGACTCCCGCACGCAGATCGCTGCGGAAGGCAAGGGTGAAGTGGTGTATGTTGACGCCCGTGAGATCCATGTCAAATACGACAAGACCGAGAACGAGCGCTTTGTCAGCTTCGATCCTGAGGTCACTGTGTATCAGCTGCCCCTCTACCGGAAGACCAACCAGAGCACGTCGATCCGCCTGACCCCGATCGTCCGCAAGGGCGACCGTGTGGTGCCGGGCCAGATCATGACGGAGGGTTATGCCACGCAGAACGGTGAGCTTGCACTCGGCCGCAACCTGAAGGTGGCCTTCATGCCTTGGAAGGGATACAACTTCGAGGATGCCATCGTGCTCTCTGAGCGCATCATCCGCGAAGACATCTTCACCTCTGTCCATGTCGACGAGTACATCATGGAAGTCCGCGACACCAAGCGCGGTATGGAAGAGCTCACCGCCGATATCCCGAACGTGAGCGAAGACGCCACCAAGGACCTCGACAAGAACGGTATCATCCGCATCGGCGCCCACGTGGAACCGGGCGACATCCTCATCGGCAAGATCACCCCGAAGGGTGAAAGCGATCCTTCTCCGGAAGAGAAACTGCTGCGTGCCATCTTTGGCGACAAGGCGGGCGACGTGAAAGACGCTTCCCTGAAGGCATCTCCTTCCCTTTCCGGTACGATCATCGGAAAACGCCTCTTCTCCCACGTTGTCAAAGACAATTCGAAGAAGGGCAAGGAAAGCGCAAAACGCCAGCTGCAGGAAGCCAAGGACGACTTCGACCGCAAGTGTGCCGACCTGCGCAACCTGTTCCTCGACAAGCTGATGAAACTCGTTGCCGGCAAGAAGAGCGCCGGCATCGGCGACCTCTACGGCGCCGAGATTCTTCCGAAGGGCGAAAGCTTCTCCCGCGAGATTCTCGAACAGATTGACTACAACGATGTCAATCCGGTGAAGTGGACTTCCGACAAGAAGAACAACGATCTCATCAAAGAACTGATCAACAACTACTTGATTAAATACAAGGAGTACGACGCGCAATACAAGCGCATCAACTACAACCTCACCATCGGCGACGAACTGCCGTCCGGCATCATGAAGCTGGCCAAGGTATATGTCGCCAAGAAACGCAAGATCCAGGTGGGTGACAAGATGGCCGGCCGCCACGGCAACAAAGGTATCGTGGCCAAGGTCGTCCGCGATGAAGACATGCCGTTCCTCGAAGACGGTACCCCGGTCGACATCGTCCTCAACCCGCTCGGCGTGCCTTCCCGAATGAACCTCGGACAGATTTACGAGACCGTTCTGGGCTGGGCCGGCCGTGAACTCGGATTGAAGTTCAGCACCCCGATTTTTGACGGTGCAAGCCTGGAAGACATCTGTAAGTACACCGACGAGGCCGGTCTGCCGCGTTATGGCCGCACCCAGCTTCGCGACGGAGGAACCGGCGAGCTCTTCGACCAGCAAGCTACCGTGGGCGTGATCTACATGATCAAACTTGGACACATGGTCGACGACAAGATGCACGCACGTTCCATCGGCCCGTACTCCCTGATCACCCAGCAGCCGCTCGGCGGTAAGGCCCAATTCGGCGGACAGCGTTTCGGCGAGATGGAGGTCTGGGCGCTCGAAGCTTTCGGCGCCTCCAACATCCTGCAGGAAATCCTGACCATCAAGTCGGACGACGTTACCGGCCGCAGCCGTGCCTACGAAGCCATCGTCAAGGGCGACCCGATGCCGATTCCTGGCATTCCCGAATCGCTCAACGTGTTGCTCCACGAACTTCGAGGCCTTGGCCTGAGCGTAAAGCTGGACTAGTTCAAAAAAGTGTTTGACCAGTAAAAATCAAGGATATGTCTTTAAAGAAAGAGATAAAGGTAAAGAACAACTTCAACCAGATCACCATTGGCCTGGCTTCTCCGGAAGAAATTCTGGAGCAATCCTCGGGTGAGGTGCTCAAGCCGGAGACTGTCAACTACCGCACCTACAAGCCGGAACGTGACGGACTCTTCTGCGAACGCATCTTCGGTCCGACAAAGGACTATGAGTGCCACTGCGGCAAATACAAGCGCATCCGCTACCGCGGCATCGTGTGCGACCGCTGCGGCGTGGAGGTGACCGAGAAGAAGGTGCGCCGCGAGCGCATGGGCCACATCAGCCTGACCGTTCCTGTGGCGCACATCTGGTATTTCCGTTCGACGCCCAACAAGATCGGTTACCTGCTCGGCATTCCTTCCAAGAAGCTGGAAGCCATCATCTACTACGAGAAATACGTGGTGATGCGCGCCGGCGCTGCCAAGGAAATCAAGGAGCACAGCATCAACGATCTGGACCTGCTTACCGAAGAAGAATATCTCGATGTCCTCGACAAGCTGCCAAAGGGGAATCAGGAACTTCCGGACGACGATCCGCGCAAGTTCATGGCCGGCATGGGCGCCGAAGCCATCTACGAGATGCTCAAGAACGTTGACCTCGATACCCTCTCCTACGACCTGCGCCACAAGAGCGAAGCCGAGACTTCGCAGCAGCGCAAGGCAGAGGCTCTCAAGCGTTTGAGCGTCATCGAGGCCTTCCGCGAATCGAAGGAGATCAACCACCCCGAATGGATGGTGATGAAGGTGATTCCGGTCATCCCGCCGGATCTCCGCCCGCTCGTCCCGCTCGACGGCGGCCGTTTCGCCACCAGCGACGTGAACGACCTCTACCGCCGCGTGATCATCCGCAACAACCGCCTGAAACGCCTCATCGAGATCAAGGCTCCTGAAGTGATTCTCCGCAACGAGAAGCGTATGCTGCAGGAAGCCGTCGACTCGCTGTTCGACAATTCCCGCAAGTCCAACGCCGTCAAGAGCGAGGCCAACCGTACGCTCAAGTCCCTGTCCGACAGCCTCAAGGGCAAGCAGGGCCGCTTCCGTCAGAACCTCCTCGGCAAACGCGTGGACTACTCCGCCCGAAGCGTCATCGTCGTGGGTCCGGAGCTCTCGATGCACGAGTGTGGCCTTCCTAAATATATGGCGGCCGAACTCTACAAGCCGTTCGTGATTCGCAAGCTCATCGAGCGCGGCATCGTCAAGACGGTCAAGAGCGCCAAGAAGATCGTGGACCGCAAGGATCCCAAACGTGATGAAGGGCCATCCGGTGCTCCTCAACCGAGCCCCGACCCTGCACCGCCTCGGTATCCAGGCTTTCCAGCCGCGCATGATCGAGGGCAAGGCCATCCAGCTGCACCCGCTCGCCTGTACGGCGTTCAACGCCGACTTCGACGGCGACCAGATGGCCGTGCACTTGCCGCTCGGCAACGCCGCCATCCTGGAGGCGCAGCTGCTCATGCTCGGTTCTCACAACATCCTTCACCCCGCCAACGGCGCGCCGATTACGGTGCCGTCGCAGGACATGGTCCTCGGTCTGTACTACATCACCAAGGAACGTCCCGGCGCAAAGGGCGAAGGCATGAAGTTCTACGGCCCCGAAGAGGCGATCATCGCCAAGAACGAGGGCCGCGTGGAATGGCAGACCAAGTGCCAGGTGCGCATCCCGGTCGACAAGACCGACCCGTCGAAGGGCTACAAGATGCAGGAGACGACCGTCGGACGCATCCTGTTCAACCAGCTCGTTCCCGACGAGGTGCCGTACATCAACACCCTGCTGAAGAAGAAGTCGCTGCGCGACATCATCGGCATGGTGCTCAAGTACACGAGCATCGCCCGTACCGCCCAGTTCCTCGACGACATCAAGAACCTCGGCTACCGCATGGCCTTCGAGGGCGGCCTGTCGTTCAACCTGGGCGACGTGATCATTCCCGACGAGAAAGCGGCCCTGGTCGAGGACGGCTACCAGCAGATCGCGACCTGGCAGGCCAGCTACGACATGGGTCTGATCACCAACAACGAGCGTTACAACCACGTCATCGATATCTGGACCACGGTCAATACGCAGCTCACGGGCATCGTGGAGCAGCGCATCCGCGAGGACAAGCAGGGCTTCAACCCGGTGTACATGATGCTGGACTCCGGCGCCCGTGGTTCGAAGGAGCAGATCCGTCAGCTCTGCGGTATGCGAGGCCTGATGGCCAAGCCGCAGAAGTCCGGTTCCACCGGTGCCGACATCATCGAGAACCCGATTCTGGCCAACTTCAAGGAGGGCCTGAGCGTGCTCGAGTACTTCATCTCCACGCACGGTGCCCGTAAGGGTCTGGCCGATACCGCCTTGAAGACGGCCGACGCCGGTTACCTGACCCGCCGTCTGGTGGACGTTTCCCACGACGTGATCATCAACGAGGAAGACTGCGGAACGCTCCGCGGCCTCGTGGCCACCGCCATCAAGAACAAGGATACCGTGGTCGAGAGCCTTGGCGAACGCATCCTCGGCCGCACCTCGGTGCACGACATCTACAACCCGCTCACGGGCGAGAAGATTCTCGGCGCCGGCGAACAGATTACCGAAGACATTGCCGACCAGATCGAGAAACTCCCGATCGAGCAGGTCGAGATCCGTTCGGTACTTACTTGCGAGTCGAAGAAAGGCGTGTGCGCGAAGTGCTACGGTCGCAACCTGGCCACCGGCCGCATGGTCGAGAAGGGCGAGGTGGTCGGCGTGATCGCCGCACAGTCCATCGGCGAGCCGGGTACCCAGTTGACCCTGCGTACCTTCCACGTCGGTGGTACCGCTTCCAACGTGGCCTCCGAAAGCGAGATCGTGTCGAAGTACGAAGGACGCCTCGAATTCGAGGAACTCCGCACCATTACCAAGACCGACGAGAAGGGTGAGCATACGATCGTGGTGAGCCGCGCAACCGAAATGCGCATCGTCCACCCGATCACCGAAATCACCCTTGGCCAGTACAACATCCCCTACGGCTCCGAACTCTACAAGAAAGACGGCGACGCCGTGGTGCCGGGCGACCGCATCTGCAATTGGGATGCCTACAACGCCCTGACCATCACCGAGACCGCCGGTAAAGCCGTGTACGACAACATGCTCGAAGGCGTGACCTACCGCGACGAAGCCGCCGATGAATTCTCGCAGCACCGCGAGAAGGTGATCATCGAGGCCCGCGACAAGTCGAAGAACCCGAGCGTCCGCATCCTCGACGCCGAAGGCAACGAACTCAAGCAGTACAACCTGCCGGTGGGTGCCCACGTCATGGTCGAAAACGGCCAGGACATCAAGGTCGGCGACATCATCGTGAAGATCCCGAGGGCCATCGGCAAGTCGGGCGACATCACGGGCGGTCTGCCGCGCGTGACCGAACTCTTCGAAGCCCGCAACCCGTCGAACCCGGCCGTCGTGTCGGAGATCAACGGCGAGGTGCTCATGGGCAAGAACCGCCGCGGTAACCGCGAGATCATCATCAAGGCCAAGAGCGGCAACCCGAAGGACAACAAGACCTATCTCGTTCCGCTGTCGAAGCAGATCCTCGTCCAGGAGAACGACTACGTCCGGGCCGGCATGCCGCTGTCCGACGGTGCGGTCTCTCCGAGCGACATCCTGAACATCCTGGGCCCGATCAAGGTACAGGAATACATCGTCAACGAGATTCAGGAAGTCTACCGCATGCAGGGCGTGAAGATCAACGACAAGCACTTTGAAGTGATTGTCCGCCAGATGATGCGCAAGGTCGAGATTGTGGATCCGGGCGATACCCGCTTCCTGCCGGAGCAGCTCGTGGACAAACTCGAATTCCTCGAGGAGAACGACAGCATCTTCGACAAGAAGGTCGTCACCGACGCGGGCGATTCCGAGAACCTCCATCCTGGCCAGATCGTCACGGTGCGCCAGCTTCGCGACGAGAACTCCTTCCTCAAACGCGCCGACAAGCGGACGGTCGAAGCCCGCGACGCGGTGCCTGCCACCTCCAACCAGGTGCTTCAGGGCATCACCCGCGCCGCACTGCGCACCAACAGCTTCATGTCGGCCGCCTCGTTCCAGGAGACCACCAAGGTGCTGTCCGATGCTGCCATCCGCGGCAAGATCGACACCCTCGAAGGCCTGAAGGAGAACGTTATCTGCGGTCATCTGATTCCCGCAGGCACCGGCCAGCGCGAATTCGACAACCTGATCGTCGCCTCGATGGACGACTACCAGAAACTGACGGCTTCGCGGAAGAAACTTTAGTACGACATGGCAATTATCCGTCCCCTGAGAGGTTTCACCCCGAAGATCGGAAAGAATTGCTTCATTGCAGAGAATGCTGTAATCATCGGCGACGTAACCATCGGCGATGATTGCAGCATTTGGTATGGAGTGGTTCTGCGGGGTGATGTCAACACCATCACGATCGGCAACCGCGTGAATATCCAGGACAACGCCAGCGTCCACACGCTCTACCAGCGTTCCGTCACCGTCATCGGCGACGACGTGTCGGTAGGACACAACGCCGTGGTACACGGTGCCAAAGTAGGCAACAACGTACTGGTGGGCATGGGAGCGGTTCTGATGGACAACGCAGAAATCGCGGACGGCAGCATCATCGCCGCCGGCGCCGTGGTCCTGACTGGCGAAAAACTGGAGCCCGGCGTCTATGCCGGAGTACCTGCCAAAAAAGTGAAAGACGGGTCGGAGGCCGTCACGGCCGCTGCCCACAAGAACGCACAGGGCTACATGATGTATAAAGAGTGGTACAAGTAACGGTACCACTCTTTTAATTTTTAATTTAGGCTCCGGAGAGGCACGGCCAGAAGTATCTGAGGCGGGTGTCGAAATCGGGCTGTCGGAGTTTTAACTTTTGTTTTTTCCTAAAAAAATTTGGCCTTTTCGCCAATTTTTCCGATCTTTACCCGGTAATGTATATTAATAGTTATAACAATTTGTAACTCGTTTAACCGTTTTTTGGAAAAACAACATCATTTTTTATCCTAATAACCTAATTAATTAACTCCATGAAAAGAATCAGTTTGATTTTGACATGCCTTTTCCTGACCGTTGCTGCGTTCGCGCAGAACATCCAGGTGAAAGGTACTGTGACTGATGCCAGCACTGGAGAGGTCATCCCGTTCGCTTCGATTTCGTTGAAGGGAACCATGACAGGTACCTCCTCGGACATTGATGGTACGTATGCCCTCACCGTCCCGGCCAACGGCGTGCTGATCTTCAGTTTTGTCGGCTACGTGAATCTCGAAGTGGCCGTCGAAGGAAAAGTAGTGGTCAACGCTGCGCTCTCCCCGAGCCAGGAGTACCTGGAAGAGACCATCGTCGTGGCCTATGGTACATCGACGAAGAGTTCCTTCACCGGTTCTGCTGCCATGGTCAAGAGCGAGGCCATCGAGAAGAAGGTCTCCACGAACGTGACCAGCGCACTGGCAGGCACCTCCCCGGGCGTCCAGGTGATCACCGGCTCCGGCGACCCGACGAGTGGCGGCCCTACGATCCGTATCCGTGGCGTCGGCTCCATGAGCGCCAGCTCGAGCCCGCTGATCGTCGTTGACGGTTCCCCGTTCGAAGGTTCCATCAAGGACATCAACCCGAACGACGTCGAGTCCATGTCCGTGCTGAAGGATGCTTCCGCATCGGCCATCTATGGTAACCGCGGTGCTAACGGTGTCATCCTCATCACCACCAAGAAGGGTACCGGCGACGCGAAGATCAAGTTCGACGCCCGCCTCGGCTCCAACAGCCGTCTGATCCCCAACTACGACGTGATCACTGAACCGGGCCAGTACTACGAAACCTTCTACAAGTTGCTGTACTACAAGCACCTGATCGGTGACGGCAACACCACCCACTCGGCTGCCGAGGCTTATGCCTTCGCTGATGCCCAGCTCTTCAAGAGCGACGGTGGTCTGGGTTATCGCGTGTACTCCTATCCGGAAGGCGAAAAACTCATCGGTACGAATTTCCGTCTGAACCCGAACGCCAAACTCGGTTACAGCGACGGTGAATACTACTACATTCCGGACGACTGGTACGGTGAGACGTTCCACAACTCGTTCCGTCAGGAGTACAACCTCTCCGTGAGCGGTTCGGGCGAACGCTTCAACTACTACGCCAGCGGCGGTTTCGTGGACGACGGCGGTATCATCAACAACTCCGAATACAAGCGCTACACGGGCCGTATCAACGCCGACTACCAGGTGAAGAGATGGTTCAAGCTCACCTCCTCGATGAGCTTCAGCCACGCCAACTCCATGACCAACGGTTCCAACGGTAGCTGGGGTTCCTCCGGCAACGTGTTCTATGTGGCCAACAACATGGGTCCGATCTATCCGCTCTACGTGCGCAACGCCGACGGCTCGATCAAGATGGACAACGGCCGCATCGTTTACGACTCCAACAACACGAACTTCATTCGTCCTGGTACCGTGGGCAACGCCATCCGCGACAACGAGTATGACGTGACCAACTACTACTCCGACGTGTTCATCGGCAAGGCCGGCGCCATCTTCACTCCGGTCCGCGGCCTTACCCTCACCGCCAACCTCAACCTGACGAGCGACAATACCCGCGACGCCGAGCTCAGCTCGATCTTCGGTAGCGGCGCTTCGGTCGATGGTCTGGCCTACGTGAGCCACAGCCGCATGTTCGCCATCAACCAGCAGTATCTGGCCGAATACAAGACCAACTTCGGCGGCAGCGAGCACAATATCGACGTCCTCGCCGGTTACGAGCAGTACAACCGCAAGAGCCAGAGCCTCTGGGGCCAGAAAGACCACCTGTTCAACCCGCTCGTGGGTGAACTCGGCAATGGCGACGGCACCTCCGGCACCCGTACTTCCTCCTCCACCAACACCTACATGTCGAAGGGCTTCCTGACGCGTGCCCAGTACGACTATGCAGGCAAATACTTCGTGAGCGGTTCCTACCGTCGCGACGCTTCCTCCCGCTTCGCACCGGGTCACCAGTGGGGCAACTTCTGGAGCGCCGGCGCCGCTTGGCTCATCAGCCAGGAGAACTTCATGAAGAATGTAAGTTTCGTGGACATGCTGAAACTCAAGGTCAGCTACGGCCAGCAGGGTAACGACAACCTCGGTTCGCTCTATCCCTGGTCCGACCAGTACACCCACTCCTACAACGAGGAGACCGGTGAATACTCCTTGGTTCTCAGCTACAAGGGTAACGAAGACCTGACTTGGGAAACCTCCAAGTCGTTCAACATCGGTCTTGACTTCGAACTCTTCCACGGCATCCTCAACGGTTCCGTCGAATACTTCGCCCGCAAGACCGAAGACCTCCTCTACTCCAAGAACGTGCCGTACTCTGCAGGTAACCCGACCGGTGTCGTCCCCGTGAACGTGGGTGACATCATGAACCGCGGCTTCGAGGTCACCCTCGACGGCAACATCATCAACACCAAGAACGTCCGTTGGAACTGGAACGTCAACCTGTCGCACTACAAGAACATCATCCTTGCCCTCGACCCGAGCGTTTCGGAGAACGGCATCAAGGGTTCCAACTACATCTATGAGATTGGCGGTTCCCTCTACGACGCCTACATGTACAAGTTCGCCGGCGTGAACCAGGAGACCGGTTATCCTCTCTATTGGAAACACGTTGAAGAGAAGGACGACGACGGCAACATCACCAATGAGTATGACGAGACGACCGACGTCTTCGACCAGGCTACCAAGTACAAGCTCGGCAGCGTGATGCCGAAGCTCTATGGTGGTTTTGGCACCTCGCTGAACGCCTACGGCTTCGACCTCTCTGCCCAGTGCTCCTTCCAGCTTGGCGGTAAGTACTACGACGGTTCCTACCAGCAGCTGATGTGGACCCAGGACCAGAAGGGTTCCGCATGGCACAAGGACGCCCTCAAGGCCTGGACGCCTGAAAACCCGAGCAACGCCATTCCTCGTAACGGTGTCTATGCAGAGGCCCAGAGCGCTACCGACCGCTTCCTCGTTTCTTCGAACTACCTGAGCATCAACAACGTCACCCTTGGTTACACCTTCCCGTCCAAGTGGACCAACAAGATCGCGATCAGTGCCCTCCGTCTCTATGTGGCCGGTGAGAACCTCGCTGTCTTCTCCGTCCGCAAGGGTATGGATCCCCGCTACAACATGGGCCTCGGTTCCATGACCAGCGGTGCCGGTCTGACTTCCAGTGCATACGCCCCGATGCGCACCATCACGGGCGGTATCTCGCTTACGTTCTAATTTTAAAAAGGAGAATAGCAATATGAAACATATCAAATTTCTCTCGATAGTTTTGGCAGTATTCGCACTGGCCTCCTGCAGTGATATCACTGATGTGGTGCCGCAGAGCGGAACGATGCTTTCCACGCAGGTCCAGGAGACCTACGCCCTCGCTCCCCAGCGTGCCGCCGCTCCGTTTGCCGGTATGTTTACCGACATCGGACGTGCTGCCAAATTGTATTCGACACCTGATGACTGGGAGTTCCTGATGATTCTGTTCTGCAACGACCTCGAAGGTGCCGATGCCCTTATTCCGGACAGCAACTACAACTGGTTCAGCGTCTGCGGCGAGCTTTCCTCCCGTAACGCCAACTATCGTAACCCGGCTATCCGTTACCGTGCTCCGTACAACATGATCGCCTCGGTCAACACTTTCCTCGATGGTTTCGGTGAAGAGGTGACTGATCCCAACTCGATCAACATGATCGCGCAGGCCCGCGCACTCCGTGCCTGGAGCTACATGCTGCTGGCCAACGGATTCCAGTTTAGCTACCGCGTTGCCGCCGACAAGCCCTGCGTGCCGATCGTGACGCAGGAAACCACCGATTTCACCAACAACCCGCGCGCGACCGTCAAGGAAGTGTACGACCTGGTGATCTCAGACCTCGACTATGCAGTTTCACAACTCGAAGGCGCTAGCCGTACCTCCAAGATGTACATCGACGGCAACGTGGCCCACGGTCTCCGTGCACGTGCCTACCTCGAAATGGGTGAATGGCAGAAAGCCTACGACGACGCCCAGAAGGCTGCCGCCGGCTACACGCCCGCTTCCCGTGCCGAGGTGTCCGTTCCCGCTTTCTACGACATCAACGAACACAACTGGATCTGGGGCTACGACATGATTACCGACATCGCGATGAACTACCGCTACGCCACGACTTCTTCCTGGCTGCGTTCGTTCTCCGCTTGGGGTTATTCTCCTGCCTGCCAGTGCTACACTTGCATCAACAAGCTCTTGTACGACAAGATCCCTTCCAGCGACATCCGTAAACAGTGGTGGGTTGACACGAACCTCGAATCGACCCTGCTCGACGGCCTCAAGTGGCCCGGCTTCGACGATGTGGCACACGCGAACGACGGCGGCGACGCCAAGCTCCCGTACATCCCTTACACGAACGTGAAATTCGGTTGCTTCTCCGTTGGTACGACTTCCAACGACGAAGACATGCCGCTGATGCGCGTGGAAGAGATGATCCTCATCCAGGCCGAGTGCAAGGCGCAGATGGGCGACAATGCCGGCGCCATCTCGATCCTCGAAAACTTCGTGAAGAACTACCGCGACCCGAACTACTCCGCTACCGCCAGCGACCGTTCGCTCCTCGACGAGATCTGGTTCCAGCGCCGCGTCGAACTTTGGGGTGAAGGCTTCTACGTGAACGACATGAAGCGTTTCAACAAACCGCTTGTTCGTTTCCACGACAGCAACGGCAACATTTCCGCCGCCTTCCGCTTCAACCTCCCGGCCGACGATCCCTGGTTGCTGATGCGCTTCCCGCAGGGCGAGCTCAACACCAACTTCGGTATCGTGGACAATACGGGCGGCCACCAGCCTGTTACCGATGAGAATCCTTCCCTCCGTGACGGTGTCACCGACTAATCAAATTAATACAGACAGATATGAAAAGTTTAAAATATTTTCTTATTTCTGCAGTAGCTCTGTTTGCTTTGGCGGCCTGTACCCAGGAAGATCCGTACAAACCCGGTGATCCGACCAACACCAATGGCAACAATATCTACTTCTCCGAGAAGAACCCCGGTTCGATCGTTCTTGGTCTGGCCGAAAACTCCTTCACGGTTACGATAGAGCGCGAGAACAGCAGCAATGCAGTTTCTGTTCCTTTGAAGGCTTATTCCACCAGCACCGTCTTTACCGTTCCCTCGAGCGTGGATTTCGCCGCGGGTGAGACCTCCAAGGATATTACCGTCCAGTTCGCCGGGGCTGATCCGTTTGTGAACTATGTCCTCAACATCTCCATTCCTGAAGAGTACACCTATCAGTATAAGGACCAGAGCGTTTACCCCGCTTTTGCCGTTACTGTGCTTCAGGAGGACTTCAAGGTGATCCATTCCGGTACCTACTATGATGATTTCTGGTGGGAAGAGAGCTGGGATCAGGATCTCGAATACTCCGAACTCAAAGACGCCTATCGCCTCTCCGACCTCTGGACGGCCGGCGCCGGCTTTGAGTTCACTTGGGACAAGAGTACTGGCAAAGTCGTGGTCAACGGCGGCAACAAGCTGTCTACCGGTATTGTGCACAGCAGCTACGGCTTGATTTCCGCTCAGGATCAGGGCAGCTTCTACGATGCCGACGACGACGCGATCTACTTCCCGTTCAAGTGGACGGTGTCGGCCGGTTCGTTCGGTACCTACTACAACGTGTTCTACTTCTAAAAAAGTAGTTCTCTGATTGGATGAAGGCCGGGGCCCCTCGCGGGTACCGGCCTTTTTCTTGCATTATTTGGAAAATTATGAGTATTTTTGTTGAAATGGATTCACCTAAAGAATCATCCGACTCATGAAGAGGATACTGATCATTCTGCTGCTCCTGTCATTTCCTTTGACTTCTTCTGCGGAAAAAGTCTCACTTGAGAAAGCCCGGAGAGTCGCATCCAATTTCTGTTCTGCCATGCCTGCCACGAAAGCGGCATCCACCCTGCAGCTTGTTGCGGGCGGCGACGAGTTATATGTGTTCCAACGTGGCGGAGGCGGCTTTGTGATTGTCTCCGGAGAGGATGCAGCCGTTCCTGTGCTGGGATACTCCTATACTGGAAAGTTCGAAAGCGGCGACATGCCCTCCAACTGCAAGGCCTGGCTGGAGGAATATAAGAAACAGATACGGTTCATCAGAAACAGCGGAGCCGGCAGAAGTCCTCAGGCCGAAGCCTTGTGGGACGAGCTTCTGGTACCGACCAAAGCGGGAGAAGGAGGTTACGAGCCCCAGCTTCTGCTGACGACCGCAAACTGGGACCAGGGGAATCCCTACAACATTCTCTGCCCTGAAATAGACAGTGTCCGCTGCCTGACCGGTTGCGTGGCAACGGCCGGCGCTATCGTCGCCAAGTACTATAACTTCCCTCAAAGCTGTTCCGGAACCATTCCTGGTTACGTATTCGAATACCAGGGAAATCACTATACGGTCCCACCCCACGACTTGTCCGGCGGATACGACTGGGACTATATGCCGATGTCTACCACCACCATCACGACCGACAGGCAGAAAGCGGCCATCGCTGAACTGATGTATGACATGGGTACGATTGCCCAGGCCATGTATGGCCTGGATGCCACGAGCGCTTATACCGCTGTCCTGTATGAAGGCATGATCGGTTACCTGGGCTTCGACAGCAATGCGCAATACCTTTTCCGTCGCAACTATGCCGATTCCGTTTGGATCGAGATGCTCAAGCGGGACCTCAACGAAACCGGGCCCATCATGTATGCCGGCAATTCTGAAGATGGAGGGCACCAGTTCATTCTGGCCGGATACGACACCAAGAACAACTTCTATGTCAACTGGGGCTGGAGCGGCTCCTGGAACGGGTATTATGCCATCGATGCCTTTGTCATCAAGACGGCGAGCCGCACCCATAACTATAACTTCAACCAGGACGCCGTGCTGGGTATGAAACCGGCAGGTTATGATCCGCAGGAGGGAGACTTGGACGAGGTAAGTTCCGTCGATTTCGATCCGGCGACCCGCACGGTAACGATTGAGACTTTCCGTGACGCATCCTTTACGCTCACGGATTCATCGGGCCAGACCATAACAAAAGGTGTCTCCAAAGAGGGGCGCAAGATCATTATCCGGTCTGAAAACTACAAGGCCGATACCTATGTGCTGACGCTTTCCAGGGGCGGCCAGACAAAAGTGGTTGAACTGATACTTGGGAGGTAGCATCATGAAAACAAGATTTTCTTTCATCATCCTCGCCGCCGTCGTGCTCTGCATGATCGCTTCCTGTGCTCCGGAACCGATGGTCTCGCTGAGCAAGACCACTTTCAGCTGTTCGAACGAGGCGGCCGACTTCACGTTGGATGTCACCACGACTTACGATTGGAGTGCCTCCTCTTCGGCCGGATGGGTGAAATTGTCGCCTTCCTCGGGAAAGAAGGGCATCACACAGGTTTCCGTCAAGGTGGATGCCAATAATTCATTTGACGACCGTAGTGCGACTGTCACTTTCTCCAGTGAAGGAGTGACCTCCTCGTTGACCATTACCCAGAGCCAGAAAAACTCGCTTGTGGTTTCAACAAGCAATTATCACCTTTCCTTCAAGTCCGACACGATTGATGTCAAACTTTTGGCCAACGTGGATTATACTTATGCTATTCCCGATTCTGCGAATTGGGTGAAAGCCATCACGACCAAAGGCCTGAAAGAGTCCCATGTGCTATTCCGGATTGAGGAGAACAAGGACTTCAATTCACGCGAAACAGCCATTACATTTACCGATAAATCAAAGGGCCTCAGCACATCCGTCAAGATATTGCAGGATCCCCAGATTCATTTCGAGATGTCGGCCGACTCCCTTGCCCTAGCCTACAACGACACGGCATTTGTCATTATAATCCAGACAAACGGCGAGTTCCAATGGAACACTTCTGGCTGTACCTGGCTGGATTGTTCCGACAAACCGGATTTCACGCCCGGAGAAATGAAAGAGTACGAGTTGCATTTCACTGCAGGAATCAACGATACACACACGCCAAGGGATTACGAAGTTCCATTTACGGATGCAAACAAAGTCAGGTACAAACTCTACATCTGTCAGGAAGCCGCTCCTTACATCTTCGTGACCGTATGTTCCGGAAGAGAGATGACGGCCCCCGTCGTCAAGGAGACATCCGACGATGCCATCATCGACTGGGGAGACGGCCAACGCGAAACCTATTCGCCCTCCCTGACGCATACCTATGCCGAAGAGGGTCCTCATACCATCACAATAACAAGCATGCAAGCGTCCAGAGTCAATCTGGGAAGCCTACGCGGTATTGTACGAATGGATTTCCGCTTGTTCTAACACCTGATTTGAAATGATTGGAGTCTATGATTCGGGCGTTGGCGGCTTGTCCGTATGGCGGGAACTGGTAAAACT
>LUZC01000050.1 GCA_001603505.1 Bacteroidales bacterium Bact_11 | reverse complement strand
GGCGACTATTCCGAGCGGCGGGTGTTCAAGCCCGAGCGCATCGAACGCCTGCTGGTGAGCGCGGCGAAACAGTCGCACAAGGGTGCCATCCCTGAATTGGAAGAGGCCTGCACGGTGAGCGAGTTCCTCCGCCGCGACCGGGAAGGCCTGAAACTCATCTGCTATTGCGACGAGATCGAAGGCAAGGTCGACATCAAAGATGCGTTGAAAAGCCCCGAGATAACGATTCTGATCGGCCCGGAGGGCGATTTTTCCCGTGCCGAGATGGCGCTGGCGCTGGAACGCGGCTGGCAGCCCGTATCTCTCGGCGATTCCCGTCTCCGCATAGAAACGGCGGCGCTGGTCGCCACCGCCGCCGTCTATCTCCGTTTCAGCAGGCACGAGGCATAGGCGGAGATGCCTTCTTCGCGGCCTTCGTAGCCGAGGTGCTCGGTGGTGGTGGCCTTTACGGACACGCAATCGACCGGAATGGCCATGACTTCGGCAAGCGTCTGGCGCATCTGCAGGACGTACGGCGCAATCTTCGGCTTCTGGGCCAGCAGCGTCGTGTCGACATTGGCGATTTCCCAGCCGCGCTCGCGGATCATCGCGACCACTCGCGTCAGCAGGATCTTGCTGTCGATGCCGGAGAATTCGTCGGACGTGTCGGGGAAATGCTGGCCGATATCGCCGAACGCCAGCGCACCCAACAGGGCGTCGCAGAGGGCGTGAATGAGCACGTCGCCGTCGGAATGGGCCACGCAGCCCTTCGTATGGGGAATCCGTACTCCGCCCAGCACCAGCGGAAGGCCTTCTGCAAGCTGGTGCACATCGTATCCGTTGCCGATTCTGAAATCCATCGTACTGAAATGAGATGATTGTTCGGCAAAGATAAAAAATGATTACCTTTGTCACAATCAAAAAACGGAACGATCATGGCTTTTGGCTTTAAATTCTGGCATATCCCGGAACACCGGGTGTTCCACTACGAACCGCGTTACTACGACGAACGCAAGGAGCGGCTCGAGGAAATCTACAAGAAATACGGCAAAACCATGCCCGGTGAGGAGATTGAAGCCATGGCTCGCAAAGAAGGCCTGATCGACGAAGGCGAGAAACGTTATATCCCCGGCATGCATATCCGGGGCTCGTTCCGTGAAACGTATGAGGCGAAACGACTCTCGAAAGAGAAGGAAAATTCGCCGATGAGCATCGTTAAAAAGCTCATCCTGGCCCTGACGATGATTGCCATCGCTGCCGCCGCGTACTATCTTTCCAAAGGATTCATTTTACTGCTGGTCAACTGATGCTTCAGGTACTTCCGCAGAACATATCCAATCTGATCGCTGCAGGCGAGGTGGTGACGCGCCCCGCTTCCGTGGTGAAGGAATTGGTGGAGAATGCCGTTGATGCGGGCGCCCGGAGCGTCAGCGTCACGGTGCTCGATGCGGGCAAGACACTGATCCAGGTGATCGACGACGGATGCGGCATGTCGCCCGAAGAGGCAGTACTCTGTTTTGAGCGCCATGCTACCAGCAAGATCGCCACGGCGGAAGACCTGCAGCGCATCCTCACCTACGGGTTCCGGGGCGAGGCGCTTGCATCCATAGCGGCTGTGGCCGAAGTGACCCTGCGTACCCGCCGTCCCGAGGACGAAATCGGCGTTCAGGTGGAAATCGTCGAATCAAAACCGCCACGCCGCCAGGCTGTCGCGGCTCCCTCCGGCAGCAACTTCGCCGTTCGAAACCTGTTCTACAATGTACCGGCGCGACGCAAATTCCTCAAATCGGACAATGCGGAGCTGCGGGCCATCATCCAGGAATTCCTGCGCGTGGCCCTCATCCATCCCGAAGTAGCCTTCAAACTGTTGTCAAACGGCAAGGAAATCCACAATTTGCGTCCGGCCTCCACGCTTAAGAAACGCATCCTCGACATCTACGGGATGAACCTGGCCAAGGAGCTGGTGGCGGTGAAGGTCGATACCACGATTGTACGCGTGAGCGGGTATGTGGGCAATCCGGAAGATGCCCGCAAGGGAACCGGCAACCAGTTCTTTTTCGTCAACGGGCGCTATTTCCGTTCCCCCTTCTTCCATAAGGCGGTTTGCAAGCCTTACGAGAAGCTGGTGCCCGAAGACTGCATTCCGGCCTATTTCCTATTCTTGGAGACCAACCCCGAGCGCGTGGACGTGAATATCCATCCCGCAAAGACCGAGGTGAAATTTGAGGACGAGGGAATGATTTTCGAGATCCTTTCGTCAGCTGTCCGCGAAGCCCTTGCAAAGAACGATTTCACGCCCAGCATTGATTTCGACATGCGCGGCGCGCCCGATATTCCCGTGTTTACTTCGCGCGACAGGAGCGACTGGCAGCGGCCCTCTCCAGTGGACTACAGTCCTCTGTTCAATCCGTTCGATCCGCCCGCCGACGGCGGTTTTACGCCGGACTTGCCGCCCGTGGAGCCGACCGTGCCCCGGGAATCCGGCTATGGACGGCTCTTCGAAGAAGATTCCATCGCCGCGGTCAACAGCGTGCTCGTGCTGCAGCGCCGCTATGTCGTCACGCCGGTCAAATCGGGCCTGATGGTGATCGATATCCGGCGGGCGCGTCAGCGGATCTTCTACGAACGTTATCTCGAGCGGATCGTCGAGTCGCAGCCTGTCCGCCAGCAAACGCTCTTTCCGGTGACGGTCCATCTCAGTGCCGAAGACTACCTGGCCCTGCTGGAGCAGCCCGACCTCACGGCGGGTCTGGGTTTCGACATCCAGGATTTTGGCGGCAATACCGTGGTCGTGAATGCCTTGCCGGAAGGTTATCCTGTTGAGGAAACGCGCGTTCGCGAAAGTATCGACGGTCTGGTGGCCGCCTTGAAAGACGACACTTCGCTGGAAGACCAGCATCATCTTTTGGCCGCAAAAATGGCAGAATCAGCCGCTTCAGGAGATCCCGGAAGCCTCAACCGGGAAGAGGCACAATTGTTGGTGGATCAGTTGTTCGCCTGCCGCGAACCGGGCCTGACGCCCGACGGCCGCAGGTGCATGACGATTATCCCCTTGGAAGAATTGGAGAAAAAATTATGAAAAATCTTACCCCTGCAATCAGAAATCTGCTGATCATCAATATTCTCGTCTTTATCGGCACCGAGCTGATCGGTGACCCGATGTACCAGTGGTTCGCACTGTTTCCCCTGGGTTCGCCGTATTTCCGCTGGTGGCAGTTCGTGACGCACATGTTCATGCACGGCAGTTTCGCGCATATTTTCTTTAATATGTGGTCGCTGATCGTGTTCGGGCCCGTGCTCGAACGGATGTGGGGCAGCAAGAAATTCCTGCTATATTATTTCGTGTGCGGCCTAGGTGCGGCTGGCTGTCATGAACTGGTGCTCTACTTGATGGGGTCGGGTGCGCTCAACGTGCCGACCGTCGGCGCCTCCGGTGCTATCTATGGACTGCTGCTGGGTTTCGGGATGCTCTATCCCAACTACACGCTGACGCTGATCTTCCCGCCGGTTTCCTTGAAAGCCAAATGGTTCGTGCTGATTTTCGCAGGAATTGAACTGGTGACGGGCATTCTCGGCACCAACGACGGCATTGCGCACTTTGCGCACCTGGGCGGCATGTTGTTCGGATTGATTCTGATCCTTTTCTGGAAAAAGAAAGGACAAATGTACACGGAATGGGAGTAAAGGTCGTCGAGCGGCGGGGGCCGAAGAAAAAGACGAGCCCGAGAAGGAGGAGGCACAGCGGGACGCTGGGTGCCACATTGTTCGTGCTGCTTTCGGTGGTCTTTGCCCTGGCCCTGCTGCTGTCGTATCTGGCCTTGTTTTTCAATCCTACGCAGTACCCGGTGCCGATGTTTTTCGGCCTGTACTTCATTCCCATCGTCCTGCTTAATGTCCTGATGCTGGTGATCGCTCTGCTTCGGCGCCGCATGGCGGTGCTGATTCCGATTGTCGCCCTGATCCCGAGCCTGTTTCTGGTCGACCGGTTTGTGCGGTTCGGCCAGGAGGAGCCCGTCCTTGCCGGAAAGGATGTCAAAGTGCTTTCCTACAATCTGGGGCGTTATGCGGCGGGCGGGCGGAAGGTGACTTCCAACGAAGCGGTGGCGGGCGTGCGTCGTTTCCTGGTTGATCAGGATGCGGATATCGTGTGCCTG
Source organism: Bacteroidales bacterium Bact_11 (assembly GCA_001603505.1). Taxonomy (GTDB): domain Bacteria; phylum Bacteroidota; class Bacteroidia; order Bacteroidales; family UBA932; genus Cacconaster. The sequence goes on along the minus strand of LUZC01000050.1, from coordinate 3,565 downwards.
CAGGAGTTTATGTCGCCGGATACCTTATCGCTGGGCGCCTACCTGCCGGATTATCCCTATCAGGCCCGTCATCTGTTCAAGGGGGAGCGCTATTTCGGCAATGTGACGTTGAGCAAGTACCCGATCCGGGAGACGCAGGCCCTCACCTTTCCGCAGAGCCGGAACCTGAGCCTGGTGACGGACATCGATGTGGACGGGCGGACGCTCAGGGTGTACAATTGCCACCTGGAAAGCTATAGCATCTCTTTCACCGCCCTGATCAAGAAACTGTTCCACAAGGAATCATTCACCGACGAAGTGGTGCAGGTGCACGAGCGGGTCCACGTGGCGACCCGGCGCCGTTCGGAGCAGGTGGAACTGTTGCTCCGCAGCGAGGCGGAGAGTCCCTGGCCGAATCTGGTGTGTGGCGATTTCAACGACACGCCCATCTCGTATACCTACCACAAACTCATCCAGACAAAGAAAGACAGCTTTGTGGAGTCGGGCAACGGGTTCAGCAGCACGTATTCGGTTCTTTGGCCCATGCTTCGCGTGGATTACATCCTGCTGCCGCAGGAATGGGCGGCGGCCCACCATGAAACATTCCGTATCCCCTGGTCCGACCATTATCCCGTTACGACAACCGTCCTTATTGAGCAATAACCCTATGGAAAAAGAAATCGATCTGGAAGAAGTGAAGGCCGCGGTGGAGACACTGAAGGCTGGCGGCATTATCCTGTATCCCACCGACACCGTTTGGGGCATCGGTTGCGACGCGACCAACGAAACGGCGGTCGCTCGTGTCTATGAATTGAAAAAACGTGCCGACAGCAAGAGCCTCATTACGCTCGTCGCCGATGCGGATATGCTCGGAAAATACGTGAAAGTGATTCCTGAGGTGGCCATCAATCTGCTGGAAGTCAACGATAAGCCGATGACCATTATCTATCCCGATGCCATGGGCCTTGCTCCCAATGTGCTGGCGGAAGATGGAAGCGCGGGCATCCGCATCCCGATGCACGATTTCTGCGTGGAGATGATCCGCCGCTTCCGCAAGCCTGTGGTCTCGACCTCAGCGAATTACTCGGGCGAACCCGCCCCGGCTTTCTATGAAGATATCCCCGTCGACATCATCGAGGCGGTGGACTGGGTTGCCGATCCTTATCTGGAGGAGGGAGCCACTGGCGAACCCTCCCAGATCATCAAAGTCGGCCTCCATGGCGAGATCAAGATTATTCGGGGATAAGCATCTTTTTCCGATTAACTTTTTGCCCGTTCCTGCTACCTTTATGATGTAGGACTTATGAACGAGCAGGAATTCATATTTCTTTCCGAGAAGATCCGGGGCAAGTTGATTGCCCTGGCGCGGCGGTTCAACCGGGCTGCCGGATGGAATGGGGATGCAGAGGATATCGTGCAGGACGCACTGGTAACGCTCTGGCAGTTATCCAAGAATGATTATCCTGTGAGGGATGCGGAAGCGCTGGCCGTCAAGCTTACGAAAACCCGTTGCGTGGAAAGGTATCGGAGGCAGCACATCCGGTATGAGCCCCTCACCGACCGCCAATTTGCCGGAAGCTATTCTGCTACTTCGGGAACGGAAAGAATGGATATGGAAACAATCCGCAGCATCGTGCAAAGGAACCTGACCGACAGCCAGCGGAAACTGCTTATCCTGCGCAATGAGAACGGCCTGTCGCTCGACGAGATTGCGGCAGTCACAGGTCGGCCAAAAGCGAGTGTCAAAGTGACCCTCTCCACGGCGCGCAGGCAGATGATGGAGCAATTGAAAAAGATGAAATGACCATGGATAAAGTAACACGGAAAGCGTTGATTGATCGGTATCTGGAAGCCGAGACCACGCCGGGGGAAGAAATGCGGCTCCAGGAATGGTTTGCCACCCATCCGGCCGACGAGGATGAACGGGAGATTGCCTTGCTCCTCGGACTGTCCGCCCCTTGCGGCCACTGTCTGCCGGAAACGGACGACGCCGAAGCGGAATTCGACCGCATTCTGGAGGCGGGCGACCAAAAGCGGCGTCGGAAGGTGGTTCGCTGGACGGCGATTGTAGGCGCTGCGGTCGCGGCATGCGTTGCCCTTGTTCTTTGGCTCGCACCCTTGCGTCCGGATTCCGACCATTCGTTGACGCCCATCCAGATTGCCGAGGGCATTCAGCAGATGATGCTGCTCGACATCGGGGATATCGAATCGATCGTGGTCACGCCCACCGACTCCTATGCTATCCTGACCGCTCATCTGAAAGACGGAAACACCTGTTCGTATATTCTCAAATGCAATGGCGACGAAGGTACCACGACGCTCCTTGCATATACAAACAAATAAACACTTTAAAGACATGAAACAGTTCTCTTATATGCTCGCTCTATTGTCTGCCGTGGTTTGCAGCTACGGCATGCTGCAGGCGGCCCCGCATGAAGCGGCCCCGGACACCCTTAACCAATATGTCATCGACAACCAGCCGGTCGAACAGTTTGACGGATCGCAGCTCGAAGGCAAAAAGATCGTATCCTACCGGATTTCGACGGTTGCAACTTCCCCGAAAGATGCCATCCGGATCCATAACATCCGAACCAAAGGTGCGGCGCTGTCGGACGATCCCGTTTATGTAATCGACGGAAAGCAAGTCACGAAAAGGAAATTCGAGAATCTGAGCCCTTCGCGTATCAAGAGCATTATCGTGGTCAAGAATGGCAGCGTGGAAGAGGTCAGGCAGTATCCCGGATGGGAGAACGGCGTCATCCTGGTTGAGACCAAAGCGGATGATTCCGCAGCCGATGCGATAGTCAAGGGCGTTGATATCGGCTATGGCGTGGCGGACAAACGGGATATTTCCTATTCGATATCTTCTGTCAAGCCAGAGGAGAATGAGTTTTATACCAATATGTACGATTATCTCCGTGGCAAGGTGGCCGGCGTTGAGGTCCGCCCCGACAACACCATCTTCATCCGCGGCCACAACTCGATGTATGCCTCCACGGAGCCGCTTATTCTCCTGGACGGAACGGAAATCACCGACCTCAGCATCGTCAATCCGTATGACGTCTATTCGGTGGACGTTCTCAAAGACGCCTCTTCGGCGATCTACGGAATGAAAGGGGCCAACGGCGTCATCCTGATCACGACCAAGTCGGGTCAGCAGGCAAAGGAAGAGGAACTCGCCGCCGAGCGCAAGGCCCGCGAAGCATCCCGCGCCGCCCACAAGAAAAAATAGGTCATTTCCTGTCGTGTTTCCTGAGGTTTCGGATGTTAAGGACTAACAATCCCGTGAAGCACAGTACGCAGACCGCACAAAAAATGCTGAAAGCAAGCGCTCCTTTGATGATGAAAAACGCCATAAGAACCAGAAATACAATCACTCCCGTTGCATTGCCAAATATGGAAATCACCATTCTCTGGCGCCGCTCTTCTTCAGCAAAGGATTCTTCAGATAGGCCGCTCTTCTCTTTTCTACTCTCAGCTTGAACCAGGAATAGATTCTGAAAGAACTGTTGATGGCAAGATATAAGAAAACGAGCCAACTGATGTAACTCGAGTGCTGCGTAACGCTGGTATATAGTTCGATGCA
>LUZC01000049.1 GCA_001603505.1 Bacteroidales bacterium Bact_11 | reverse complement strand
TCAGCACATGCAGGTCCATATCCACATACGAAGCGGCGAGGTATTCCACGGTGGCGAATCCCTGTCCGTACTTGTCGCTCGCCTCGATCTTGTCGATGAGTTCCTGTGGGATCACCTCGCCCGTCTTGTAGTGCCTGGCATAGACCTTCAGCACCTCGGGCTCGAAGGCCCAGTGCTCGTTGATCTGCGAGGGAAGCTCCACGAAGTCGCGTTCGGTCCCGCTCACGCCGCTGTAATGGACGTTGCGGAAGAAGGAATGGAGCGCGTGGCCGAATTCGTGGAACATGGTCTCCACATTGTCGAGCGTCTGGAGAGCGGGCTTATCGCCCGAAGGCAGCGTCATGTTGCACACGTTGGTCACGATGGGCTGCACGCGCTGCGCGCCGTCGTAGGTCTGGCCGCGGAACGCACCGCACCAGGCACCGGCGCCCTTGCCATCGCGCGGGAAATAGTCGCTGTAGAAGATGGCGATCACGTTGCCGTCGCGGTCGATGACGTCCCATGACTTGGCCGTGGCCTCGTACTGCGGATAGTCTTCGGTGCGCTCGTTGAACGACAGGCCATAGAGCTTATTGGCCACGTAGAAGATGCCCTGCTGCACCTGGTTGATCTCGAGATATTCAGACACCAGCGACTCGTCGATGTCGAACTTGGCCTTCTTGGCCTTGTCGAGATAGTACATGTAATCCCACGGCTGCGGCTCGCCCTTCACGCGGTCTTTCTTCATCATGGCCTTGATGTCGGCGAGCTCCTCATTGGCCTTGGCGACGGCCGGCACCCAGATCTCGTCGAGGAGCGCATATACGTTGGCGGCGTTCTCGGCCATGCGGTCTTTCAGCGACATGGCGGCGTAGTCGTTGTAGCCCATGATGTTGGCGCGCTTGAGCCGCAGTTCGATGATGCGGGCGGCGATGGCCTTGTTGTCGTACGCGTCGCCGTGGTTGCAGCGGTTGTTGTACATCTCGTAGACCTGTTTGCGCAGGTTGCGGTTCTTGCAGTACTGCAGCACGGGATTGCAGCTGGGCCGCTGCATGTTGAAGCTATACTTGCCCTTCTGTCCGATGCGTTCGGCCAGGGCGGCGGCGCGATCGATGTTGTCCTGCGGCAGGCCTTCGAGGTCCTTCACATTGTCGACGGTCACATAGGTGTTATTGGTGTCGTGCAGGAGGTTCTGGCTGAACTGCAGCTGCAGGGTGGAGAGTTCAAGATTGATCTTCGCGATCTCGGCCTGGGCCGCGTCGTCGAGCAGCGCGCCGCTGTTCACATAGCCCTCATAGACTTTCTGCAGCAGGCGCTTCTGCTCCTTGTCGAGGTTGTATTTGTCCTGGTGGTCGTACACGTACTTGACCTTCTCGAAGAGCTTCTTGTTCATCCGCATCTCGTTGCTGTGGGCGGCGGTGAGCGGGTTCATCTCACGGGCGAACGCCTGGAGCTCGGGCGTGGAACTGGCGCTGTTGAGCGAGCCCCACACGGAACGCACCTTGCCGAGCAGCTTGCCGCTCTTGTCGAGCGCGGCGATCACATTGTCGAACGACGGCTCCTCGGGGTTGTCGACGATGGCCTGGATTTCGGCCTTTTCGGCCTCCATGCCCTTGAGCATGCCTTCGCGATAGTTGTCAATGGTCAGGATCTCGAACGGCGGGATCTCGTAAGGGGTCTTGAAACGCTTTTGCAGGAAGGGATTCTGGGCATCGGCGAGATGCCCGGTCGCGCCGGGCATGACAAAAGCCAGTGCGAGCACGGCGGTCAGCAGGATTCTTTTCATATCGGGTTTTGTTTTGATTTCTTGGATGCTGCCTTACAAAGATACGAATAAGATTTGTAAATTTGCTATCCAATACTTTCCTACTATGGCACTCGAACAACAGATTCAGGAAGACATCAAGGCCGCGATGAAGGCCAAGGATGCCGTGGCGATGGCAGCCGTGCGCGCCGTCAAAAATGAAATTCTTCTCTTCAAGACCGCCGAGGGGAGCTCGAAAGATGTCGATGACAGCGATATCTTGAAAATGATACAGAAGCTCATCAAGCAGCGCAAGGAGACGGCGCAGGTCTATATCGACAACAACCGCCCGGAACTTGCCGAGAACGAGCTCGCCGAAGCCGCCGTCATGGAGCGTTATCTTCCGAAACAGCTTTCGCCTGAGGAACTCGAAGCCCGCATCAAGGAAATCGTCTCGGAAGTGGGCGCCACCACCATCAAAGATATGGGCAAGGTCATGGGCGTGGCATCGAAGCGTCTCGCCGGCCTCGCCGACGGCCGCTCCATCTCCGCCGCCGTGAAAGCCCTGCTGGGATGAGGCTGCGCTTATTATTCGCTTTCCTGCTGAGTGTCCTAACCACGGTCGGCTGTGCCAACCATGCGGCTGATGCACGCCACGAAGCCCAGGTCGAGGCCCTCATGCAGCAGCTCTCCCTCCGCGAAAAGGTGGGCCAGCTGATCATCCTGACGATTTCCCGGGAACCGGACGACGAAACCCGCGTCCTGCAGGATTCGCTTGTGCGCGACTGCGGAGTCGGAAACCTTATCGTGATGCGCGGGCCCATCGGTCCGTTCGTCGAACGGATGAACGAACTCCAGAATCTGGCGCAATTGCCGCTGCTGGTGGCCACCGATGCGGAATGGGGCGCCGCCATGCGGTTTGCGGAATACCTTCCGTATCCCCGCCAGCGGTTGCTGGGCAGGCTTGAAGGGCCCCAGGCACTCCGCCTGCTCTATCGGATGGGCCGCAATGTGGGCAAGGAGCTCCGCGACCTGAACATCTATGTGAATTACGCGCCGGTGGCCGACGCCTGCCCCGATCCGTACGACAAGTCCGACGGCCAGCGGTCCTTTGGCGGCGATCCCGCGCTTGTGGCGGATTATGCCGCCGCGTATATGCATGGCATGCAGGACGAGGGCATCTATGCCTGTGCCAAGCATTATCCCGGCCACGGAGCCACCACCGTCGATTCTCACTATGAGATGCCTGTCGTTCTCTACGACCGCGCCCGCCTTGAAAGCGTGGAGCTCGTTCCGTTCAAGCGCTTGTTCGACGAAGGCATCGCGATGGTAATGATTTGTCACATGAGCATACCCGCCATCGACTCGACCGGTGTTCCGATGTCCATTTCGGCTCCTTGTATCAATGGGCTGTTGCGCGATGAGCAGGGCTTCCAGGGAACCGTCATCACCGACGCCGTCGGGATGCAGGGCGTGGCCGCCGGCCGTACCCCGCTCGAGGTCAACCTGGCCGTGTATCGCGCCGGCGCCGATATGATCCTCATGCCCGACGACATCGCCCGGACCATCGACGCCATCGCCGACTCCGTGGCTTGCGGCGTTTTTCCTCAGGAGGAACTCGATGCAAAAGTCCGCAAAGTGCTGACGATGAAAGCCCGTGCCGGATTCTTCGACGAAGGCTTCGACCCGCAAGTCCGTGATCTCGACCGCAAGATTGTCCAGGCCCGCCGCCGGGACGCCCGTCTTCAAAAGCGCATCGAGCGCGCCCTGCGCCACTCCTCCCAACCCGAGATCACCCCTCTCGACGGTGACCGCACCCTGGTACTCGACAAGAAAGGATAAGCACCAGCACCGAGCCGAGGACGCCTGCGCAGAGAGAACCGATGAGGACGGCGACTTTGCCCATGTCGCGGAGCATCAGCATGACCGCTTCGGGCTGGTCGCCGAAGGAGAGCGTATCGACGAAAATCGACATGGTGAAGCCGATTCCGCCCAGGCAGGCAACGGCCAGCAGCATCTTCCAGGTGGCACCGGCGGGCATCGCAGCCACCTTGGCCTTCACGGCCAGGAAGCTGGCCAGCGTGATGCCCAGCGGCTTGCCGATGAGCAACCCCAGGAAGATACCCATGCTGACGCTGCCCATCTCGGGTGAAAAGCTCAGCACATTGAAATAGGACGGATCCGTGATCCGCACCCCGGCGTTGGCCAGGGCGAATATGGGCATGATCAGGAAATTGACCCACGGTGCGAGGGCATGCTCCAGCTGGTAGCTCAAACCAATGCTGCCTTTCGAAGTCTTGCTCAATTGCCACAGGACGTGGCGCTGCGGCCCGTTGGGGAATCCGCCCGGCTCGTGAATGTGTTCAAAATCGTCGATCTGCTTGCGATATACCTTGCGCGTTCGGAAATAATAATGCTTCGAGTAGCGAGGTGTCATCGGGATGAGGAACGCCATCACCACGCCCGACATGGTGGCGTGGATGCCGGAATAATAGAAGAGCACCCAGATGACAACTGCGGGAATGAGGTAGAACCAGGGGCGTTTCTCGCCCAGCCGGTGCATCATCAGCACCACGAGGATGACCACGAACGCGAGGCCGAGCAGCAGGAAGTTGAGTTTGCCTCCATAGAAAATGGCTACGACCAGGATGGCCATCAGGTCGTCGGCGATGGCCAGGGCCGTAAGAAACACTTTCAGCGATACCGGCACTTTATCGCCCAGAATGGACATGATGCCGACCGCAAAAGCGATGTCGGTAGCCGTAGGGATACCCCATCCTGAGGAAGCGGCCGTCCCATGGTTTACGAGCGCATAGATCAGCGCCGGCGCCAACACGCCACCCAGGGCGGCAATGACCGGCATCACGGCTTTCTTGGGTGTGCTGAGTTCCCCGCACACGATCTCCCGCTTGATTTCCAGACCCACCGTGAAGAAAAACACCACCATCAGTATGTCGTTGATGAACTTCTCCACCGTCATGGCGGCCGGGAAGATGAATCCTGTGCCATCAGGGGAACTGACCACAATGCCGAGATCGGTCTCCAGAAAATTGAAATAAAAATCGCGCGTAAAGGGCAGATTAGCCAGCAGCATGGCCACCACTACACAGGCAAGGAGGATGACGCCCTGCGCCCAGGGCTGGCCGAAGAACCGCTTCCGGCGGTTTCCGATATTGACAAGCGTTTTGTTCCAGGTGTAAATGGGGATCAGCGGCATGGTGTCGTAGATTTCCTTGGCAAGTTACAAAAAAAAACTTATCTTTGTATCCCGGTTTGATCTAATCGGGATTTCAATGATTACACTGTTAGACGGCTCAAGCTTGCGACTTGCAGGCCTGTCGGGAGATACGAGCATCTACGAGCTGCGGGGACCGCAGTTGCACAACCGTTACTATCTGCTAAGCGGGCCCGGGAGCCGAAAGTTACTCTCATCGCCCGAAGTCGTCGGCTTCGACTGCTATACAGCCATCCTCGAAGAAACTGTCGCCGCCCTCCACCATCTTCAAAACAATGGTCTGGGCGGCGATCTCGATATATTCACCATCTTGCGCGGCGGTCTCAACTATCCGCTGGAAGAAGCGGCGCATCGCTGTGGCATCCGCGTGCGAGACATGCACTTCGTTTCCTGCGAACGCATTGCGGAGAACCATGTGATCAAGGGATTGGAAATCAAATACGACAAGATCCATCCCACCCGCGACCGCGTGCTGGCCATCGGAGACATCCTGGCCACGGGCGACACGCTCCGTCACTGCTTCGACCATTTGATGCAGCAGTTCCTCCAGAAGGGCGGAAGCATCCGTCGCATCATCTTTTTCACCATCGGCGGCACGCGCGCTTTCCGGCTCATGGAGGATCTTTCCACGCAGCTGGGCGCCATTTTCGCCGGTTTCGAAGGAATCGACTGTTTCTTCTTCGAAGGCGCCTTTACCGTATATGAAGACAAAGGCGTGAGCGGCATCAACCATCCGGACATCGATTTCGGCTGGAAAGACGGCGTAGTGGCGCCCGAATTCCGCCGGTACATCGTCGACCGGCCCGACGCACTGCTGGAGAAATGCGTCATCTATGACGGTGGTGCCCGTCGCTATCAGCTTCCCGTCCACTTCGAAGAGGTGCTGGAATATTGGGAAGGCATCCGTGATCATGCTTCTCGCATCGATGCCAGGGCACTGCTGGAAGAAAAACTGGGATATGCCGGCCCCGTCGCATTCGAAGACTGGCTTGCCATAACGCATCTCGAAGGCCTCCCCGGTCTCGAATCACTCTGGTCGGACGAACAGACACTCCTTCAGCAAGACATCGACCTGAAGACACTGGCCCAACGCCGCATTGCATCGATCAATAAACTCAAACAACAATATGAAAAAGACTGATGTTGACTACACCGACCGCGCGGTGGACCGTGCCGGACGGAAATCGAACCTGAGTATGTTCATGGTGATGCTGGGCTTCACCTTTTTCTCCGCCAGCATGTGGGTTGGCCAGCAACTGGCTGCCGGCCTCGACTGGTGGGGCTTCGTGTGGGCCCTGATTATCGGCGGCCTGATTCTGGCAGCCTACACAGGCTCCCTGGGCTTCATCGGTGCGGAAAGCGGCCTCTCGCTCGACATGCTGGCCCGTCGGAGCTTCGGCACGAAGGGCAGCTGGCTTCCCAGTGCGATGATCAGCTTCACGCAGATCGGATGGTTCGGCGTGGGCCTGGCCATGTTCGCCATTCCCGTGGCCAAGCAAATCATGGGACTCGACGTAACGCCCGACCACATGCCCTGGCAAGGCTACGTACTGGTAGCTGTCGCCGGCATCCTGATGACCGCGAGTGCCTATTTCGGCATCAAGAGCCTGACCATTATCAGCTACATCGCCGTCCCGCTGGTGGCCATCCTGGGCACGACGGCCATGATCATGGCTGTCCGCCAGGGCGACACAGGCCTGATCGAACAGTTCTCGAAGGGCGTGAAAAACCTGGGCATCATCGCTGGCGCAGGACTCGTGGTGGGCAGCTTCGTATCGGGCGGCACAGCGACGCCGAACTTCACCCGTTTTGCCAAGAACTCTCGCGTGGGCCTCTGGACCACCGTCGTGGCCTTCTTCATCGGCAATTCGCTGATGTTCCTCTTCGGCGCAGTCTCGAGCATCTATGTGGGCGGCAACGACATCTTCGACGTGATGATCAACCTGGGCCTGTTCTACTTCGCGCTGCTCGTGCTCGGCCTCAACATCTGGACCACCAACGACAACGCCATTTACTCGGGAGGCCTGGGCCTGTCGAACATTTTCGGCCTGTCGAAAAAGACGATGGTCATCATCTCGGGCATCGTCGGCACCGTGGCTGCCGTGTGGCTCTACTGGAACTTCTGCGGCTGGCTCAACGTGCTGAACGCTACGCTGCCGCCGGTGGGCATTACGTTGATTCTCCACTATTTCGTGAACCGGAAAGCCTATCTTCAGGATACCGTCCCGGAGAAAACGGTCAACTGGTGGGCGATAGCCGGCGTCGTGCTCGGCGCCGTAGTGGCCAATCTCGTCGGCTGGGGTTTCCCCGCCATCAACGGCATGGCCGTGGCTACGATCTGCTTCCTGATCGGACAAGCTGTCGGACGCCGCTAAATATTTCGTATATTTGTCGGGATGAAACGGATCCTGACCACAATGATAACCCTGCTGCTCGTATGCCTGCCGGCATTCGGGCAGCAGCGGCTTTCCCGCAGCGAGTACATTTCCCGCTATGCCGACATTGCAGTCAGTGAAATGAAGGCCACCGGCATTCCGGCCAGCATCACACTGGCGCAGGCCTGTCTGGAATCGGGCAATGGCAACAGTACCCTGGCCCGCGAGGCCAACAACCACTTCGGCATCAAATGCCATGGCTGGCAGGGTGCCTCGATCCGGCATACCGACGACGCACCCGACGAATGCTTCCGCAAGTACGACGATGCGGAAGCCTCGTTCCGCGACCACAGCGACTTTTTGCGCTATCGCGACCGCTACGCCGCCCTGTTCAACCTGGAACCCACCGACTACAAGGGCTGGGCCTACGGCCTGCAGAAAGCCGGCTACGCCACCGCTCCGACCTACGCCGAAAGCCTGATCCGGATCATCGAGGAAAACGGTCTTTCCCGCTACGACACGCTGGAAGAGGAGTGGCTGGGCGAACTCCCTCCCACCCCGATGGAAGCCGAGACCAGCATCATCCTCAAGCCCCACCAGGGCAACAAACTCTACACCGCCTCCCTCGCACGCGAGATCCATTCCACCAACGGCGTAGCCTACATCTTCGCCACGGAAGGCGACACTTACCGGCAGATTGCCCGTGAATACAATCTGTTTAATCAGGAGATCCTGCGGTTCAACGACCGTAAGCGAGACGCGCCCCTGCACGCCGGAGAGGTAGTCTATCTGGAAGCCAAGAAAAACGAGAGCGCCCCGCACCTCGACAAGCACGTGGTGGAGGAGGGCGAAACGCTGCGCGACCTGGCTCAGCGCTATGCCGTGAAAATGAAAAAATTGTACAAATACAACGCGATAACTCCCGGCACGGAACCCGAGCCGGGCACCATCCTCAATCTCCGAAAACCCCGATGAAAAAAACGACCCGGACCCTGCTTCTGCTGTTTCTGGTCCTGGCGGCCGCAGGCATCCTTGCCGCACTCAACTTCTACGGCACCTTTTACCACGACAACATTGCCCCGCGCGACAGTCACGAAGAAATCCGCATCTACGGCAGCTTTACCTATGACCAAATGATCGATGCCGTGCTGCAAAGCGGATCGATCGACAATGAAAAGACCTTCCTGCGCGCCGCACGGTTCCTGAAACTCCGCGACAGTTTCCGTCCGGGCCTCTACCGGTTCAAAAAAGGCATGGGCAACAAGGCCATCGTCCGCACCCTGCAGAAAGGATGGCAACAACCCTTACGGCTCGTCATCCCCGGCTACTTCCGCAACCTCGACCGTTTCGCCGAGTTCCTGAGTGAACAGCTGGAAGCCGACCCGGACGCCTTCAAAAGCGTCCTCAACGATCCGGACGAGGCCGCACGCTTTGGTTTCACTTCCGCGACTTTCATCGGGATGTTCATCCCCAACACCTACGAAGTGTGGTGGACCGTCACGCCGGAAGATTTCATCGACCGCATGCACACCGAATACGAGAAATTCTGGTCGGGTGAACGCGACGCCAAGGCCCTGGCCATCGGCCTCACCCGCCAGCAGGTGAGCACGCTCGCTTCCATCGTCATCGAGGAAACTAAATACGAGCCGGAGATGCCCCGCGTGGCCGGCGTCTATATGAACCGGCTCCACAAGGACATGCCACTGCAGGCCGATCCCACCGTGCTCTTCGCCGCGGGTGACCCTTCGATCAAACGCGTCCTCAACAAGCATCTGGAAATCGATTCTCCCTACAACACCTACAAATACAACGGACTGCCGCCAGGCCCCATCACCATGCCGCCCGTGTCCGCCATCGATGCGGTTCTGAATTACGAACGGCACGACTACCTCTACTTCTGCGCCAACGCCAGTTTCGACGGACGGCATGCCTTCGCCAAGACGCTGGCCGCCCATAACGAAAATGCCCGCCGTTACCAGCAGGCACTTTCCAGGCAGCTCAAAGCAGCTAAAACGAAGTAGGGAACGTTCCTTTCCAGCCTTTCACGATTTCCAGAGCCCGCTGGAACTCGGGATCCTCTTCCTGATTGATGACCTGCCAGTAACCGGTCGTGCCGAGTACGCCCCGCGCCAGCAGCGCCTTGAGGCGTGTGCGCAGGATCGGCTCACAAGCAGCCAGTTCCGACTCAGCGGCAGGCTCTATGCCCTTTTCCGTACAATAGGCCAGTAAACCGTCCCAAGCCCGGGCTTCGCATCCGGCGTACCGCTTTTGAAAAGCAGCAAAGTCATCGGCCGACAGGTCACTCCGGTGCTTGTCGAGGTAGTCATTGGCAAACTCCTGCAGCGCACCGCTGCCAATCACGCGCGTTACATATTGGTTGATGCCCGTGGTGTCGTAGGGCACGAATACGTCGGGCAGGATGCCCCCGCCACCATAAACCGTGCGGCCGAGCCGCAGTGTCTTGAACTGCAGCGAATCGGGCATCATAATACTGTCGCGGCTGAACGACTCGCCGTGCTCATAACGTTCACGCGCCTGACGGAAATAGGCGGTCCGGTTGCCCATCTCATAGGGCGACTGCACCACGCGCCCGCTAGGGGTATGATAACGCGCAACGGTAAGGCGGATCTCCGAACCGTCGGCAAAAGGATACTGCTGCTGCACGAGTCCCTTGCCGAACGTGCGACGCCCCACGATGACGGCGCGGTCCCAGTCCTGCAGTGCGCCTGCCAGGATTTCGCTGGCACTGGCGCTGTTCTCGTCGACCAGCACCACCAGCGGACCTTCCGGATAGAAGCCCATACCTGTGGCGCGGTCTTCACGGTCGATGCCATTTCCTTCCGTACGGACAATCACCTGCCCCTCGCGGAGGAATATATCAGCCAGCATCACGGCTACGTGCATAAAACCGCCGCCATTGCCCCGAAGGTCGATGATGATGCCTTTCGGACGCGTCTTTGCAAGCCCCAGCAGCGCTTCGTAGAACTCCTTGCCGGTATTCTGCGCAAAGCGGCTGATCTTGACATAGATAATCCCGTTTTCAGGAAGATAGGCCGCATCCACGCTGTTGATCGGAATGGTGTCGCGACGGATGATGAACGACAGGGGAGCCTCTCCGCGCAGGACTTTCAGCTCCACCTTGCTTCCCTTGGGTCCGCGCAGGCGCGACCGAACGCCGTCGTTCGTCAGGCCGATTCCCGCGATGTTCTCACCGTCCACGGCCACGATCTTGTCGCCAGCCCGCAGTCCCACCGCTTCGGAAGGCCCTCCCGCCATAGCAGACTGCACGGTCAGCGTATCGGCGATGATGGCGAACTCGATGCCGATGCCCTCGAACGATCCGTCAAGCGGCTCGTTGACTGTTTCAACCTGGCTTTTCGGAATGTAGGAAGAATGGGGGTCCAGGCGCTCCACGAGGTTCTCCAGCATCTCATCGATAGCCTTGTCCATATCCAGCGTATCGACATAGCGGGTTTCAATGAGATAAAGGGCACGCGCAAGCTTCTCTGCATTGCGGGTAACCGCCGTTTCATTCTGTGCGAAGAGCGCCACTGGCGTCACCGCCATCAACACGAGCGTCCAGACCAGTCGTTTCATACTTCAAATACTTTTCCTTCTTCGGCCAGGTAGGTTTCGGGGAATACTTCGCGTGCCTGCTCCAGCAGCACGCCCAGGTCGTTGTAGCGCGATGAAAAGTGGCCGATCACCAGTTTCTTCGCCCCGGCGGCTGCAGCCACCGCCGCCGCCTCCCGCGCTGTGGAATGGAACATTTTGTGTGCCAAATCCACGTGTTCGTCGGCGAAAGTAGCCTCGTGATAGATCAGGTCGGTACCCTTCAGCCACTCCGCCTCTTCGGGGAAGACCATCGTGTCGGAGCAATACGCGGCCGACTGGCCCGTCTTGAGCCACACGATGCGATAGCCGAAGCAATCGATGCGGTGCTGCAGCGGGAAGGCCCACACCTCGCAGTTGCGCAGCTCGATAATCCGCTCAGGCTCTTTCATCGTCAAGGGAATGTGGTGGATCTCATACTTGACGCCTTCGCCGAAGTGTGCCATGAAAAACCGCAGCACCGAACCGAAATCGCGCGGCGCATAGATATACAGGGGGGCCGTACGCCCATCGAGGGCCATGGTCGACAGCATCCCGAAGATTCCGAACACGTGGTCGCCGTGCAAGTGGGAGATCAGGATGTTGTCGAGCCGCGCCTTCGAAATCTTGAAGCGCTTGAGCTGCACCTGCACATTCTCTCCGCAGTCGACCAAAAACAAGCGCCCATGCAGGTTGAATACGTGGGCGCTTTGGTGTTGGTCAACCATCGGCCGTGCAGACGCCGTACCTAAGGTTGTCAGGGTGAAGTTCACTACTTGCCGGCTTTTTCTTCCGCTTCGAGGCGGCTCTTGAGGTCGGCCAGGTCGGAGATGTCACCAAGGGTGGTCTTCTCCAGGTTGTCCTTGAGCTTGCGGACGGCCTTCTGGGTGGTGTTGGCCTCAGTTTCCTTCTCGCGGGCTTCCTTCTTGGCCTCTTCGCGACGGACTTCTTCGTAAGTGCGCGTGTGCGAGAGGGTGATCTTCTTGCTGCCCTTGTTGAATTCGGTCACCTTGAACGGGAGTTTCTCGCCTTCTTTCGCGGTGGTGCCGTCTTCCTTGACGAGGTTGCGGTTCGAGCAGAAGCCCGTGACGCCCTCGGCGAGGGTGATGGTAGCGCCCTTTTCCACGAGTGCGGTCACCGTACCTTCGTGGACGGAACCCACGCTGTAGGTGTTCTCGTATTCGTTCCAGGGATTCTCTTCAAGCTGCTTGTGGCCCAGGCTCAGACGACGGTTCTCCTTGTCGACTTCGAGGACGACGACTTCGATCGGCTCGCCGATGGAGGTGAACTCCGACGGATGCTTGATCTTCTTGGTCCAGCTCAGGTCGCTGATGTGGACGAGGCCGTCGACACCTTCTTCCAGTTCCACGAAGACACCGAAGTTGGTGAAGTTGCGAACCGTAGCGGTATGCTTGGAGTTGATGGGATATTTCTCGGTGATGGTTGCCCACGGATCGGGTTTAAGCTGCTTGATACCCAGGCTCATCTTGCGCTCCTCGCGGTCGAGCGTGAGGACCACTGCCTCTACTTCGTCGCCCACCTTGAGGAAATCCTGTGCGCTGCGCAGATGCAGGCTCCAGCTCATCTCGGAGACGTGGATCAAGCCCTCGACACCCGGCTGCACTTCCACGAAGGCACCGTAATCGGCGATGACCACCACTTTGCCCTTGACCGTGTCGCCGACCTTGAGGTTTGCGTCGAGCGCATCCCACGGGTGCGGGGTGAGCTGCTTCAGACCGAGGGCGATACGCTTCTTCGTATCGTCGAAGTCGAGGATCACGACATTGAGTTTCTGATCGAGCGAAACCACTTCTTCCGGATGGTTGATGCGGCCCCAGCTCAGGTCGGTGATGTGGATCAGGCCGTCCACACCGCCCAGGTCGACGAACACACCGTAGGAGGTGATATTCTTGACCGTTCCTTCCAGCACCTGGCCCTTCTCGAGCTTGGCGATGATGTCAGCCTTCTGGGCTTCGATCTCGGCCTCGATGAGCGCCTTGTGGGAAACGACCACGTTGCGGAATTCCTGGTTGATCTTGACGATCTTGAATTCCATGGTCTTGTTGACATATACGTCGTAGTCGCGGATGGGCTTGACGTCGATTTGGCTGCCCGGCAGGAAGGCCTCGATGCCGAACACATCCACGATCATGCCACCCTTCGTACGGCATTTGATGTAACCTTTGACGATTTCGTCTTTCTCGAAGGCTTCGTTGACACGATCCCACGATTTGACGGCACGTGCGCGCTTGTGCGAAAGGATGAGCTGGCCTTTCTTGTCTTCGGCATTCTCCACATACACTTCCACGGTATCGCCCACGGCAAGATCCGGATTGTAACGGAATTCGTTGATGCTGATGACGCCCTCGCTCTTGTAGCCGATGTTGACGATCACTTCGCGCTTGTTGATGGAGGTAACAGTACCTTCCACGACCTCATTTTCGTTGATACGGCTGAGGCTCTTGCTGTAACTTTCTTCGTTGGCGGCTTTCTCGGCAGCGTCGAAGCCGTCGTTTTCGAACGCATCCCAGTCGAATTTGTCGTTGTCGACGGAGGCGTTGCTCTTTTTGATGGCAGGTTTCACGACCACCTGCTCCTCGATTTCCTCTGCGCTCTCGATGGCGGGGTTCTCGATAATTTCTTCAGACATTGTTGTAAATGAATTAGTTAAATAGTTGTTGGACTTTATTTATAAACCCGCTGTCTTCTGCGGGACGGCAAATGTAGTGATTATTTCGCAATTCGCAAAACAGAAAAAAATTTGTGTAGCAGAGAATTATTCATAAATTTGCGCTTTGGATTTTTGAACACTTTTGAAACTAAAAACTTTGTACATATGAAAAAGATTTTTGTCTTCGTAGCAATTTTGCTCGCAACCTGCACTGCAGTCAGCGCAGAGAACACGACCCGCATCGGTGCTGCACACTCCGTGGATTATGGTGTGTTTTACGGCTATTCTACGGGAGCTCTTTGCAACTATGGCATGGCCTTCCTGGACATCAATGCCGACAACTCCAACTTCCGTACCCGTCTCAACCTCGGTCTTGCAGAGCGCTGGTTCAAAGGCGGCAACGGTTTCAACCCCAATGTGGCTGTTGACGCCCAGTACCTCCTTCGTCTGGCTGACGGTTTCTATCTCTATCCGAGCATCGGTATTTATGGCGAACGCTTCGGCAAGAAAAACAACAAAGTCATCAATAATATCGTAAAGGAATTCAACTTCGGTCTTGAAGGCGGTCTCGGTTTTGAGGTCCAGATTTCTTCCGGTTTCGGTCTGTTCCTGGAAGGCAACTACCAGCGCATGTTTACGGAATCCACCGCCAACCGTTTCGGCGGCAAGTTCGGCGTTGTCCTGGCGCTCTAATCGAGTATCATACAAATAAAAAAAGAGGGGCTCTTTGACATGAACCCCGAAAGTTAGACAAAAAACTTTCGGGGTTTTGTTATGCGTAAAA